>JADZBU010000315.1 GCA_020851955.1 Chromatiaceae bacterium | reverse complement strand
CCGCGCGCCGCGGCCGCGAGCCGCTGGGCGATGACGGACCAGGGGGTCAGGAGGTCGGAAAGGGAGATGGAGCAGAAATCATGGGTCAGGGGCGCCCCGACCAGGGAGGCGCAGGCGGAGAGGGAGGTAATGCCGGGTATCACCTCCACCTCGATGTCGCCCCCGGGGTGCCAGCCGGAGCGTAGCAGCACCTCGTAAGTGGGGCCGGCCATGCCATAGACGCCGATGTCACCGGAGGAGATGAGAGCCACGCGCCGACCGGCCTGGGCATACTCATAGGCCGCCACGCAGCGGTCGATCTCCTCCGTCATGCCCTTGCGGATGACCTCCTGATCGGTCAGGAGATGCTGAATCAGCTTGATGTAGGTGCCATAGCCAATGATCACCTCGGCCTCGGCCAGGGCCTGGCGGGCGCGCAGGCTCAGGTAGTTCTCGGCGCCAGGGCCAAGGCCCACCAGGAATATCTTGCCCCGGGGTGTGGGCACTAGGGCCGAATCCGCCGCTGCGCCTTCATTCATGGGTCCGACTCCAGGCGATGGAGACCGTGGCGTTCTTGCCGTCGGGACCCCGATATTTGAATTTTTCCAGCACCAGATCTTCCATCCGGCTGTTCGCGGCCAGCAGGGCGGCGGCCTCCGCGACCGCGGGTGTCCCCATGTGGGCGAGGACCGTCGCGGAGGGATTGGGCACCGGGATCTGGGCCAGTTCGGCGGCGCTGAAGAAGCGCAGGGGCCAGCCCTGTTCCGCAGCGAGGAGGAGGATGGCTGCTTCGTCATGTTTTTTATCGATGGTGGCCAGGGTTGCGACCGCAACCGGGTCCAGATGGACGCTGGCCAGGGCCTGCATGACCGCCGCGCGCAAGGTTTCCGGCGCGGTGCCGCGATCACAGCCGACGCCCAGGGTGACGCGCCTCATGGCTGATCCTCGGGTGGCCGATACACCACCAGGCGCTCCGCGAAGCGTTGCCAGAGGTCCGGCGGGATGGCGCGGCGCGTCACCCAGAGTAGGCCCCGAAAGGCCTCCGGGTCGATCTCCTCGAAGCGGGCGAAGACCTGGATGTTGGCCGGCGGGGGTGTCGCGCGGCGCCACCAGTCGCGGCGGCCGGCCTCCTGGATCAGGGCGATGGGCTCGCCATTGACGACATGAGCCGAGACGCGGGTGACGTTGATCTTGGGGGCCTCCAGGCGCCAGCCCAGCTCCCGGCCCAGGAGATCGACGGCGAGGGTCTGGCCGATATCCGAGGCGGTGGTCAGCACGGCGGTGGCGCCGAGCAAGGCCGCCAAGTGTTCGGCGAAGGCATTGGCCCCGCCCACATGGCCGGACAGGGCGGGGATGACGAAGCGCCCGGCCTCGTCCATCACCAGCACGCCGGGGTCCTGGTGCTTGGACTGGAGGTGGGGGGCGATGAGGCGGATCACGGCCCCCAGGGAGACGAAAAAGACGATCTGGTCATAGGTCGCGAAGAGGGAGCCGATCTGGTCCTTCAAGGCCCCAGGGTAGGGGATGAGGCGGGGGCTGGGGCCAGGGGCGCTGGTAGTGGCAGCACTCGTAGGGGGGCTGTCAGCTGCAGCCGGGTCTGGCGGGACTAGTGCAGGCAAGGCCGTTGCCGCCGCGGCTGGGGCGAATTTGGCGGCGATGATCAAGTCTACCTGGGTGAGAATCGCGCTCGGCGAGGCTGCGGAAACCAGGGAATAAGGGCTGACGACCAACGGACCTGCCGTGTCGCGCGGAGAAGCGGGAGCTAAACCTTCCGCCCCCTCTCCCCGGCCCTCCCCCGCGGGGGGGGAGGGAGGCGGAAGGTCAGCCGCTGCGGCTGTTGAGATTGACCTGGCGACCGTCGGATCAGCCTTGATCCCGGGGTAAGCGGGAGGCGATCCTTCCGCCCCCTCTCCCCGGCCCTCCCCCGCGGGGGGGGAGGGAGGCGTAAGGTCAGCTGCCTCGGCTGTGGCGGTTGATCTGGCGACCGTCGGATCAGCCTTGATCCCGGGGTAAGCGGTAGGTAATCCTTCCGCCCCCTCTCCCCGGCCCTCCCCCGCGAGGGGGGAGGGAGGAAGAGATCCCTCGGAGCCCGTTCCCCGATACTCCCCGGCAAGGGGGTAGGGAGCGGGGAGGAGATGGCTGGCGACCACCAGCCGTCGGGCCAGGGCCCCGGCCTGCTGGGCTCCCTGGCGCGTGATGGCGACCAGGGCTATCCGCCCCGTGGGCATCCTCATGCGGCCGCCTCGTCCCGGGCCGCCGGATGACGGCAGCCGCGCAGCAGTTCGCCCTTGGGCCGGTTGGGGTTGTGGACCAGGAGGAGGGACAGGTAGTTGACGGTCTCGTGGCGAATCTGGGTCAGATCCCGGACCGTCCGCTCCTCGGGGCAGCCGACCTTCTCCACGAAGCTGGCGTAGGGCAGCAGGCCGCGTCTCTCCAGCAGGTCGATGATGTCACCCAGCAGAGGTTTGACCTTGAGCAGGACCAGGGTGTCGAACTCGTCCAGCAGGTGATCGATGGTGTGGATGCCATAACCGGCGGGGAGGATGGCCAGGGTGTCGTCCGCGTCCGCCAGGGCCAGACCCAGGTGCGCGGCGGCGGCCTGATAGGAGGTGACCCCGGCTACCACCTCCACCCGAATTTCGGCATCCAGGGCAGTGACGGTGCGCGCCAGGTGGCCGAAGGTGGAATAGGTGGAGGCATCGCCTTCCACCAGGAAACAGACATCCCGCCCTGCCTCGAGCTGTTCCAGGACGCTGTGAGCCGCCGCCAGCCAGTGCTTGGCCAGTATCTCGGCGTGGTGGGTCATGGGGAAACAGAGGGGGATGGCCGCATCCGGCACCGCCAGCCCGGCGCGCTGGGCGATGTCCAGGGCGAAGCTGTCTCCGCCCGGCTTGCGCACCGGGTAGGTCCAGAGGCCCTCCCCCGTCAGCAGCTCCCAGGCCCGGCGGGTGATGAGGCCCGGATCGCCGGGGCCCAGGCTGACGCCTCGCAGGCAGCCCTTGGCCCTGGCCCCGGGGCTCGCGACGGGCTGGTCCCCGGCCTGGCGCATCTCCCGATCCTTAACGGTCATGGCGGTCGACCGGCGTGGCGGCCAGGATCCACACCGGGTTCTCGGGGACCAGGCGGTGCATGTCGAGGATGGGCTGGCCGCGGGAGGCCTGGAGCTGGGTGACATCCCAGCGGGCTGGCAGGGTCTTGAGTTCAGTCATGGCGAGGTGCAGGTTCTCGAAGGTGACGAAGTTCATCACCAGCCAGCCCTCGGCCCGCAGGCGGGTCAGGGCGAGCTGGATCAAGGCGGCGAGTTGACCGCTGGAACCGCCGATGAAGACGGCGTCGGGGTCGGGCCAGTCCGCCAGGCCCTGGGGGGCCAGGCCCTGGAGCAGGCGGTAATTGGGGACGCCGAGGCGGCGGCGATTCTCCCGGGCGATGGCGGCATCCTCGGGGTTCTTCTCGATAGCGTGGACGAAGCCCAGGGGGCAGAGGCGCGCCGCCTCCAGACCCACGGCGCCGGAGCCTGCGCCGATGTCCCAGACGATGCTATCGGCGCGCAGTTGCAGGCGGGCCAGGGACAGGGCGCGGGCCTCGCGCTTGGTGATCAGGCCCCGGTCGGGCTGGCGCTGACGGAAGCACTCGTCCGCCAGACCGAAGAGGACCGGGGCGGGGGCGGGTGCCTGGCGGGTCAGGAAGACCAGATTGGGCTCCGCAAAGGTCATGGCGGCGGCCTGGTCCAGGGGGCAATCGGCGATTAGCTGCTCGTCCGGCCGGCGCAGGCGGGCGGCCACCGTCATGCGGAAGTCGGCGCCCAGGCCTTCCTGGATCAACATGCGGGCGATGCGGTCTGGGCTGTTGGCCGGGCTGGTGAGAATGGCCAGGGTTGCGGTGATGGGGCTAGGTCCAGGGCAGCCGCCGCGATTAGGGATGGGAACCTGAGCGGAAGGTAACCTTTCCGCCCTCCCGGCTGCCGGGTCTGGCCCCCTCCCTCCTTGCGGGAGGGGGTTGGGGAGAGCCCCCGCGGCTGCCGGGTCTGGCTCCCTCCCCCCCTGCGGGGGAGGGTTAGGGAGAGCCCCTCCGGCTGCCGGGTCTAGCTCCCTCCCCCCTTGCGGGGGAGGGTTGGGGAGAGGGGGCTTAAGGCTTTCACCAGGACCGGAGCCCTGATCAGGAGCGGCTTCCGGGTACTGGAGGGCCCGCAGGATGGGGTAAAGCCCGTGTTCCGGCCCAGCGCCCTCTCGCCACTCACCGCAGTCCCGGCCGTGGACCGAGACGAGGGGGAGGTCTTGCCAGGCAAGGCCGAGGCGGGCGCAGGCGAGCTGGAGCGTGGAGAGGTTGGGGAGAATCTCCAGGGGCAGGTCCGGGAGTCGGCCGCGCAGATAGCCGGCGATGCCATGAAAGAGGGGATCGCCGGTGGCGAGGACCACCACCCGCCGGCCGGCCGCGAGCGCCGCGCGGATCCAGGCCGGGACGCTGCTCAGGCAGCCCGTCAGGTCGCGGCGTTCGGACTGGGGCGCCAGGTGAGCCGCGCAGAGGTGCAAGAGGCGGGTGCCGCCGATCACCAGGTCCGCCGCCTG
>JADZBU010000314.1 GCA_020851955.1 Chromatiaceae bacterium | reverse complement strand
TGAAGGAGGGGATGCCGCCGACGCGGGCGGCGACCACCGGCCGGCCGGCGGCCCAGGCCTCCAGGATGACGATGCCGAAGGGCTCGTGCAGGGACGGCAGGCAGAAGACCTCGGCGGCATGGTAGGCAGCGGGGAGCAGGGGATCATCCGGGCGCAAGCCGGGAATCAGGGTGACCCGCGCCGTCAGCCCCAGGTCCTTGACCCGGGCGAGCAACCGCTCATGGTAGCCCGCCACGGTAACGGGCCCGATCAGGACCAGGTGGGCTTGCGGAACCTGGTCGACGACGGTGGCCAGGGCATCCACCAGGCCGATCTGGTTTTTCTGGTAGTCGATGCGGCTGACGCAGAGGATGATGCGGCGATCCGCGGCGATGCCATGGGCGGCGCGGAAGCCAGCGGCATCCCCTTGGGCGAAGGCATCGCAGTCCACGCCATTGGGGACCAGCTCCACGCGCTGACCAGGGAGCTTGGCTTTGGCCGCGGCGTACTCGTCGCCACCGACACAGACCACGGCCGCGGCATCCTCCAGCACCCGCCGGGCGCCGAGCAGGGCGCCAAAGACACGCCCCCACTCGGGGCGGTTCTGAATGGGGGCCAGCATCTGGTCCATCTCGCCCTTGGGGACCTCGAAAAAGCCCCCGTGCAGGGTCACCACATAGGGGATGCCCCGCAGCCGGGCGGCGGTGCGGACCACGCCCCCGACGCGCTTGCCGGTATGGGCGTGAATCAGGTCCACCCCAGGCTCGCGCAACAGGCCGAGCAGCAGGGACAGGGAGAGCAGATTACCGCCCTTCTTGTCCATGTCACGACGGTCATTGGCGGTGAGGCCGAGAAAGGGGTAGCTGTAGGGGAAGCGCCGCACGGGCACCCCCTGGATGGTCTCGCGGCGCTTGTTGGACAGGGCCAGGCTGGTGAAGATGGCGGCCTCGTGCCCGGCCTGCTGGAGGGCGCGGCTGGTCTGGAGGATGGTGGTCTCGGTGCCGCCCCATTCGGACACCACGAAACGCCGGGGGACCTGGATGATCTTCATGGCGCCTCCTCCGCGATTTCCGGCGCCCCCGTGCGCCGCCCCACCACCCGGGCCGGGACGCCCACCGCGATGGACCAGGGCGGGATGGAGCGGGTCACCACGGCCCCGGCGCCGACGATGCAGCCGTGTCCCAGGGTCACGCCCTGGAGAATGACGGCATTGAGGCCAATCCAGACATCGTCCTCGATCACCACCGGGCCCGTCAGCACGGGCTGATCGTTGATGGGGATGTCGCACCGCTCGGCGGCGTGGGAAACGGTGTTGATGGTGGTATGCCCGGCAACCAGGACATTCTTGCCGATGGTCACGCCACCATTGCCATACACCAGGCAAAAGGGGCCCAGCCAGGAGCGCTCGCCCAGGGTGACAAAGCCACGGTTGGCATTGATGACCACCGCATCGTTGATGTTCACCCCCTTGCCGAGGGCGATGCCGGGGTTGGCCTCGGTATTGGCGCGCAGGGCGGCGTTGCGCCCGATGCCGACCCCGTCGCCGAGGCGGATGCGCCCCGGATATTGGAGACTGACCCCGGGGTCGATATGACAGTCATTCCCCAGGGCCCCCAGGCGGAGGCGATACCAGTTCCGCCGCAAGGCCTCGCGGGTCCGACGGACGATGCTCAGCGGTCCCGGCATGATGGCTCCTGATTAGCTGGGGGTGTGGTGGGAAGGCGGGGAACTGGGGCGGCCACGCTGCCGGAGCCGGCGCAGCTTGCCGGCGATCAGGGCCCGCTCGGCGGGCACCAGGCCAGTCCCATAGAAGACCGCGAAATAGACCAGGGCACTGACCCCTCCCTCCAGGAAGATCCAGACGAACCCGGTGATGGGCTGCCACTGGGCCAGAAGCCAGGCCGTCCCCAGGGCCGGGACCAGGGCCGGGAGGGTCGGCCAGATCGCCTGGGTCACGAAACCGACCAGCGGCAGACCTTGATCGCGGCAGGCCCGCGGCACCACCAGGGCGAACTCGACCACCAGGGTGGCGATCAGGGTCCCCAGGGCGATACCGATCAGGCCCAGAAACTGGACCAAGATGATGGACACCACCAGGTTGAGCAGGGCGGAGCCGCCCATGGCGAAGGCGACGAAGCGGTGCTTGCCGGTCATGCCCAGCACATTGGCGGCGTTCAACTGCACACTCGCGAACAGCATGGCCAGCAGCAGGATGCGCAGCACCGGGACGGACTCCGCGAACTCTTCCCCCATCCAGAGCAGCACAAAGGGCTCGGCATAAAAGAGCAGCAGGACGATGAAGGGCACCGCGATCGCCAGCAGGAAGCGAGTGCCGTCCACCAGAATCCGGCGGACCGTGGCGGTGTCGCCGGCGCCCTTGGACTGAGATACCAGCGGCATCAGGGCATTGGAAAACTGCTTGTTGAGCAGATAGGTATATTCGGCGATCTTGGCCCCCACCGCATAGATGGCTACCGCGGTGAGCGGCAGGAACATCTTGATGACCACGGGGTCCAGGCGCAGGATGATGAGGACCGCCACGTTGGCGATGAAGAAATAGACCGAAAAGCCCAGCAACTCGCGCACCCGGGAACGGCTGAAGAGCCGCGGCGAGACCGAGAGACCGGGCGTGAGGCGAATGGCCAGGGGCAGCATGACGAGGGGCCCCAGGAGCATGGTCACGGCCGTGGCGATGGCCATGCCCATCAGGCCCAGCCCCGCCTCCAGCAGGATCACCACCAGGGCGGCGTTGACCAGGGTCGTCACCAGCTCGATGGCGTTGACCAGATGCATGCGCCCGCTGCCGATGAGGATCGCCTTGATGAGGCTGGCCGGGAAGTTGATGGCCACCACGGTCCCCAGCACCCAGAGGACCAGGGTGAAGGGCCCGGCCTTGTCGGGGCTCAGGGCGAACCAGCCGGAGGCCGGGCCCGCCAGGATGGCCACCAAGAGGAGGCAGACGAGACCCAGGGCCCCATAGACCACCAGCAAGGTGGACAGGACCTGATTACGCCCGGCGTGATCGCCGCTGGCCGTCAGCTCGGCGACATATTTCATGGCCGCGGTGGCAAAGCCCAGGTCGAGCAAGCCAAAGAGCCCGACCACGGCGAAGACCAGTGACCAGAGCCCGAACAGGTCCAGGCCCAGATGCCCGACCGTGAAGGGGATGAGGAAAAACATCACCGCGATGCCCACGATGACGCGCAGGTAGTTACTGGCGATGTTGAGTACCCAACGCATAATCGGCGGCCTGGTCGGTGAGGTTTTCTAGACGCCGGCTTCGGCGCGCATCAGATGGAAGACGTCGGTGATGACCTTGGGGTCCGTGGGGGGTTCGACATTGGAGAGCAGGGAGGCATCCGAGTCGGCGTCGTCCGGGTGGTAGCCGTGCATACCGGTGATGGGCTTGGTGCCCATGTGGCTCGGCACGATGAGGACGCCGGGATTGGTCAGGAAAATCAGCTCGCCAAATTGGTCGCCCTCGAAGTCGCAGCCCAGCCGCTTCAGCTCTTCCGGGGGCAGGATGCGGCCCCCGGGCACCTGTTCCAGCAACTGGGTGATGCGCTCGCGACTGCCCGCCTGGTGGAACCAGAAACGCCCCATGGTCGAGTCGTAGGTCGCGGTGTAGTCGCGGCCAAAGACCAGGCCGAGGCCCTCCACCTGACGCATCAGGTCCAGGTGGGTATGGATGGTGGCCATGCCGTGATCGGAGCAGATGAAGAGACGCACCTCTTCATAATGTTCGGCGGCGAGGCGGAGCACCTCTTTCAGTTGGGTCTCGTACCAGGCGAGCTTGTCATCCACCAGGGGACTGGCCTTGCCGACCTCGTGCAGGAGAGCGTCCATGGCGGCCATATAGAGGAGGGCGAATTTGATCTTGCCCTGGCTGAGGTCGGCCTTGAGGGCCGCCAGATTGCTCTCCTCCGATTCCCGCCAGTTGGAGACGTGAAACGGCACCCCCGCCTGGGTCAGGTGATCGAAGATGTTCTTGCCCCGGTTCATGCCACCCGGAACGAAGAGGTCCTGCTTCTCGCAATAGTCGAACTTGTCGATCTGGTCGAAGGGGATGTTATAGAGCTGGAAGTAGCCCGTGTAGCCATAGGCCCGCTTGACCAGCTTGCTGATCAGGTTGCGGACCCGGCCGCGATCCACCAGGGACTTCGGCAGGAAGCCGAGGGGCTTGAGGGGGCGGAAGGGCGAGGTCTTGGGGGAGTAGTAAAAAAAGGACCAGTGCCGATGCTCCCGCGGCAGGAGGCCCGTGAGAATCGAGGGGATGCAGGCGGAGGAGAAACCGAACACCGAGCGTAACTTACGCCGCACGGGCAGTTGCGCCTCCAGGAAGCGGCGTCCCTTGAGGACTTCCCAGCCGAGGGCGTCGATGAAGACGACCATGGAGATTTTGGGGGCCTTGTGGTCACTCATGGCAGTCGTCGCCTCTTGGGTTGCGGGGTCGCGGCTTCCTCAGCCAAAGGCGCGCAGGGCGCCGGGTTCGTCATCGAAGATCTGGAAGACCGTGTGCAACCGGGTCAGCTCGAAGAGGGCGCGCACCGTGTTGCTCATGCCGACGAGCAGCACGTCGCCATCCCGTTTACGGGCCGCCTGGAGACCGCTGACCAGGACCGCGAGACCACTGGAGTCCATGAAGGAGGTAGCCGTGAGATTGAGGACCAGCTTGCCGCTGCCTTGTTCGATGATTTCCTTGAGGGTGGCGCGGGCATCGGCGGCATCGGCCATCATGAGGCGCTCGGGCAGCTTGATGATATCGACGCCGTCTTGGGTACGATGTTCGAGGTTCACTATGTCATTACTCCGGTGGTGCAGCCGTGTCTCGGCCTGGGGTGACGCGACCCTCATCGGGGTCAGGGGTACCCGAGGCCATCCGCGGATACGGGGGTTAAGGCAGACGATGGGTGAGGGTCAGCACGTTTTCCTGGGTTTCCCGGGTGTAGCTCACCGAGTCCGTCCACTCGCGAATGATATGCCATCCGCGCCCGGACTCCGCATCGGATCCAGGCATGGGGGAGGCATTTGCCTCCAGGTCGGGCATGGGGTGGCCCTGGTCGCGGATCTCGATGGTCACCTCTCCCGGATTTTTGGTCCAGATGAGGTCGATGGGCTGCCCTGTCTCACCCTCGTAGGCATGCTCGATACAGTTGTTCAGGGCCTCGACGATGGCGCAGGTCAGTTTAAAGGCGGCCATGTCATCCAGACCCGCCTGAGTACACAAACCGAGCAGTCGAGCCTGAAGATCGGCCAGCCCCTCGGGGTCGCTTTGTACCAGGAGATGGATAGGGGCGGAGTCCCGCCGTCCTGCCTGATCCAGCGGTCCCTCCCGCTGCGTAGGGTCTTCTTGATTCATGGTTTGGCCCTTTGTGGATTGGTTGGCGGGTCCTCGCCCCTCGGGGGGTCGCCTTGCACGGCCAGGGGTCGTTCGAGTGCCAGCATGGAGATGTCATCCTCGAAGTGAATGGGGCCTCGCCAGGCCCGTAACCGGCGGTCCAGGGCGGTGGCCAGGGCGCCGGTCCCGCCCACCAGGATGGCCTGGGCGAGCGTCTCGCGAAAACGATCGTAGCCGAAGGCCTCCCCGCTGGGGTCGCTGCACTCGGTGATGCCGTCGGAATAGAGGATCAAGCGATCGCCGGGGTCCAGGCACAGCTCCTGGGTGTCATAGTCAACGTGGGGAAACATGCCGACGGGCAGACCGCCCTGTCGGAGATACTCGATCGTGCCGTCGTGACGTATCAGGATGGGATAGGGGTGTCCCGCCAAGGCCAGGAGCACCCGGCCGGTGTGCTTTTCGAGGGTGCCATAGGCGATGGTGGCGTAGTTCTGCACCTCCCCATCCCGGTTGGTGAGTTGCCGGTTGAGGTCCACCAGAAAAGTCGCGGGGTCAAGAAAATTGGTGCCCGCGACCCCAGGCCCGCCGCCCGGTACCAGGGAGTGAGTCAGGCTCACCGAGAGCAGCGCCGCCGGGACGCCGTGGCCGGAGATGTCGAGGTGGTAGAAGCCGATGAGCCCCGGGGTCAGCTCGAAAAAATTGAAGCTGTCGCCAGAGACCTGAGCGGCGGGGAGAAAGAGCCATTCGGCCCGACAGGGCAAGGTGGCCTGGTCGGTGGTCGGCAGAAGCTGGCGCTGGATGCGGGCGGCAATGGCCAGATCCGCCTGTATCTGGTTATAGGCACTGGCGAGTTGGTTGCGCGACTCCTGGAGGTCGTGGTTTTGGTCCGCGAGCCGTTGCTCCAGGGCCAGGATCCGCTCGCCCACCCGCAGCCGTGCCCGCAGGACCTGGGCCTCGAAGGGTTTCGTGACAAAGTCGTCGGCCCCGGCATCCAGGCCTTCCACCAGGTCGGCGCTATCCGAACGGCCCGTCAGGAGGATGATGTAAACATAATGCCCCAGGTCCGTGGCCCGCGCCGCGCGGCAGAGATCCGGCCCGGACATGCCAGGCATCATCCAGTCGCTCACCACCAGGCGAATGTCATTCGCCTCCAGGCAGGCCAGGGCCTCCTGACCATCCGCCGCCTCCACGACCTGGTAGCCCCAGCGTTGCAAGAGGACGCGCAGGTAGAGTCGAAAATCAGCGGCGTCATCGGTAACGAGGACTTTCACGGCAATCCTGGGGTGGTTTAGGGGGCGACCGGCCTGGGGCAAGCTCTGGCCCTTGGATTGTCGCATTCTGAAACCACGGGTTAGAATGTCAATAATTTCTTGCTGCATCCAACCGCGAAGGCCCTTGAAGAAACCGTTATCCCGAGGGCGGATTGCCGCGAGTCCTGGCCCCCTCCTGGCTACTGCCTTCATCAACCTGGTCCTGCTTGCCCTGCTCGGGGTTTTTTCCTGGCTGAGGGAGCAGCCGCTGTTCTGGCGTAACATCGGGGGTTGGCCCCTCTGGCTGCGGGATCTGGTATGGCTCCTCTTCTATCCGGTCCTCATGCTGGAGATCGCCTTCCTGCTCACCCTGACCGCGGG
>JADZBU010000313.1 GCA_020851955.1 Chromatiaceae bacterium | reverse complement strand
GTGTCCTTGCGAACTTTCCAATACATGTCGCAGGTGGCTGGGTCGGTTGAAAACTGCATCGGCTCGACGGTGGCGATGCCGGCCATCGCAGCATGGACGGCGGAAATTCGCTCATTTATCCCGTCGACCGTAGCAGCGCGCACTTCGATCAACAACGCGGCAGCATCCTCGCCCAACTCGCGAATGATCGATGGCAGGCCGGGCTTGTTTTCGACCGAATGCATGGCCGGGCGGTCGAGCAGTTCGACGGCAGAGACTGGCTGCGGCTTGAGGCGAATAACCGCTTCGCAGGCAGTGCGGATGTCCGGGAAGAAAACCAGTGCACTGGCCTTGAACGGATCTTCGACCACCGTCTGGTAAGTGATGCGCGAGATGAAGCCGAGCGTGCCTTCGGAACCGATCATCAGGTGGGAAAGAATGTCGATCGGGTCTTCGTAATCGACCAGCGCATTCAGGCTGTAGCCGGTAGTGTTCTTGATCTTGAATTTGTGGCGGATGCGCTCGGCCAGCTTGGCGTTGTTGCGCGTATCGCGGCCCAGGCGCTCCAGTTCGCCGAGCAGGACGGCGTGGCTTTTCGAGAAGGCATCGACGCTCATTGGATCTTCGCTATCGAGCACGGTGCCGTCGGCGAGCATGACGCGCATGCCGGCCAGTGTGCGATAGCTGTTCTGCGCCGTGCCGCAGCACATGCCGGAGGCGTTGTTGGCCGCGATGCCACCGATTTTGCAGGCGTTGATCGAGGCCGGATCGGGGCCGATTTTCTTGCCGAAGGGGGCGAGGCGGCGATTGACTTCGCCACCGATCATGCCGGGGCCGACCTTCACTTTGCTCGCATCAGCGTTTAGTTCGTAAGTGGCGAAGCCTTCGCCAATCAGGGCGAGCACGCCATCGGTGATCGCCTGGCCGGAGAGGCTGGTGCCGGCAGCGCGGAAGGTGACCGGGCGGTTATTTTGCCGGGCTGCGGTCAACACCGATTTCAGCTCGTTTTCCGATTCGACGATGGCGATGACTTCGGGCGTCAGGCGGTAAAAGCTGGCATCGGAGCCATAGGCGAGCAGGCGCAGTTCATCGGTGATGACCTGGGATTTCGGGAGGTGTTGCTGGAGGGCTTGGATTAGCGGGCTCATGGATTGTCTCGGGTGGTTTTTATTGTTATTGGTGGTGTGAATGTTCGGTGTTTAATTGGTTTGGCTTTTTGCCCTTGATTTCCCGCGGAGACGGCATCCCTTTGGGCAAATGGAGGATGGGGCTCCCTCCCTTTTATGTCCCGTAGGGACGGTATCCCTTGGGGCAAGGGGAGGGTTGGGGTGGGGATGGGTGTTTGTTCGCTTCGTTGAGCCGTGTTTTCCGCGCTGGAGGCGCGGGCGTACTTTCTTTTGGCGAAGCTGTACAGACCGGAGACATAGGTGACAGGTGCGCGAGGACATGGTTGACACTTTGTGCAAACATTTTGCACGGAAGAACCATGCCCTGGGATATCCAAGACACCATGAGCCTGAGAGAAGAATTTGTCTGCCTGGCAGGCCAGGAAGGCGCCAACCGGTGGGAATTGTGCCGACGTTTCGGCATCAGTCCGCAGACGGCCTATAAATGGCTGGCGCGGTATGCGAATGAAGGGAAGGCGGGATTGCTGGACCGCTCGCGCCGCCCGCAAAGCAGTCCGGTCCAAACACCCGCCGGAGTGCAAGCAGCGGTGGTCGATTTGCGCCGCGAACATCCGGCCTGGGGTGGGCGCAAGATCAGTCGGCGCCTGCAAGACCTGGGACAGGTCACCGTGGCCCCGAGTACGGTCAGCAGCATCTTGCACCGGCACGGGCTGATTGCGCCTCAGGCACCGGAGGACAAGGCTTGGCAACGCTTCGAACACGAATTTCCCAACGCCTTGTGGCAGGCCGACTTCAAGGGTCATTTCGAGACCTTGCAGGGGCGCTGCTCGCCGCTCACCGTGCTCGATGACCATTCCCGCTACAACCTGGTGCTGCAAGCCTGTGGGAATACCCGCACGCAAACCGTTCGCGACTCCTTGGAAGCGACTTTTCGCCGCTACGGTCTGCCGGCGCGGATGAATTTTGACAATGGCGCCCCCTGGGGATCGCCGAGCCAACCTGGGCAAGTAACTGAACTCGGGCTGTGGTTGATCCGCCTGGGGATCCGACTCAGCCATAGCCGTCCCTATCACCCGCAAACCAATGGCAAGGAAGAACGTTTCCATCGCTCGCTGAAAGCCGAAGTGCTCAATGGCAGGAGCTTCGAGGATCTGCCCCATGCCCAGACGGCTTTCGACCGCTGGCGCCAGGTCTATAACCACGAGCGCCCTCATGAGGCGCTGCAGATGCAAACGCCCATCTCCCGCTATCGCCCGAGCCCTCGCGCCTTCCCAGAGGTCTTCCCGGCGATTGAGTATGGCCCGGATGATGAGATCCTGCGAGTGAAGTGGAATGGCGAACTCCGCTTTCGTGGGCGCAAATTCAAGCTCTCCAACGCCCTCCATCGGCACGATGTCGCCATTCGCCCACACCCCACTGAGGACGGCATATTCGATGTCTATTTTGCCCATCATCGCTGCCTCACCATTGACCTGAACCAACCTGTTGCAGCAGACTGAACCGTCCACCATGTCCTCGTACAGGTGTCCACCATGTCTCCGGTCTGTACAGGCGAAGCAAAAGAAAGTACGCCCGCGCCTCAAGCGCGGAAAACACGGCTAAACGAAGCGAACAAAACCCCATCCCCACCCCAACCCTCCCCTTGAAGGGGAGGGAGCCCCATCCTCCTCTTGCCATAGGGAATACCTTCCCTGCGAGACATAAAAGGGCGGGAGAAAACCCCCCGTCAAAAATCCAGCATCCCCCAAACCAATAAATAAAAAATCACCGGAGACAAACCCATGCCCTTCCAAGCCCTGCAAATCGAACTCACCGGCCCGGTCGCCACGATCTGGATGAACCGCCCCGATCTCCACAACGCCTTCGACGAAATCCTCATCGCCGAACTCACCGCCGCCTGC
>JADZBU010000312.1 GCA_020851955.1 Chromatiaceae bacterium | reverse complement strand
GGCCTTCAAGGCCGCCGGGGCGGTGTTGCGCACCGTTGCCTCCAGCGGCGGCGTCAGTGGGGTGCATGCCGGGCGCAAGTTTGGCTTTGCCCAGACGACGACGGACACCGAGGCCCTGTTGACGGATGCCGGGACGACGGCGCTGGTGATCACCACCCGCCATGACAGCCATGCGCGGTGGGTGACGCGGGGGTTGGCGGCGGGCAAGGCGGTGTTTGTGGAGAAGCCGTTGTGTTTGACTTTGGGGGAGTGGGAGGCGATTGCGGGGATGGTGGGCGCCTCCCCCTTGCTGATGGTCGGCTTCAACCGCCGCTTTGCCCCTCAAGTACAAAAGATCAAGTCGCTGCTGGCGGGGGTGACCGGCCCCAAGGCCCTGGTGATGACGGTCAACGCCGGGGCCATTCCGGCGGACCACTGGACCCAGGACCCGGCGGTGGGCGGGGGGCGCATCATCGGCGAGGCCTGTCACTTTATCGATCTGCTGCGCTTTCTGGCCGGGGCGCCCATCGCACGGGCGGCGGCGGTGGCCCTGGATGCCGCGACGCGGGATTCCGTCAGCATCAGTCTGCGCTTTGCCGACGGCTCGCTGGGCACCATTCTCTACCTGGCCAACGGCAGCAAGGCCTTCTCCAAGGAGCGGCTGGAGGTCTTTGCCGCCGGGCGGGTGCTGCAACTGGACAACTTCCGCAAGCTGACCGGCTTCGGCTGGCCGGGCTTCAAGAAGCTCAACCTCTGGCGCCAGGACAAGGGTCAGCAGGCCTGCGCCGCCGCCTTCGTCCAGGCCCTGCGCGCCCGCGCCGCCGGCCAGGCCGTCCCGCCGCCCATCCCCCTGGATGAGATCCTGGAGGTGAGTCGGGTGACGATTGAGGTGGCGGAGAGCCTTTAGGGTCTTAACCGATGGGGAAGCATGACAAATTGGTGTTGAGGCTCCTCAGTGGTTTTGCGGATGCCAATATCGACTTTGAGGAACTGCGGGAACTGCTGAAACGACTCGGCTTTGAAGAGCGTGTCCGCGGCAGTCATCATCTCTTTCGCAAACCAGGTGTGGAGGCGAAAATCAACCTGCAGCGGGATGGCGCCAAGGCCAAGCCCTATCAGGTCCGCCAGGTGCGCTCGGTATTGGTGAACCATCGATTGGTTGGGGAGGAGGAATGATGTTCAAGTACGAAACGATCATCTACTGGAGTGAAGCGGATCAGGCCTATCTGGCTGAGGTCCCGGAATTGCCCGGCTGTATGGCGCATGGGGCTACCTACGAGACCGCTCTGGCGAATGCGCAAGCGGCGATTCAACTCTGGATCGATACCGCCGCGGAGTTCGGGGACCCGATTCCCCAACCCAAGGGCCGCCGGTTGATGTACGCCTAAACCATGCTCATCGACATCATCGCCGGCGCCCGGCCCAATTTCATGAAGATCGCGCCCATCATCCGCGCCCTGGAGGCGCGGGCGGTGGCGGGCGGGCCGCTGCGCTACCGCCTGGTGCATACCGGCCAGCATTATGACGCCCGCCTGTCGGGCGCTTTTTTTGAGCAACTCGGCATCCCGGCGCCGGACGTGAACCTGGAGGTGGGCTCCGGCACCCAGGCGGAGCAGACGGCGGCCATCATGGTCGGTTACGAGCGCCTCTTGCTGGATGCGCCCTCCCGCCTCTGCCTGGTGGTGGGGGATGTGACCTCGACCATGGCCTGCGCCATCGCCGCCCAGAAGCTGGGCGTTCCGGTGGCCCATGTGGAGGGCGGTATCCGCTCGGGCGACTGGACCATGCCGGAGGAGATCAACCGGATGGTCACGGACAGCATCACCAATTGGTTCTTCACCACCAGCGACTTTGCCAATGCCAATCTGCGCCGGGCGGGGGTGGACGAGGAGCGGATCTTTTTTGTCGGCAACACCATGATCGACACCCTGCTGGCCCATCTGGACCGGCTCCAGCCGCCGGGGTTTTGGAACGAACTGGGGTTGCAGGCCGGTGAGTATCTGGTGATGACGCTGCATCGGCCGGCGAATGTCGATCAGGCCGCGACGCTAGAGCGGATGCTGGCGGCAATCGCGGCCGGGGCGCGTGGGCTGCCGGTGCTGTTTCCGGTGCATCCGCGCACGGCGAAGGTCATCGCCGCCACCTTGGGCACACAGGCCCTGTCGTCATTCCAGCCGGCCAGCCGGCATTCAGCGCCAAGGACGGTAACGGAGGCGGTGACGGCGGCCCAGTACTTACCCGACTTCCCGAACATCCTGATGGTCGAGCCCCAGCCCTATCTGGAGTTCAACTACCTGGTGAAGCACGCCAAGGCCGTCATCACTGACTCCGGCGGCATCACCGAGGAGACGACGGTGCTGGGGGTCCCCTGCCTGACCCTGCGTGATACCACCGAGCGGCCGGAGACGGTGAGCATAGGCACCAATGCCCTCATCGGTACGGACCCCGCCAAGCTGGGGCCCGCCTTGGACCGGCTGTTTGCGGGGGACTGGCCGCGGGGCGGCATCCCGCCGCTGTGGGATGGGCGCACGGGGGAGCGGATTGTGGCGGCTCTGGAGGGGGTGGTGGCCCGTTAGCCCTGCGCACCCCCTCTCCCCGACCCTCCCCCGCCAGGGGGGAGGGAGTAAGACGGTCCATCCCCGCTCGACTGCTACGGCCCAGCCACGGCTCAGTGGTCTAGCCACGGCTCTGCGGCCTAGCCACGGCTCTGGCGGTACCGCCATGGCTTTGGCCCTTCCCCCCCCATTATTTAGATAACGCTTGTTCAGGATCGACCATGCGCATCCTTTTCCTGAGTGACAACTTCCCCCCCGAGGTCAACGCGCCGGCCTCGCGGACTTTTGAACATTGCCGCGAGTGGGTCAAGGCTGGCCATGAGGTGACGGTGATCACCTGCGCGCCAAACTTCCCGAAAGGCGAGCTCTACGCGGGTTATCGCAATCGCCTGTGGCAATGGGAGGAGCTGGAGGGCATCCGGGTCCTGCGGGTCTGGTCCTACATCATCGCCAATGCGGGCTTTGTGAAGCGGCTCCCGGATTTCTGGTCTTATATGGTGACCAGTTTTCTGGCTGGCCTGGTGTTACGGCGACCGGATGTCATTGTCGGCACCTCGCCGCAGTTCTTCACCAATTGTTCCGCCTGGATGCTGTCGGTGTTCCGGTGGCGACCTTTCGTCTTCGAGTTGCGCGATCTCTATCCCGAGTCGCTGGTCACCGTGGGGATCTTGAAAGAGGGTCCGCTGCTCAGCCTGATCGAGGGTTTGGAGCTGTTTCTCTATCGGCGTGCGGCTGCCGTGGTGCCGGTAACCCGGTCGTTCCGCGAGAACCTGGTCCGGCGCGGCATCGCCGGGGACAAGATTCATGTGGTGACCAATGGCATCGACCTGACACGCTTCCGGCCGCTGGAGCCGGACCTGGCCCTGCGCGATGCGCTCGGTATCCCCCGCCAGGCCTTTGTCGCCGGCTACATCGGTACCCATGGCATGGCGCACGCGCTGGAGACGGTGCTGGAGGCCGCGCGCCTGGTGCAAAGTCTGGACGCAGAGCTGCCGTGCCGCAGTGACACAGCCCCCCCCGGGGATGCCGCCGTGTCTTCGCCATCGCCACAGGCCGCCGTGGCTGCCGCCAAGTCTGACCCCGTGGCTGCCGTGCCCGCCCCCGGTGCCCCGGTGCCTTTCGCCCCGGCTGCCCTGCCGCCCATCCATTTCATTATGCTTGGCGATGGTGCTGAAAAGCCCGCGCTGCAGGCGAAGGCGGCCGAGATGGGCCTGACCAAGGTGCATTTTCTCGACACCGTGCCCAAGGCGGAGGTGCCGCGCTATTGGTCGCTGCTGGATGTGGCCATTATCCATTTGAAGAAGAAGCCGGCGTTCGAGAAGGTCATCCCCTCCAAGCTCTTCGAGAGCATGGGCATGGGCATTCCGGTGCTGCACGGCGTGGCGGGTGAGTCCGCCGGGATCGTCCAGCGCGAAGGGGTGGGCCTGGTCTTTGAGCCCGAGAACGCCCAAGCCCTCCGCGACGGCCTGCTGCGCTTGGCCCAGGATCAGGCCCTTTACCAGCAATTCCAGGCGCGTTGTCTGGACGCCGGGCCGCGCTATGACCGCAGTGCTCTCGCCGGCAAGATGCTTGAGGTCTTAGCCGCGGTGGCGGGCAAAGCTGGAACCGAATCCGTCGCGGACTGAAGCCCTCACCCTCTACATTCGTCACCGTGCCGGCTGAATCCGTGACCTTTCACACCGGCTGCTGACCTAACGGCTGAAAGGGCCCGTCCGTGAAGGACTGACCCCCTCATGCTTGGCCATGACCTGCCCATCGGACGGCCCTGAGCCCATGATCGCCCGCTACTGGCATACCCTGCGTTATCTGCTCCCGGTGCAGTTTTACGGGCGCCTGTGGTTTCGCCTCTATCGCCCCACGCCTGACCGACGTCCGGCGCAGGCGGCGCGCCCCGTACCGGGAGGCTGGGTGCCCCCGGTGGCCAAGCCGGTGTCGCTGCTGGGACCGACGACGTTTCGGTTTCTCAATGAAACCCATGCGCTGGCCGGGGCCGGCCATGAGGCGGCTGGAGGTGGGGATCCCTGGAATGACCCGGCGCGGGACAAGCTTTGGCTCTACAACCTGCACTATTTTGATGACTTGGGCGCTGCCCCCTCTCCCCAGCCCTCCCCCCTCGCGGGGGAGGGTTGGGGAGAGGGGGTGCAGGTCGCGAGGGACCAGCGACTTCATTGGCACCTGGCCCTGCTCCAGCGTTGGGTGGCCGAGAATCCGCCTGGTCATGGCAATGGCTGGGAGCCTTATCCCACCTCCCTGCGCATCGTCAATTGGATCAAATGGTCTCTGACGTTCGCCTCCGAGCGGGGCGGGGTGCCTGCCCTGCTGCCGCCGGCCTGCCTCCAGAGCCTGGCCGTCCAGACCCGCTGGCTGAGCCAGCGGCTGGAACATCACCTGCTCGGCAATCATCTCTTCGCCAATGCCAAGGCCCTGGTTTACGCCGGGGCCTTTTTCGTTGGCCCGGAGGCGGACCGTTGGCGCGGACTGGGCCTGCGCCTGATGGCGCGGGAGCTGGACGAACAGATTTTGCCGGACGGTGGGCACTTTGAGCGCAGCCCCATGTACCACGCCATCCTGCTGGAGGATGTGCTGGACCTGATCAACCTGGCTGGGGCCTATCCGAAGCTTTTTGGCGGAACCGAGACCGTGGCCGTGGACGTGGACGGGATTGATGCCGTGGCAGGGGTCGATGCCGTGACCAGGGCAAACGCCATCGGTGGGGCGACCGCCGTGTCCCACTGGCGCGCCAAGGCCACCGCCATGCTGGACTGGCTAGCCGCGATGACTCACCCGGATGGGGCGATCAGCTTCTTCAACGATGCGGCGTTCGGTATTGCGCCCACGCTAGCGGATTTGGAGCGCTACGCAGACGGCATTTCCGCCGTGAGTCAGCCACGCCTGGCTCTCTCCACCATCCCGGCTACCACCCCCGGCATGCCGGCCGGGACGACGGACGACGCAGGTCCACCCGTCGGCACTCTCCTCGTCAATCCGGCCGGGAAAACGGATGTCCCCTGCCGCTGGCTGCGTGACTCGGGCTATGTCCGCCTGGCGGTCGGTCCAGCGGTGGCTATCCTGGACGTCGCCCCCATCGGCCCGGACTATCTGCCGGGCCATGCCCATGCCGATACCCTGTCGTTCGAGTTGTCGCTGTTCGGTCAGCGGGTGATCGTCAACGGCGGGACCTCGCGCTATGGCAGCGGCCCGGAGCGCCTGGCGGAGCGCGGCACGGCGGCGCATAGCACGGTCCAAATCGATGGCGCCGATTCCAGCGAGGTGTGGGGCGGCTTTCGCGTGGCGCGGCGGGCGCGGGTGCTGGGGGTCAAGGTGCGGCAGGGGGAGTCGGACCTGGCCGCGGTTAGCGACGAGGGGCTGCCGGCAAGGCCCGTCATGGTCCCCGCAGCCCCTGCCATCGCTGCGTCGGGGACGCTGCTGCAGGTCTCCGCGGCCCATGACGGCTATCGTCGCCTGGCGGGGCGACCGGTGCATCACCGCACTTGGGACCTGACGGAGGATCGCTGCTCCGTTATCGATGCGATCGAGGGCGAGTACCGCACCGCCATCGCCCGCTTTCATCTGCACCCCGCGATCCGCGTGGCCATGGACCCCGGGGGCGATGGCGACCAGGCCAGCGGTTACCTCTACCTCCCCGGCGGCCAGCAAGTCCGTTGGCAAAGCGCGGGCGGCCCGGCTCGGCTCGTTCCCGACGCTTGGCATCCGCAATTTGGCCTGAGTGAGGCTGCCCACTGCCTGGAGCTCAGGCTGGCGTCCGCTGAGTGCCGGTTGCATTTGGCGTGGGGGCGGGGGGATGCGCTGCACGGGGACGACCAGGGTCCCTCCAGGTAATTCGTGGCCCCATTTGGCTTTTCGAACGCGCTGGCAGC
>JADZBU010000311.1 GCA_020851955.1 Chromatiaceae bacterium | reverse complement strand
TTCTCCGAGATAACAGATCTCGTCGTAGTCATAGAAGATCACCCGACCCAGGCGGGTGACCCCAAAGTTCTTGAAGAGGAGATCCCCCGGAAAGATGTTGACGCCCATGAGTTGCTTCAGGGCCAAACCCCAGTCATCCAAGATGGCGCGCTGCTCCGCGGGGCTGGCCTCGGCCAGGTAAAGGTCCAGGGGCGTCATGCGCCGCTCGATGTAGAGATGGCGCAACACCAGCATGCCGTCTTCCTCCTGCACCAGGGAGGGCACCTCCGCCTCGATCTCCCGCAGCAATTCGGGCGAGAAGCGATGACGGGGGAAGGCCACGTCGGAGAACTCCAGGGTGTCCGCCATCCGGCCCATGCGGTCGTGATTCTTGACCTGCTGGTAGCGATCCTTCACCTGCTGGCGGGTGACCTCCTTCTGGGGCGGGAAACGGTCACGTATCACTTTGAATACATAAGGGAAGGAGGCCAGGGTGAACACCAGCATGACCATGCCCCGGGTGCCGGGGGCGATCTGGAAGAGGTCGTCCGAGTTGGCCAGGTGATCCAGAAAGTCGCGATAGAACTCGTTCTTGGCCTGCTTCTGGAAACCGATGCTCATGTAGAGATCGGCGAGGGACTTGCTGGGCATCAGACTCTGCAGAAAATCGACGGTGGCCGCCGGGACCGGGGTCTTCACCATGAAATAGGCGCGGGTAAAGCTGAACACCGCGTCCACCTGCTCCTGCTGGGTGAGCAGGGTATCGGCATAGATGGCCCCCGCCTCGTTGTTGACGAGGGGGATCACGAAGGGCTGGCAGACCTCGCCCTGGATGACGCGCCCGATCAGGTAGGCCGCCTTGTTGCGGTAAAAGGGCGATTCAAGCACGTCGATGCGTAACTCCTCCAGGTTCCGGGTGCCGAGGGTGCCGCGGGCCCGGAAAGCGGCGGCCACCCGCTCGGTATCCCGTTGGAGGTCTTCATAGGGCAGGGTGAAATAAAAGGCGGAGAGAATCTCCCACACGCACTGCTCCAGCCCACTGTCTCCCGGATGGAAGGACATGTAAACCAGGTAGCGGGCCGCCAGTTCCTGACGATTGACGCTGGATTCCAGGAAGATATTGTCATTATTGAAATATTTGCGGTGGAAGAGCCGGCAGAAGACGGAGTTGTAAAAGGTCTCAGCCAATTCGGGGCGCCCGTGGCGGGCGAGCAGGTGGCGGTAAACCTGCTTGACCTCCTGCCACAGGGGTTCGTCCAGGTGTTCGATACCGAAGGCGGAGCGCACCTTGTCGACCGCCTCCCGGACCCGCAAGTCGTAGAAGCTGATGCGCTTGGCGGAGGCCGCCCGCACCGATTCCCAGTCCGCGCGTTCGAAACGTTGGCGAGCGGAACTGGTAATCTCCTGAAAGTACGAATAATGCCGGTCGAAGCCGGTCAGGATGGAACGCGCAATCTGGTGTGCCCGATCTTGCTGGACCTTGCTCATGAACCTTGTCAACCTCCACCCTGAATGAACCAGTCAGCCCGGCGCCCGAGGGTCTACAATCCCGGTCGCGCCGAATCATTGCTTATTTCAAATCTATGTATTGAAATTTTAGACTTTAATTACTGAGCTTTTTACACCATTTTGTTGCAGCGCACAATACAGGGGTCTCCTTGACCCGACAACAAATTCGATCATCACCCCCAGGAGAAGCCCATGCCCCCAGTCCAGATCCTTGCACCCGTACCCCCCGCCTTGCAGGAAGTCCTCTCCCCCGCGGCGCTGGAATTCGTGGTGGACCTGGAGCGTCGCTTCGGCCCGCGCCGGCGGGAGCTCCTGGCCGCGCGGGTGGCCCGGCAGCAGCGCCTGGATGCCGGCGAGTCCCTGGACTTCCTGGCCAGCACCGCCGACATCCGTGCCGGAGACTGGCGGGTGCGCCCCGCCCCCGCCGATCTCCAGGATCGCCGGGTGGAGATCACCGGGCCCGTGGACCGCAAGATGGTCATCAACGCCCTCAACTCCGGCGCCAAGTGTTTCATGGCCGATTTCGAGGACGCCCACGGTCCCACCTGGAGCGCCACCCTGGAGGGCCAGCAGAACCTCGCCCAGGCCATCCGTCGCACCCTGACCTTCCAGAGTCCCGAGGGCAAGGACTACCGGCTCAACGACACCCTGGCCACCCTCATCGTGCGTCCCCGGGGCTGGGCCCTGCCCGAGAAGCACGTCGAGGTGGACGGCCAGCCCATGTCCGGCGCCCTCTTCGACTTCGGCCTCTATCTTTTCCACAATGCCCAGGAGCTGCTGGCCCGGGGCAGTGGACCCTATTTCTACCTGCCCAAGCTGGAGGGCCATCTGGAGGCCCGGCTGTGGAATGACGTCTTTACCTACGCCGAGGAGCGCCTGGGCCTGCCCCACGGCAGCATCCGCTGCACCGTGCTCATCGAGACCATCACCGCCGCCTTCGAGATGGACGAGATCCTCTATGAGCTGCGGGACTACATCTGCGGCCTCAACTGTGGCCGCTGGGACTACATCTTCAGCTTCATCAAGCGCTTCCACGCCCACCCGGAACGCTGCCTGCCGGAGCGCGGCCAGATCACCATGCTGGTGCACTTCCTGCGCTCCTACTCGCGCCTGCTGATCAAGACCTGCCACCACCGGGGCGCCCATGCCATGGGCGGCATGGCGGCCCAGATCCCCATCAAGGGGGACCCGGCGGCCAATGACATCGCCTTCGCCAAGGTGCGGGCGGACAAGGAGCGCGAGGCGGGGGATGGCCATGACGGCACCTGGGTGGCTCATCCCGGCCTGGTACCCGTGGCCCTGGAGGTCTTCAACCACTACATGCCCGGGCCCAATCAACTGGATCGCACCCTGGACGACCTTCACATCGTCGCCGCCGACCTGCTGGCATTGCCCACGGGCACCATCAGCGAGGCCGGTCTGCGCAACAACGTCTCCGCCGGCTTGCGCTACATGGCCGCCTGGCTGGGCGGGCGGGGCGCGGTGCCCATCCACAACCTCATGGAGGACGCCGCCACCGCCGAGATCGCCCGGGCCCAGTTGTGGCAATGGGTGCGCTATCCTGGTGGGGTTCTGGACGATGGTCGCCAGGTGACCCCGGCCCTCTTCGAGCAGATCCTGGCCGAGGAACTGGCCCTGGCGGGGACCGAGCTGGCGAGCGCCGGCGACCCGGCGGCCGCTCACCTGGACCGCGCGGCTCAACTGCTGCGGGATATCGTCCTCCAGGACGCTTTCGAGGAGTTCCTCACCCTGCCCGCCTACCGCATCCTGGACGAAACGGCGGGGCTCTGAAACCAATCCACGGTGGCCCCCCGCCGGCTATGGGGCGCCACCTACCTCCTGACGAAAAATTCATCGCGCGATCAACGCGCCCACCACTGAGCGGAGTAACCCATGTCGAAAATGATGACCCGAGAGCAACAGATTCAGGCCCTGGAGCAGGAATGGGCCAGCAACCCCCGCTGGAAGGATGTAAGCCGTGGTTATACCGCCGCCGATGTGGTCCGCCTGCGCGGGTCCGTGCAGCCGGAATTCACCTATGCCCGCAACGGGGCCGAAAAGCTCTGGGAACTGATCCACGGCGGTGCTCGTAAGGGTTACGTCAACTGCATGGGCGCCATCACCGCGGGCCAGGCCATGCAGCAGGCCAAGGCCGGCGTCGAGGCTATCTACCTGTCCGGCTGGCAGGTGGCGGCGGATGGCAATACCTCCGAGACCATGTACCCGGACCAGTCCCTCTACGCCTACGACTCGGTGCCGACCATGGTCCGGCGCATCAACAATACCTTCAAGCGCGCCGACGAGATTCAGTGGGGCCGTGGTGTTGGCCCCGGTGACGCGGGCTACATCGACCACTTCCTGCCCATCGTGGCGGATGCCGAGGCGGGCTTTGGCGGTGTGCTGAACGCCTTCGAACTCATGAAAAACATGATCGCCGCCGGCGCCGCTGGCGTGCATTACGAGGACCAGTTGGCCGCCGTCAAGAAATGCGGCCACATGGGCGGCAAGGTCTTGGTCCCCACCCAGGAGGCGGTGCAGAAGCTCATCGCCGCGCGCCTGGCGGCGGATGTCTGCGGCGTCTCCACCCTGGTGCTGGCCCGCACCGACGCCGAGGCGGCCAACCTGCTGACCTCCGATTTCGATGCCAACGACAAGCCCTTCCTCCTGGGCACCCGCACCGCCGAGGGCCTCTACAACGTCAAGAACGG
>JADZBU010000310.1 GCA_020851955.1 Chromatiaceae bacterium | reverse complement strand
TCATGGATCACATTGGCGTCGGGCAGAAATACTGCAACGAGATCATCGCCAAGGTTTACAAGATCGGCAACAACCTGGGGCTCCCGGGTCCCGCCCTTCGCGACACCCTCGAAGGGCTGGAGGAGGATGTTTTTGATGACACCGGGGTCAAGGTCCGCTATCCCATCGATGTGGTCGGTGCCGATATTCTGCTGGTGACGCCTTCGGCCGACTTTTTCGCCGAACCCCATGTCGATGGCCTGGTCGGTTACGGCAAGGTCTTTCACGAGGCGGGCGTCTCCTGGACCCTGAGCACCATCGCCTCCGAGGCGGCCAATTTTGGCATGTTCATTGGCTCCTACGACAACATGCGCCGCATCTCCTTGCGGATTCGCGAGGCGGCCATCGCGCTCAAGGTGAAGCGGATCGTCTTCGGCGAATGTGGCCATGCCTGGCGCGTCGCCTACAGCTTCCTGAACACGCTGGCGGGTCCCTGGGACTTCCTGGATCCGAACTACCCGGTTCCGCAGCACATCTGTGAATTCACTCACGACTTGATCCAGCAGGGTAAGCTGAACCTGGATAAGTCCCAAAATGACGACATGGTGCTGACCTTTCACGACTCCTGCAACGTGGCGCGCGCGAGTCGCATGGGCCCGGAGCCGGGGGGGCAGTTCGATATTCCCCGCGCCGTCATCAAGGCCGTCTGCAACCACTACCACGACATGGACGAAGACACCATCCGCGAGCGCACCTTCTGCTGCGGTGGCGGTGGCGGTCTCCTGACCGATGACCTCATGGAGTTGCGGGTCAAGGGCGCTTTGCCGCGCATGACGGCCCTGAACAACGTCATCCAAGAGAAGGGCGTGACCCACATGGCCGCCATCTGCGCCATCTGCAAGAGTCAGTTCACCAAGGTCCTGCCCTACTACGGCATGGAGATGGAGCAGATCGTCAGCGTCCACCAACTGGTTTCCAACGCCATCATTCTCACCCCGGGGGAGGATGATGACCTTGACGAGGAAGACGATGAGTCCGAGGACGACGAGGACTGATCGGCGCTAAATATTGCGCCGGAGCTTCCCATAAGGCTGCGGCGATCGGATCAAAACACGGGTTCCCACTGGTAAGGAGAACAACACATGGCGACTTCCAGCGACGAAATGAAGACCAAGGTTTCCTGGCGACGGTATCAAGATGGCCAGCAGGAATGGGGCAATCTGACTCAGAAGATCTTTGTTCAGGACACCACGCACAAGTGTCCTACTTATGTGCATAAGACACCCCCTTGCCAGGGTTCCTGCCCCTCGGGCGAGGACCTCCGCGGGTGGTTGGCCATTGTTCGCCAGCAGGAAAAGCCGCCGGTTGGGGTGGAGTGGCAAGAGTATGCCTTCCGTCGCTCCACCGATGCGAACCCCTTTCCGTCCATGATGGGTCGCGTTTGTCCGGCACCCTGTCAGGATGGCTGCAACCGGAATGAACTGGAAGACTTCGTCGGCATCAACGCTGTCGAGCAATATATTGGTGATACGGCCATCGCCAATGGTTATGGCTTCACCGCCGGTTCCGACACCGGCCGCAAGGTCGCCATCATCGGGGGTGGCCCGGCGGGTTTGGCCGCGGCCTATCAATTGCGCCGCAAGGGCCATGCTTGCACCATTTTCGAGTCCAACCAGGGCTTGGGAGGCATGTTCAAGTTCGGCATCCCGGGATATCGCGTCCCCCGCGACAAGTTGGATGCCGAGATCCAGCGCATCCTGGACATGGGCCAGGTCGAGGTGAAACTGGGTGTGCGGGTTGGCCAGGACGTCACCATCGAGCAACTCGAAAAGGACTACGACGCCATTCTCTGGGCCATCGGTTGCCAAAGTGGTCGCGGATTGCCCGTCGAAGGCTGGGCCGGTACACCCAACTGCGTCTCGGGCGTCGCCTTCCTCAAGGCCTTCAACGAGGGCCGCATGAAGGTCACCGCCGACAAGGTAGTCTGCGTGGGCGGTGGCGACACCTCCATCGACGTGGTCTCGGTGGCTCGCCGCATTGGCCACATCGAGAACGCCAAGCCATCCGACCTGCCCGAGACCGTGATTCACGATGGCTACGTCGCCCATGACGCCGCCGTCACCGCGGCGGCCCAGGGCGCCGAGGTCACCCTGACCTCCCTCTTCACCCGCGACAAGATGACCGCCGCCGAGCATGAAGTCCATGATGCCCTGACCGAGGGCGTCACCGTCCTGGATGGGGTTATGCCCCTGGCCCTGATCAAGAATGCGGAAGGCCGGGCCACGGGTCTCAAGGTCTGTGACTGCAAGATGGATGGTATGCGTCCCATCCCCGTCGAGGGCACTGAGCGCATTCTCGAGGCGGACCTGATCGTCTCCGCCATCGGCCAGGGTGGCGATCTTACCGGTCTCGAGGTCATGGATAATGGCCGGGGCCTCATCAATGCCGACAAGTTCCATCAGGTTCCCAACCGTCCCGGGCACTTTGTCGCCGGCGACATCATCCGTCCGCATTTGTTGACGACCGCCATCGGTCAGGCCTCGGTGGCCGCCGACTCCATCGATGAGTATCTCCGGCAGGAGGAATTCAGCCGCCGGCCCAAGGTTGACGTCCATCACTTCGATCTGCTGAGGAAGATGGAGGAGGCGCACCTGGCCCCGGTGAAGTTCGATCCCAGCGAGCGCGGTGACATGCGCGGCACCTCCGACGGCAACTGGGCCATCCACAATTATGAGGACCGTTCCTCCGCTGAGGTCATCCCCCACAACGAGCTCTTCCTCGGGCACTTTGGCTACCACGCCCGCAACCTGC
Source organism: Chromatiaceae bacterium (assembly GCA_020851955.1). Taxonomy (GTDB): domain Bacteria; phylum Pseudomonadota; class Gammaproteobacteria; order Chromatiales; family Chromatiaceae; genus M0108. The sequence continues at coordinate 13,777 of JADZBU010000310.1, read as the reverse complement.
GCAAGGAAGAAGTGCCCACCGCCGAAGAGGTGCTGGGTCACTTTAAGGAACGCATCATCGGGCTGTCGGAGACCGAGGCCATTGACGAGGCCAAGCGCTGCATGAGTTGCGGCATGTGCTTCGAGTGCGACAACTGCGTCATCTTCTGTCCCCAGGACGCCGTCTATCGGGTCAAGAAGGGCGAGAACACCACCGGGCGCTACGTGGCCACCGACTACATGCGGTGCATTGGGTGTCATATCTGCGCCGATGTTTGTCCCACGGGCTACATCAAGATGGGGCTTGGCGAATAATCACTCGGGAGCGGACGATGGCGAATGCCCTTCTCAGAGGCAGCTTCATCTCCCTCGGCCTGGCCGGGGCCTTGCTGGCCCTGGCCGTTCAGGCCGCCGGAAACAACTTCGTGGTGACGGGTTCCCAGGCCGCGAACGAGAAAAGCTGCGTGGAGCCGACGGATTTCATGCGCCGGAATCACATGGAGGTGATCAAGCATCAGCGGGACGAGACGGTGCATGGCGGCATCCGTTCCACGAAACACAGTCTGGCGGGCTGTATCGCCTGCCATGGCGCCAAGGGCCCGACAGGCGACCTGCTGCCCGTCAATGACGAAAAGCAGTTTTGCGGTGCCTGTCACGACTTCGCGGCGGTGCGACTGAATTGTTTCGATTGCCACGCCACGGTGCCCACCGCCCGACCGGCGGCCCAGCCCAACAGGGATAGTGGTCGTTCCTCGGGTTCTGGCCTACCGGCACCGGGTACTAAGTTACCGCCTGGGCATTCCCAGCCGGCCTTGCGCTGAGAATGGGGAGTCACGATGAATAATCCCAGCGAAGAGATCGACCAGGGCCGCCGAGGCTTTCTCGGCGCGGCGGCGGGCGTCGCGACCATGACCCTGGCCCCCGGCGTTTTGCTCCATACCATCGCCAGCGCCCAGCCGCGCTCCGAGCGGGTCACGGATGCCGTGCGCTATGGCATGCTGATCGACACCACCCGGTGTGCCGAGGGCTGTTCCGCTTGCGTGAGCGCCTGCAACCAGGAAAACGGTCTTGACCTTCAGCGGATGCCAGCGGGCATGGACCCCGAGAAGTGGGATCGTCAGGAGGCGCGCTGGATCCGTAAGGTCAAACTCGAGGACAAGCTGACGGGTCGGATCACCAACCTGCCCATGCTGTGCCAGCATTGCGAGCACCCGCCCTGCGTGGACGTCTGTCCCACGGCGGCCTCCTTCAAGCGGGCGGATGGCATCGTCATGGTTGACCGCCATCTCTGCATCGGCTGTCGCTACTGCATGATGGCCTGCCCCTACAAGGCGCGGTCCTTCATCCATGCGGAAGTCGAGGAAAAGCTGACCCTCGCGCCACGGGGCAAGGGCTGCGTGGAGAGTTGCAATCTCTGTGTCCATCGCCGCGACAATGGCGAGGACTCGACCGCTTGCGCCGACGCCTGCGCCGCTCAAGGCCACCATGCCATCATCTTTGGTGACCTCAAGAACCCGGAAAGTACGTTGAGCAAGGCCCTGGCCGCCATGCCCAGTCGTCAGATCCGCGAGAACCTCGCCCTGAACACGGGCGTCCGCTATTCGGGCGTGTGACGCCGGGGGAGATCCAGACATGAAAAGAATCGTCTATCGCGAATGGCGGCTGGCCCCGCGGCGCTACTGGGCACTACTCGCCAGCCTGGCGGCCGTCGCGGGTGTTGGCGGCCTGGCCTTCTGGTACATGGAGCACCAGGGCCACTGGGTCACGGGCATGAACAATGAAGTGGTCTGGGGCCTGCCCCATATCTTTGCCGTCTTCCTCATCGTTGCCGCCTCCGGTGCCCTCAACATCGCCAGTATCGGCACCGTCTTCGGGAAGTCGACCTATCAGTCCCTGGGCCGTTTCTCCGCCCTCCTGGCGGTGGCGCTGCTGATTGGGGGCCTCATGGTCCTGGTTCTGGATCTGGGACGACCCGATCGTCTTATCGTGGCCATGACCAGCTATAACTTTCGCTCCATCTTTGCCTGGAACGTCATCCTCTATTCGGGATTTGTCGCCATCGTCATCGCCTATCTGGTGACCATGGTCGATCGCGGCTTCCGGGGATACTACAAGGCCGCCGGGACCCTTGCCTTCGTCTGGCGTCTGCTGCTGACCACGGGCACGGGCTCGATTTTCGGTTTCATCGTCGCCCGTCAGGCCTACGACACCGCCGTATTGGCGCCCATGTTCATCGTCATGTCCTTCCTTTATGGGCTGGCGATTTTCATGCTGGTGCTCATTTTCGCCTTTGCCCAGGACCAGCGCACACTCGGTCCCTATATTATCAATCGACTCAAGGGCCTCATGAGTATCTTCATCGCGGCCGTCCTGCTCTTCATCCTCATCTATTTCCTGACCAAGCTCTATGGCGCCCAGAATTACGATCTGGTGTCTTTCTATCTGGTCAGCGGCGGCCGCTACACCCTGGCCTTCTGGTTTGGCTGGGTGATCCTGGGCCTGCTGGCGCCCTTTGGCATCCTCTTTCATCCCGTGCATGGCCGGGACAGGCGCTGGATCGCGGGGGCTTGCGGCCTGGTGGTCTTGGGGGGGCTGGCGAGCATCTATGTGATCGTCATCGGGGGGCAGGCCTTCCCCATGCCCATCTTCCCGGGCAAGACGATCCTGGAGTCTGGGTTCCATGATGGCGTGGGTGGTCAGATCGCGGCTTATGCCCCCAGCATGCCGGAGTTTCTCCTCGGTCTGGGTGGCGTGGCGGTAGCCCTCATTATTACCGCCGTTGGGGTCCGGGCATTGCAGTTTCTGCCCGAATCCCTGGCGGACAAGGACGTGGACCCTCACGCCGCGGTCAAGGCCTGATCCAAGCCCCACCAGGGGTTTCAGAAGGTCGCGGTCAAAAACGGGGATGATGCCCTAGGTGTCGTCCCCGTTTGCATTTCCAGAACTTTAAAGTCCCTTCACCATGTCCCGCCTCTACATATCCGCTACCCATAAATCCTCCGGGAAGACGACCCTGTCCATTGGCTTGTGTCGCAACTTTGCCCAACTCGGACATCGGGTACGACCCTTTAAAAAGGGGCCTGACTACATAGATCCCCTCTGGCTGGGCCGGGCGGCGGGCCGTGACTGCCTGAATCTGGATTACAACACCATGGGGCAGGGGGAGATCCGCGAGACCTTCGCGCGGGCCATGGCGGATGCGGACCTGGGCCTGATCGAGGGCAATGTGGGTCTCTTCGATGCCACGGATCTGGCGGGTAGCAACAGCAACGCGGAACTGGCCAAGTTGCTGGAGGTGCCCCTCATCCTGCTGGTGGATGTCCAGGGCATGTCGCGGGGTCTGGCGCCCCTGCTCCTGGGCTACCAGGCCTTTGATCCCAGCTTGCGTATCGCCGGTATCATCCTCAACAAGGTCGGTGGCCAGCGTCACGAGGGCAATCTGCGCAGGGTGGTGGAGCATTACACGGATCTGGCCCTGCTGGGTGCCATCCATCGCGAGTCCCAGCCCCGCATCGACGAGCGCCATCTGGGCCTGATGCCCAGCAACGAGAGCCGCGAGGCCGAGGCCCAGATCGAGGATATTCGCCGCATGGTCGCGGATCAGGTGGACCTGGACACCCTGCTGCGGATCAGCGCCGCGGCCCCGCCCTTGCCGCGGTTTCCCCCCATCCCGGTTCTTGCGCCCCGGGGCGGGGATCTGCGTATCGGCATCGCCCGCGACGAGGCCTTCGGCTTCTATTACCCCGATGACCTCGAGGCCCTGCGGGCCGCGGGGGCCGACTTGATCCCCTTCAGTCCCGTGCACGACCAGGCTTTACCCGAGGTGGATGGCCTCCTCATCGGCGGCGGCTTCCCCGAGTACCGGATGCGGGAACTAACCGCCAATCGGGGGATGCGCGAAGCGGTGCGAAACTTCATCGAGGGCGGTGGCCCGGCCTACGCCGAGTGCGGTGGCCTCATGTATCTCTGTCGAAGGCTAAGCTGGGGGGATGAAATTGCCCCCATGTGTGGCGTCCTCCAGGCCGACGTGGCCATGCACGATCGGCCGCAAGGCCGAGGCTACATCCAGTTGCGCGAACGGGAGGCCTTCCCCTGGCCCCGGCTCCCCGATCAGGCCTCCGAGATCCATGCCCACGAATTCCACCATTCCGGCATCGTCGCTCCCGACCCAGCCTGGGTCTATGGTTACGAGGTCCTGCGGGGCAGTGGCGTGGATGGGTGCCATGACGGCATCATCTATAAAAACCTGCTCGCGAGCTATGCCCATCTGCGCCATGTCGGGGGCGTGGGATGGCCGGCGCGCTTCATCGCCCAGGTCCGGCGGTGTCGCCGCCCAGGCTGAATTCCCGGCCAGACGGGATCGCTGATAAAATGGTCGTTAAGGATGGCGCGGGACGACCGTGCCTTGCACCGCTCACGAAACAGACATGAGGACAGGGGTATGTTCAGACTGACCGCATCCGCCGTGGGGCAGGTCCATGAGGCCGCTCGTCAAGGCGGCGCCGAGGGCCTGGCCCTGCGCCTGGCGGCCCATCAAAAACCCGATGGCGGTATCGACTACCGCATGGGGTTCGATGAGGGCACCGAGGACGATATTCAAATCGACTGCGAGGGGGTCCCGGTGGTCATGGCCCCGGAGTATGTCCCCCTGCTCGATCAGGCGACCCTGGATTACATTGAGATGGAACCCGGCCAGTTCCATTTTATCTTCCTCAATCCCAAGGATAGCGGCTACTCCCCGCCCACGGCGGACTGAGCCTGGCCGGCGACTTCCCGCCCCCGATTCATCCCCAGCCATGATCGAACTCTCTGGTGAGGACAGCCTGAGGCTCAACGTCTTGCTGGCCAACCAGCCCCTGGCCATCCGTATCGACGAGTCGCGCCTGCGGGTCCATGGCCTGTCGGCGCGGGGCGAGGCCTGTATCACGCTTAACCCGACCGCGCGCCCCGAGGCCTACTTGCGCGCGGTGCGGGAGTTCATCTCGGGCCATGTTCTCGGTTCCCCCGGCGGTTATCCCACCTATTTGCGCCGCTGGACCCGCATGGGCCAGATGCGCGACGAGAGCCTTCCCCAACTGCTGCTCCTGGGGGAGCCCGAGGCCGTGGTGGCCGCCGTCTGTTCGCCAGGTCTGACGGACGAGCTGGGGCGCCGGGCCTGGTGGGCCATGGAGGACGCCGGGAATGCGCGGCGCATGTTAGGGAATGCGGCCATCGTCCAAGGTGCGATGGGGCCGATCCTGGCGGAATACCTGGTGGAATATCTGCCCTTCGAGACGGAAATGGAGAAGATGGCGGAATCCGTGCGGCTGGTACTGCAGCCGGGGCTCCTTGCCGAGCAGCGGTGCCTGGAACTCTGGCACAAGGCTGCGCGCAAACCGGCCTATGCCCTTGGATTTCTTCAGGCCAGGCCCGACACCCTCCCGGACCCGGTAGCCGCTCGCGCCGATTTAGCCGCCCATGCCCCCGGGCTTGGGGCCCTGACCAGCGCGGGCAATGCCTGGGCCCAGGCCCTGGCAAGAGTGCTTTCCGCCCCCGGCCAGACCTGGCTGAAGACGGTCGCCCAGATCCTCGCCAAGCCGCCGACCCAGGATCTGACCTTGACTACCCTGGAAACGGTGGCCGGCTATTTCGCCCCCTTGCGCCCCGAAGGCGCGCCGGATGTGACTTTGCCGGACCTGATCGCCGAGGCCGAAGCCCATGTCGATCAGGCCTCCGCCCCCGTGCGCGCCTGTCTGGCGGTGGCGCCCGGCTTGCGGGACGAGCTGGCGGCCTTGCGCCTCCTATCGGGCCTGGGGTATGGCGTTCTGCGCCCCATCCTGCGGGATACCACCGCCACGGGCAGCCTCCTGCACCGCAAGCTCGAACCGGTGCTGGAGCCTATCCTGCGCCGGCTGAAGATCTTGCGGGGCAAGCCCCTCCCCTGAAGGGGTGCCTTGATCCCAGGGCCTGTCGGATTCCAGGTCCTCATGCTGGCCATTTTGGACAGGCGGCGCGCGCTTGTGCCAATTCCGTGCAAAATCGGGCGACCTTGCCTCGGGTCGGGAGATACCCGGCGACTCGGGTTCCGCCTGGGGTATCATCAGCCGGCGCCTGGCCAGTTAGGCACCTGACTCGACCCGAGGAGGGCCCATCGGGGTCTGCCATCTGTCCAGGCTTGGGCTTCATCAAGGTCGCCGCACCCGGTGCGCCGCCATGTTCAATCTTGCCAACCGAGGACCCAAGTCATGAACACTGCCATTCTCCGTCACTCACTGCTGGCCGCCGCGCTGTTGTTGCCCGGCATGGTCTTGGCCATTGATCCTGGCCGCGGCGTGGGCGCCCCTGGCGTAGGCGTCGCCCCCCGGCCAGGTGTCGGTGCCCCTGGGGTAGGGGTTGCCCCGGGGGTTGGTGTCGGCGCCCCTGGCGTGGGCGTCGCCCCCCGGCCGGGTGTCGGTGCCCCCGGGGTAGGGGTCGCTCCGGGGGTCGGTGTCGGCGCCCCGGGGGCGGGCATCGCCCCGGGCCCGGGGGTTGGCGCACCTGGGGTCGGCGTCGCCCCCTTGAATCGCGGTGGGCCAATCAATCGCCCTGGGGTGCGCTAAGGCGCGACTAGCCGTTCAGACCCCCCTCACCTCTTATAGGGCGCCGGTGATAAGGGTCTGAACGCCTCTAGTCGCTGCATTGAATTCCATTCAGGGGGCATCTACTTGGCCGGCGAGGATGCTGAGATGATTCCCCGCCGGCGCTCCTCGGGCTGGCCACTGGGCCAAGTCTCGGAGCGGCGTAATATCGTTAACAACACAAGAGGTTCCAGGCATGAGCACATTAGTGGTGGTTGGGTATGACGATCAGTTCAAGGCCGAGGAGATCCGCCTTGCGCTGAAGAAGATGCAACAGGAGTACCTTATTGATCTGGAAGATGCCGTGGTGGCCGTCAAGGATCAAGAGGGTAAAGTCCGTCTCCATCAGGCCGTGAACACAACGGCTGCTGGCGCCCTCAGTGGCGGCTTTTGGGGCGCTCTGATCGGGATGATCTTTTTGAATCCGCTACTCGGCATGGCCGTGGGCGCGGGCGCGGGCGCCGTTTCAGGGGCCCTTACCGATGTCGGCATCAACGACCAGTTTATGAAGGATCTTGCGGAAACGATGCAGCCGGGCAGTTCCACCTTGTTCGTCTTGGTGAGGAAGGCGACGCCCGACAAGGTGCTGGAACAGTTGAAGGGAACGGGGGGCAAGGTCCTGAAAACATCCCTGTCGCACGAAGACGAGGCCAAGCTCCAAGCCGGCCTGAACGCCCCGAAGGTCTAATCCAGAGCAGGTATAACCGCGGTAACCAAGCCCGGGCGACGAGCTTCGGGCGGTTAGCGGTCTAAGACTTCTTAATTGGTACTCCCAAGGGGATTTGAACCCCTGTTACCGGCGTGAGAGGCCAGCGTCCTAACCACTAGACGATAGGAGCGAGAAGAAACAGCGAAGAAGGCGTATTATACGCAGGCGCCAGAGGTTCTCAAGCCGGCTGGCGAAAATTCTCAACCCTTATCCATGCAACATGGATAAGGGTTTTCAACATATTGATCCATCGGCTAGCGGACGCCAGTCCCAGGACGGGCCCCGCCAGGAAAGACGCCAGCTTGTACCCAGACTCCGATTCCTGCCGTATCGTACCGCGCGACCAGCACGGCATCTCTCGCGCCAACATCAGTGAGAACGCCCTCAAGGTGCTCTACCGCCTCAAACAGGAGGGCTATCAGTCCCTGCTGGTGGGGGGCGGGGTCCGCGATCTGCTCCTCGGCCGCGAGCCCAAGGACTTTGACGTGGCCACCGATGCCAGGCCTGAGGATGTGCGCCGGGTTTTCCGCAACTGCCGTCTCATTGGCCGCCGTTTTCGTCTCGCCCATGTCCATTTCGGTCCCGAGATCATCGAGGTAGCGACCTTCCGGGGTGGCGGTGGCGAGCTGGAGGACGATGGCGAGCGCCACCTCGAAAACGGCATGATCGTGCGCGACAACCTCTACGGCACCCGGGAGGAGGACGCCCTGCGGCGCGATTTCACCGTCAACGCTCTTTATTACAACATCGCCGACTTTACCGTCATCGACTACGCCGGCGGCCTTGAGGATCTGCAGGCCGGCCGCCTGCGCCTCATTGGCGATGATCCGGAGCGCCGTTACCGGGAGGACCCGGTGCGCATGCTGAGGGCCGTTCGCTTCGCCGCCAAGCTGGGCTTCAATATCGATCCCGACTGCGAGCGCCCCCTGCGGGCTTGGAGCAGCCTGCTCGGCGGGGTGCCGGCGGCGCGTCTCTTCGAAGAGGTCCTCAAGCTGCTGCACTCCGGCGCCGGGCTGGTGGGCTTTGAAAAGCTGCGGCACTATGATCTGTTCGGGCAACTCTTTCCGGCGACGGAGGAGTGCCTGGCCCATGAGGATCACGCCTTCCCCATCACCTTCGTCAGTCGCGGCCTGGCCAACACCGACCGGCGTATTCAGGAAGACAAGCCGGTGACCCCGGCCTTTCTCTTCGCCTTGCTCTTATGGGAGCCGGTCCGCCGCCGCTTCTTCACCCTGGTAGACCGGGGCCTGGATCCCCATGAGGCCATGGTCCAGGCCGGGGGGGAGGTGCTTGCGGCCCAACTTGCGCGGGTGAGCATCCCCAAGCGGTTCAGTCTGCCCATGCGCGAGGTCTGGGAGTTGCAGCCGCGCTTCGAGCAACTGGATGGCAAACAGCCCCATCGCCTGGCGGCCCATCCCCGTTTTCGCGCGGCCTACGACTTCCTGGTGCTGCGCGCCGAATGTGGCGAGGCGGACCCGGAACTGGCGGACTGGTGGACGCGCTTCCAGGAGGCCTCGTGCCTGGACCGGGAGGGGATGACGGGCCCGGCCCGCAAGAAGCGCCGGCGTCGCAGGCCACGCTCCGGTCCGGGGGGCGAAGGGGCCGAGACCCGGGGCAAACCCTCGACTGGAGGTAGGGATGGGGGCTGAAGAGGCTGCCCATCTTGCCTATGTCGCGCTTGGCGCCAATCTGGCGGGGCCCGAGGAACAGGTGCGGCGGGCCCTAGTCGAACTGGACCAGTTGCCCGGCAGTCGGCTGCTGAGGGCCTCCCCGCTCTATTTGACCAAGCCCCTGGGCGCCGCGGATCAGCCTGATTACGTCAACGCGGTCGTCCGCCTGAAGACGCGGCTCTCGCCCCGGGACTTGCTCCTGGCCTTGCAGGCCATCGAGCAGGCCCATGGCCGGGTACGCGAGGAAGGTCGTTGGGGACCGCGCCCCCTGGACCTGGATCTTCTCTTGTACGACCGGGACTGCATCGAGGAGCCGGACCTGCGTGTGCCGCATTCGGAGATGTCCCGACGTGCCTTTGTGCTCGCCCCTCTCGCGGATATAGCCCCCGGCGACTTTATCATCCCGGGCCAGGACCGCTGCCTGGCCGACCTTTTGGCGGCCTGCCCCCGGGATGGCATCCAGCGCCTGGCCTCGGCCCGCGCTTGTGAGGGCGCGTTTTCGCTGGCAGAATCGCAACCAGCTTGAGCCGGGCGCCGGAAGCTGGCCCGCCTTCCTTCACCGAGATGCCTGCATGAATACCAAGCCCGTCACCCTCTCCACCCTGGCCGCCCTGAAGCAGGGGGGCGAACGCATCGTCGCCCTGACCTGTTATGACGCCAGCTTCTGCCGCCTCCTCGAGGAGGCCGGTGTGCACGTCCTCCTGGTCGGCGATTCCCTCGGCATGGTGATCCAGGGTCAGGACACCACGGTGCCCGTGACCCTGGATGACATGGTCTATCACAGTGCCTGTGTGGCGCGGGCCCGCCGCCAGGCCCTCATCCTGGTGGACATGCCCTTCCTGACCTACGCCACCCCCGACCTGGCCCTGGCCAGTGCCGGCCGGCTGATGCGGGAGGGTGGCGCCCAGATGGTCAAGTTGGAAGGGGGCGCCCCCTTCGTGGAAACCGTGCGGCGGCTCACCGCTAATGGGGTCCCGGTCTGCGCCCATCTGGGGCTCCTGCCCCAATCCATCCATCGCCTGGGCGGCTATCGCTACCAGGGGCGGGATAGGGCCTCCGCCCTCGCCATGCTGGAGGATGCCGTGGCCCTGCAGGACGCGGGCGCGGGGCTCCTGGTCCTCGAATGCGTCCCGGCGGAGTTGGCGCGGGAGATCGCTTGCGCCTTGCGGATTCCGGTCATCGGCATCGGCGCTGGCAATGGCTGCGATGGCCAGGTCCTGGTGCTGCATGACCTGCTGGGCCTGAATCCCCGGGGGGCACCGCGCTTCAGCAAGGATTTTCTGACCGGACGCGGCAGCCTGGGCGCGGCCGTCGCGGCCTATGCCGAGGCGGTACGCAGCGGGGACTTCCCCGGCCCCGAGCAAACCGCCTACTAACGGCCCTGTCCACTCGCCCCGTCCTGGTCCCAGTTCATGTCCATGGAACTCGTCGAACAGATCCCGACCCTGCGCGCGCGCGTGGCCACCTGGCGCCGGGCGGACCAGCGGGTGGCCCTCGTCCCCACCATGGGCAATCTGCACCCGGGGCATCTGGCCCTGGTCCGGGAGGCCCAGCGCCTGGCGGATCGGGTCGTGGTCAGTATCTTCGTCAATCCCCTCCAGTTTGGGCCATCGGAGGATTTCGGCGCCTACCCTCGCACACTGGAGCAGGATCGTGCCCTCCTGGAAGCGGCGGGGACCCATCTGCTGTTCGCCCCCCCGGTCGCCGCCGTCTATCCCCGGGGCCAGGCCGGGCAGACGCGGGTGGAGGTGCCGGGTATCTCGGACATCCTCTGCGGCGCCAGTCGGCCGGGTCACTTCGTGGGCGTGGCGACCGTGGTCTGCAAGCTGTTCAACATGGTCCAGCCCGACCTGGCCATCTTTGGCGAGAAAGACTTCCAGCAGCTCTTGGTTATCCGCCTCATGACCCAGGACCTGAGCCTGCCGGTCACGATCCAGGGCCTGGCCACGGTGCGGGAGCCCGATGGTCTGGCCATGAGTTCCCGCAACGGCTATTTGACCCGGGAAGAGCGCGCCCGGGCCCCCGCCCTTTACCAGACCCTGCTGCGCGCTGGCGAGCGGCTGCGGGCCGGGGTGGCCATCGCCGAGGTCGAGCGCCTGGCGGCGGAGGAGATCGCCGCCGCGGGTTTAGGCCCGGATTATTGCAGCGTCCGCCGGGCCGGGGACCTGGCTCCGGCGGGGAGCGAGGATCGGGAACTGGTGGTGCTGGTCGCGGCGCGTCTGGGCCGGGCGCGGCTGATCGACAATCTTGGCGTCCGGCGCTAGGATTGCCCTGGCATCCCATTGAGAAGAAACGCGCAACAGGCTAACCTTCACCCTCCTTACGGCGCCGCTCCTGGCCGGAACAGGGATAATGCTGCGGCGCAGCAGAAAATGCAGCAATGCTTTCCATTTTGAAATAAAATGCTCCCACTCCTTTCCTCATGCTCCGGCTTTAGGTTCGCCAGAGGGTTTCCCATATGCAACTGACTTTACTTAAGTGCAAGCTGCATCGCGCATGCGTCACGCACGCCGAGCTCGACTATGAGGGTTCCTGCGCCATCGACGAACAGCTGATGGCCTTGGCGGGGATTCGCGAGTACGAACAAATCCAGATCTACAACGTCACCAACGGCGAGCGTTTCACGACCTATGCCATTCGTGCCGACAGCCATTCCCGCATCATTTCGGTCAATGGCGCCGCCGCGCACAAGGCCGCGCCCGGCGACCGGGTCATCATCTGTGCCTACGCGGCCATGGACGAGGCCGAGGCCGCTGCCTTCAGTCCCAGCCTGGTCTATCTGGACGAAAGCAATCGGGTGACCCGTACGGGTCACGCGATTCCCGCCCAAGCGGCCTGACCCCCCTGAACCCCTATCCGCTGGCCTGGCCGTCAGGCCCATGGGCCTGGAGCCCTGACCCTGGCTTGGCCGAGGTGAGCCATCCGGGTCCTGATGCCCAGGCAGGCAACCCGGGGCCCTCCCGGGCTCACCCGATCCCGAGCGGGTGCCCTCGTCACCTGGAATCGCCACCGCGACAACCCGGCTAACCGCCGACCTGATCCTTGTACTCAACGCGTGCATGAGAGGATTGAAACGATAATGAAAAAACCCATCAAAGTGACCATCACCGGCGCCGCCGGTAATATTGGCTATGCCTTGGCCTTCCGCGTCGCCGCCGGCGATGTGTTCGGCCCCGACCAACCCGTGATCCTGCGGCTCATGGAACTGCCCATGACCATGGGGCCCCTGGGCGGGGTCGGCATGGAAATGGAAGATTGCGCCTTTCCCCTGGTGCATGATGTCGTCCTGACGGACGATCCCAAGATTGGTTTCCGCGACACCAACTATGTCCTCCTGGTCGGCGCCAAGCCGCGGACCAAGGGCATGGAGCGCAAGGACCTGATCACCGAGAACGCCCGCATCTTCTCGACCCAGGGCCGGGCGATCAACGAACATGCCGCTCGGGATGTGCGCGTCATGGTGGTCGGCAATCCCGCCAACACCAACGCCATGATCGCCGCCGCCAATGCCCCGGACCTGCCCAAGGAGCGCTTTACGGCCATGGCGCGCCTGGACCACAACCGCGCCATCGGCATGCTGGCCAAGAAGACCAACCGCCTGGCGGCCGACGTCCGCCGCATGATCGTCTGGGGCAACCACTCCCCGACCATGCATCCGGATCTGACCCACTGCACCGTCGGTGGCACCCCGGCCCTGGACCTGGTGTCCCTGGATTGGGCCATCGACCACATGATCCCCACCGTCCAGCGGCGCGGCGCCGCCGTCATCGAGGCGCGCGGCGCCTCCTCGGCGGCCTCGGCGGCGGGTTCGGTGGTCGATCACGTGCGCGACTGGTTCCTCGGCACCCCCGAGGATGACTGGGTCAGCATGTCGGTCCACTCGGATGGCAGCTATGGCATAACCGAGGGTCTGGTCTATTCCTTCCCGGTGACCTGCAAGAACGGCGACTACCACATCGTCCAGGGCCTGGAAGTCACTGACTTCGGCAAGACCCGGATGAAGGTGACCGAGAAGGAACTGCTCGAGGAGCGCGAGGTCGTCGCGGATTTGCTCTAATTAAATCAGCCGGTTGGGGCGTGGATGCAGGTAATCCATCGCCCCTGGGCACCCCTAGGCCCCTAGGGCCTCGGTATAAAGCTCATCGTAATGCCGGGCGCTGGCTGACCAACTGAAGTCCTGGCCCATGCCATTGAGGGCCAGGCGTCGCCACAGGTCGGGACTGTCCCGAAAGACCTTCAGGCAGCGATCCATGGCCTGCCAGAGGCTGTCGGAACTGGCCTGGTCGAAGCAGAATCCCGTGGATTCCCCGCGCTCGATACCCGCGAGTCCCGCATCGATCACGGTGTCCGCGAGCCCGCCGGTGCGGCATACCAGGGGTACGGCCCCGTAGCGCAGGCTGTAGAGCTGGTTTAGCCCGCAGGGCTCGAAGCGCGACGGCATGAGAAAGGCATCGCTGCCGGCCTCGACGCGGTGGGCGCGGTCTTCATCGTAGCCAATGAAGATGCCGACCCGATCCGGGTGGGCGCGCGCGGCGGCCAGCAAGGCATTCTCCGTCGCCTTTTCCCCGGACCCCTGGAGAATGAACTGGGTATTGGGGTGCGCCAGCAGGCGCGGCAGTATGCCCAGGATCAGGTCCGCCCCCTTCTGCTGTACCAGCCGTCCGATATGGCCGAAGACCAGGGCCTCCTCGTTGCGCGGCAGGCCGAATTCCCGTTGCAAGGCCAGCTTGTTTTCCGCCTTGAGACTAAAGGTTTCGCTGTCGTAGGGCTGGGCGATCTGGGTGTCCTCGGCCGGATTCCAGGCCCGGTAGTCGATACCATTGA
>JADZBU010000309.1 GCA_020851955.1 Chromatiaceae bacterium | reverse complement strand
TCGAGCAGGTGCTCGAGCGCATGCCCTGGCCCGCTCGACCGGCGCGACGACGACCGCGCCCGGCGAGGCAGCCGTATCTCGTCCCTGTGGCGGCTTAGCAACAGTGGACCAATCGATGATCAAGGCCCAGATTTCCAACCGCCCAATCGTCCTTCGGCCTTCAAGGCTTGTGCGTGTCGGTAATAACGTCCTGTGCCATTGTCCCAATGGATGAGCCTTTCACGTCCGCCACTAAGGCAGGTCGCATCAACCGTTCCCATGAGGCATTCCCAGCCATTGTTTAATTGGGGGAGATCCCAGAAAAAGCATGTGAACTGAGGGTCGTCACTCGTCGCCAATCCTTGGATACACACGGCATTTTTCGCCAACAGTTGGTCTGACTCCAAAGCTTCCAATGCAATGCGAGTGTCAGGGTTCTTTAGCTGCGAAGCTTGTGCGACGGTTACAAGTGGTCCTTCAAGAAGCCCAATTTTCTTCTCGTTGGCGCCTGGCAGGTCCGTTACATCAACTCCGGAGAAACTGTGTGTCTCTTTCGTCTGCGAATGGCTAAGGGTCAGGAGACATACGTTTACCTGTTCACCATTGATGGTTCCGAAGGCTCTTGACCCAAGGCGAGCCAAGAACTTCCACCTTTCCCGCGCAAGCAGATTCGCTCGAAGTTTCTTATAGCCGGGCTGGAATAGCCAGCTTTGCGGCGTGACAAGCGCGAGAGAAGCGCCGGGTGCGGAAAAACTTAGGCTGCGTTCTATGAAGCAGGTTGCAAGGTCACTACTCGCTGCACGATGAAATTGGTCGCAATAATCCTTGAGAATCTCGTCGTGGTTCGGCCTTCCAAGGTAAGGCACGTTGGTAGCGATGAGCGTGAACTGGCCGGCGAGAATCTCCGCCGCCTTGGCCAAGCCGCGTGCGGTCACGGCCATTTCATGCGCGGTATCGTCCTGGGTCTCCTGCGCCAGCGCCTGTTCCAGCAGCGGCTGGAGTTCGTGAAACCCCGCGTCCAATAAGTCGCCGCTGGCGAGCCGGGGATTGATGAGGCTGCCTAGCACCGGGGCGTCCTTAAACAGGGTGTGAAGCTTGGCCATGCCGCGCTGGAGCCGGTCGTTGTCGCCGGCCAGTGCCAGCCAGTCGGCCTGCCTAGCGTTCGGCGCGAGGCCGGAGCAGGCCAGGTTCATCCTCGGCAGCGGGCAATAGCCCACCTGCCGCCAGGCGGCGAGCGCGAGGTTGAAGGCGGCGATCTGGGTGCAGCGCGGGTCGATCTCCAGGCCGAACAGGTTGTCGCGGATGACCGCCGCCACGGCCGCCGCCTCGTCCAAACCTTCCTCGGCCATGCGCAAGGCGACCAGCCGCTCGAACAGGGCCACCACGAAATGGCCGCTGCCCATGCAGGGGTCGAGGCATTTGAGTTCCTTCGCGGTTTTCGGCCAGCCGTCGAAGGTGCCGGCGGCGGGGGTCCAGTGGTCCCCCTCTCCCAGGCCCTCTCCCGCGAGGGGAGAGGGAGCTTTGTGCTGAGCCTCGCCCGCGAGGGGAGAGGGAGTTTTGTGCTGGGCCTCTCTCGCGAGGGGAGAGGGAGTTTCGTGCTGGGCCTCTCCCGCGGGGGGCGAGGAGGTGTGGGTGCGGATGAAGCGCAGGTAGTTCCAGGGGCAACCGGGCAGGGCGACGGCCTTGCGGAGTTCGTCCTCGCTCTGGGCGGTGGCGGCCAGGGAGGGCTGCGCGGCGAGCACCTTGCCGGCCCACCAGGCGCCGAGGGTGTTGTCGAGCAGGAAGTCCACCATGTAGTCCTCGGTGAACAACTGGGTGACGGCGGGCAGTTCGTCGGCGCCGATCTTGTTGCCGGCGGCGTTGACCGCGTCTTTCTTCTCCGCCTGCCAGAACTGGTAGCACCAGCCGAGGCTGTCGCGGGCGGTGAAGACCGCAACGGGCAGGCCGGTGACCAGGGCGATGAGGGGCTGGCGGTCGTTGACGGACAGCCCCACCGCGCCCGCCGGGTCGTCGGCGCGGAAGATCTGAGGCAGCGCCGCAGCCGCGAAGCGGGCGGCGACGGCCCAGGCGTCTTTTAGCCCCAGCGCGGGGGCGAGTTCCTCGCAATCGTCCAGCGCCACGGCCACGCCGTGCTCGGGGGAGATGAGGAGGTCGTTCTCCAGCAGATAGCGGGCGAAGAGCAGCCGGTGCCACTGATCGTAGGCGAGCTTCTCCGCGAGGTGGCTGATCTCGTAGGCGCCGGGCTTATGGCGGCTGACGCCGTCGCCCAGTTGCCGGGCCTGGGCGCGCAGTTGGCGGCGCAGGTGGCGCTGCCCCTCGTCCATGTGCGGGTAGGGGTCGGGCTGGTGGACGGCCAGGGCTTCGAGGGCATGGCGGGCGCCGGCCTCGGCCAGGTTACGCGCTTGCTGGATGGCCTTTTCCAACTGGCGGCGCAGGGGGGTGGGCAGGCTGGTCATAGAGGAAGGGAGAATGAAGGGGGCATGTGGACTCAATGAGGTAATGATGAGCTAAAGGGGGTAATAAGCGGCCTGTTGTTACATCTTTTCGGGCGGCTATTACCTCTTCTTACGCCATTTCGCGGCGGGGCCGCGACCGAGACACTCGACTTGAACTTCCTTTTTTAAATCCGCAAGTACGCGACGAATCATGTCTCGGCTCACCATGGGACACGACTTTTCGAGGTCTTGAAGGGTGAAATCACCAACGAAGGCCGCGATGGCGTTTTTTACGGTGTCGGTCTTGCTGCCGCGCCCTGAGCTAACGCGGTCGAAGCGGGTTTCAAATTCGGAATAGGCAGCGAGCAGGGTGCCGAGAAAATACTCGGTCCAGGGCCAGACATCGTGTTTTCCCTCGTGCCAGCCTTGGGAGGAAAGCAAGAGGGTGTCGTAATAGGATTCCTTGGTTTTCTCGATAACCCGTTCGAGGCTGATGTAGCGGCCGACCTCGTAGCCTTGGTGATAGAGAGCGAGCAGCGTGAGCAGCCTGGCCATGCGGCCGTTGCCATCGGAAAACGGGTGGATGCAGAGGAAGTCGAGAATGTAGAAGGGGATGAGCAGAAGCGGGTCCCAAGTGCCGGTTTGAATGGCCAGATGGAAATCCTCATGAAGGTCGCGCATGCCATCCTCGGTGAGATGGGGGGCGAGGGGACTGAACCGAATGCGCTTGGTGCCATCGGGCAGGGTCTCGCGGATCTCGTTGGCGGAGACCTTCCATCGGCCGCCGGTGCCGGTCGCGTATTTCAGCAAGTCGCGGTGGAACTGGAGCACCACTCGGTCAGAAAACGGGATGTCGGCGTGATTCTGGTGGATGGTATCGAGGACATCGCGATAGCCGGCGATTTCGCCCTCGGTGCGGTTTTCCGGTGTTGAACGCTCGTTAACCAGGGCGCGGAGGCGTTTCTCGTTCGCGGCGACGATGCCTTCAAGGCGGTTGGAGGATTCCGTGCTCTCGATGAGGGCAACGCGGCGGAGGTTCTCAAGCATTTCGGGAGCCTGCCGGCGGTAGAGTTCCTGTCGCCCCTTGTGCTCGCCCAAGCGGCGCAGAATTCCTGCCACGCGCGGGGGCATGGCGAGAGCGCTGAGATAGGTTGGGCGTAGCGAGAACATGGCGCTCATAGGATCACTGGGCCGTCTTTGAGTTTGTCTTCCACCTGGTGGCGCACCTCCTCCAGCCAGTCGTCGAGCTCGGCCTGGTCGTTGATGATGGCGCTGGGCAGGGCGACGCGCACGGCCTCGGGGGTAGCGAGTTTGGCGGCCTCTTCGAGGGCGCGGGCAAAGCGCTGGGGCACGGCGTCGAGCAGGTTGCGCCGGTCCGTGAGGGTGCGGGCGCGCAGGGCGGCGAGGATGTCGTCATTGGTGCCGATCGATGCCTTGGGCGGCGGGTTGAGCTGACACCGGGAGGCCAGGGTGGCGCGCTGTTCGGCGGTGCGGCCAAGCCAGACGGGCGAGGCGGCGAGCTTGGCGTCGCCCGTTTTGAAGGCGGCCGCGAGGTCGTCCTGCAACTTGCCCAGCGCCGTGCGCAGGGCCGTGGTGAGCTGTTTGGTCAGTTCGGGCACCGGGTCGGGGTCGGCCAGCAGGCTGCGGCCGGCGGTGATGGCGGCGAGGGATGGGGCGCAGGCGTCCGCTTCCGGCAGGCCGGCGGCGAACTGGTGAAAGTCCAGCAGGCGCTCCCAGGCGGGCCAGCGGTGGCTGATGGCCTCGGCGCGCTTCTTCCAGGCGGCGAGCTTGGCGGCGAGGTCATCCTTGAGTTCGTGCAGCCTCAGCAGTTGGGCGTTGCCACTGAGCATTTGCAGGTCGCGCAGGTCCTGGGTGGCGGGCGTCTCCGGCCGGGGGGCTGGGCCACCCGCGGTGACGGCCAGGGTGAGCAGTTTGTTCAGAAATTCGGCGGCGGCCTCGGATTCCTTGCCGTTCTGGGTGGTGATGCCGAGCTTCTGGAACAGGGCCTTGAGGTTGAGCCGCTGGCCCACGTCGAGGGGCGGGACATCGACGTAGAAGTGGGCGACGCCGACCTGGTTCTGCGGCAGGGTGGCCTGCACCGGCTGGCCGTTGTTGGTGGCGCGCAGGTTGCCGGCGACCAGCATGACGAACAGGGCGCCGTCGATGGCGTCCTGGGGCCAGCCGAAGGGGGCGGCCTTGAAATGCTCGCGGATGTCCTTGCCCTTTTTGCCGGCGCGGATGAGATCGAGCACGCGCCGGCAGACGGGGTGCTGGGTGGGGTTGCCGGGGTAGCCTACCTGGGCGAGGGCACCCACATCGCCACCCCGGGCGCGGCTGACGACCTGGCCCCAGTTGGCATGATCGGCCTCGGCGAAGCGCGGGAATAGCCGCACCAGGGCGCTGTCGGCCGAGTCTTGCACCTTGTCGGCCAACTCGATGCCATTGGCCTCCTGGCCACCGCCGAGAAAGACCTTGGCACCGCCGATGAGGTGACCCAGCAGTTCCTGCAGGCGGTGCTGGGCGATGGCCAGATGGGTCTCGACGGCCTTCCGGGCCTCGATGGCCTCCGGCGTGCCGGCGGGGCCGTGGGCCTCCAGCGTCTCCTGGGCGGCGAGGTGGGAGGCGATGGCCTGCTTCAATTCCTCATGGTGGAGGCGCGGCAGGTAGCCGAAGAGCAGGGGGCTGTCGACACCGGCGGCGCGGGCGTCGTTGAGCACCGACTTTTCATCGTCGCTCCAGCCGTCCCGTAGCCAGAGGGTGACTTCGTCACTGCTGGTGGTGGGTCGGCTGGAACTCAGTTCGCAGGCGAGCTTGCGCGGCTGGCGCGAGGTGCCCTGCTGTAGGGAAACGGGCTTGAGCGCCTGCTTGGTACCGTCGCGGAGGAGTTCCGCCCGCTTGGCATTGATGCGCTGGTCGTCGTTGAGGGCGGCGGTGCGGCGTCGGTTGAGGTCGTGGGTCCAGAGAGCCCCCTCGCGGGTCTGGAGGCGGTATTCGGCCTCCACCGCCATGAGCTGGCCGGCGGCGACGAGTTGCTGGAGCTGGGCGGGGACCTGCTGTTCCAGCCTTGGCCGGTCGGTCTTCAGATCGCTGACAAGCAGGTCCACCAGGGTTTCGGCGTTGGCCCGCACGCCATCGTCGGCCCCGGGGGTGCGCGGCAGCTTGCCGATCAGGAAGATCAGGGCGCACAGGCTGGAGCGCAGCTGACCGTCGGGGGTGCCGTCGCGCTGCCTGCGGATGATCTCGTCATACTCGCGCTCCAACTCGCCGGAGTTGAGGAGATCGGTGGCGATCTGGTCGTAGATGAAGTCCGCCGGCACCACGGTGCCCAGGTTCGCGCCCGCGGTCTGTTGCGTCGCCTCGAAGACGATCTGCAACTGGGAGCGCAACTGGGCCTTGGTGCCGGAGTGGTCGGTATTGCGCAGCACCCTTTCCCAGAACCGCCGCCGGGTGGGGAGCAGGGGGTAATCGGCGACGAAGAAGGGTTCGTCGTTATGGGTCGCGGCGAGGCGGGTGTTTTGCAAATGACGGGCGAGTTCGCCCTGATTGGCTTCCAGACAGGCCGAGATGGCGGCCGTTTGCTCCGGCTTTTTGCGTAGGACGGTCTTGCGGATGACGCTTTCGACATCGGTGTCGGAGAGTTGCACCTTGACCCCGAACCGGGCCTGGAGGCGTTGCAGGCTGGGCATGGTGTTCAAGGCCGATTGGCCGGTGCCCACGAACAGCAGCCGGCTGCCGAGATCGGTGCTGCAGTGCTCGGCGATTTCCTGAACGTCGTTGGCTCTGTGGATCTTCTCGCCGATGAATTGCTGAACCTCGTCCACCACGAGCAGGGTGCAGGGGAGTTGCCCCTTCTGGCCAAAAATTTGCCTCACGACGTCCAGGGCATCGTCCATCGTGGGGGAGTTGTTATCCTTGAATTGATCCCGGATCGCGGCCTGAGCATTGGCGGCGGTGGCATAGTTGGGCTCGGCACTGACCAGCGCCGCGGCGAGGGGCATGGAGAGCTTTAAGCTGAGCACTTCACGGGCGAGCTGGCGATTCTGCTGCTGGAGCGCGGCAGCGACCTTGGCCTCCAGTCCGGACGAACGCAGCCAGAGCATGAAACGGGCCTGGGCCAGGTTCTCGGGCAGCCCGGCGGCACGCAGCACCAGTTGGATGAAGGCGAGGCGGACGTTGTCCATCGCGCCGGCGCCGAGGGTGCCCGCGGCGGCGCGCAGGCCCCCCAGGGGCTTGCTACGGTTACTGAGTTCGGTCAGCAGATCGGTGATCTCGGCGGGCAGGGTGACCAGTGAGCGGGCGGTGGCGCCGTCGGGGAACCGGTAGTCCTCCCAGAGGTAACGCAGCACCTTGACCAGATGGGATTTGCCGCTGCCAAAGAAGCCGCTGACCCAGACCGCTTTTTGTTCCGCTTTGCCCAGCCCGTCCAGGTAAGCCTTGAGCATCCGCTCCAGCCCGCGGGCGTATTCGCCATCGCAGACAAAGGTCTGCAGCTCGAAACGCAGGGTCTTGATCTGGCCCTCGTCGTGGCCGATTTCGAAGACCTTGGAGACGCCGTTGTTGAGCAGCTCCAGGGTGGTCGGGTCACGAAAGTAAAGGTCGCGGTTGATCATCGGTTGATGAAGTTCTCGGCTGAGGTGATGGGGACGGCCAGGTAATTGAAGCCGTCGCGCGCGTCCATGAAGCGATAGACATTGCCGGCGTATTCGCCGGGGAAAAGCACCAGCAGCCGCCCGCGAACGCAGTCCTCGACCCGCTCGACCAGGCTGGAGACCCGCATGAAGTCGAAGAGGGTCGCCAGTCCCGTGATGGCGACGACGCTGGCGGCATCGCTCTCCTCGCCGGCGCAGGCCTGACGCACCCGCTCGACGGCCAGGTCTTCGAGCTCGCTGTTGGCGCTGAAGTACTCGGGCTCCTGGAAGATATCCTCGCGGTATTCGTGGGCAGCAAGCCATTCCGGGAGCAGGCGCGTGAGGTCCACGGTGCTCCAGCCGTGATTGGCTTCCAGGGTGAGTGCCTCGAACTGCGGCAGGCGGGCCCGCACCCGCCGTTCCTCGGCCGGCGGGTACACCGCGAACCAGACACGCTCCTTGCCCGAGCTGCGGGCGGCCCAGGGCAGCCGCACCTGGCGGGCGTAGTTGTTCAGCAGGCGGTCGATGGCGGTCATGATGGCTCGGCCTGGAAGGGTGCGAGTAGCGGAAAGCTCATTTCAACCACCTCGCCGACCGCGCGCAGGGTGAGCAGCCCAGCCCGGTGGGCGGCCTGGCCCAGGGACCTGGCCCGGTCGGTGTCGAGATCGAGGAGCCGGCACCAGGGATTGGCAAAGACCGCCGCCCCGTGATAGCCGGCGATGTCGCCGAGGAATAAGGCTAGGGTGACAGCCACGGCGGTGGGCTTGAGCGGCTGGCGGGTCTTGTGCGTATGACCCCTGAGGTGGCCGGACTGGGTCCAGGAGGACGCGGCGTGCTGAGCGATGGCCTTGCGACTCACCTCGGAATAGTGCCCGGGGTACCGGGCCTCCAATGCCTGCACCAGGCTGGTGGTGGCAACGCGGTCGCCTGCCGAGGCGTCCAGGACCGGTGCCGTCGTGGCGCGGAAGAGGGGATCACGCGCCCAGGCCACCTGGACGGCCAGGAGCGGCAGGCTCGCCGGGTCGATGGCATGGAGGCAACGCAGGAGCCCGAAAAAGGGGCTGGCCTCGTCGAGGGCATAGAGTTCGCGCAAGTGACGCAGCGACTTCTGCCGGGTGCTGTCCGTCTCTTTGCCCAGCACGTTGCGCGCCAGGATGGCCGCGCGGTAATCGGCGGTGACGGAGCCGACAGGTAAGGCCGCCAGCACCGCTTCCAGTTCCCTGAGCATCATGGTCCGGCTGAGGTGGGCGCCGCCGGGGGAGAACTTGAGCCCGAAGGCCACCAGCGCGGGTGTGGTCGCGGGAAATTCAGGGGAGAAGGGGCTACTGGCTCGCACTATATTGAATTCGGGGAGGAATAGAGAGCCAGATTTTTCATTGCGCCCGGACGCCTCACCCAGCATTTAATGGTGAACAATATTGAAAGGGACGGCGGCATATTGTGCTTGCGCGCTGTGGGGCAGCGCGGCATGGGAGGCTGCCAACCGGCAGGCATGATACTGTAAAGTACCATACAATCCAACTAGATATATAATCTGACGGCTAGATGGACGCCTGGCAAACGGGCATGCCGACACCTGGGAATTATTTCGGAAAATGCCAAATGTCTTGCCCGCGCGGTATATTTATTTATGAGTGTCAAGAATACGTGCGACAAATTAGGCAGGTCATCTCACCACTCCCCATATTTACCCAACAGCCTTGAGTTATCGCTGATCCGGGCCGGGTGGCGGCGGGCGGCGGACGCCGTGAATACCTCCCTGTAGGCTTGGCGACAGCATCCCTGCTGTCGACACCCCCGACCACCCCCACCCGACCCTCCCTCGATGCCAAGGCGGGATCAGCCGAGGCCAAAAAGGTATCAGCCGATGCCGAAGCGGGACCAGCGCTGGGAAATAAGCGTTCAGGCTCCCGGGCCGCATGGGTGGTTTAGTAGCCTAAGCCACTGATTTCCTGCTCCCTCCCCCCTCGCGGGGGAGGGTTGGGGAGAGGGGGTCGAAGGGTTGACCCGAGACTAAGCGCCATTAATTCGCGGTGTGGAAGTGCCTTGGCCTGCCCCGGACCTATCTTGGTCGCGAGGGTCGGCTGCCTTGGCCCATACCGCGTGCTTTGGCGATGTGTCCGAGCGCGGCGGTCAACTCGCCTGGCTCACCGTCCTCAAGCACCTGACGCAGGTACTCCGCCACATCCTCATCGGTGCCGAGGTACCGGGCCATGTCGAATTCCGGCAGATCGGCAGCTTTGATTTTGTTGGTCATCGAAGC
>JADZBU010000308.1 GCA_020851955.1 Chromatiaceae bacterium | reverse complement strand
GCAGGCGCGCCACCACATCGGCCAGGGGCTTGACCTTGCCGGCTGCCAGGTCCTGATTACCCAGCGCCAGAATTTTCAGCAAGGCCAGGGTTTCCTGGGTTTCCTCGAAGGAGGCGATGTCCTGCAGCACCGCCCTGGCCTCCCCATTCTGGGTGATCACCAAGGGTTCACGCCGCTGACCAAGCTGGGCCAGCAACTCCGCGGCATGGGCCTTGAGATAGGTGATGGGCTTGACTTGGGATGAGTAACGCATGGGAGCACCTTGAAAAATCAGCGTAGGACTGAATATAGTCCTTAATAGGTCTTGTTGCCAGACGTGGATTTGCCGCCACGCCCGCTGGCGGACAGCAGGCAAAAGCCGGATACCTTGGCGGTCAAGGAACGATCACCCGGTCCAAGAGTCTCACCGGCTGGGGGATGCCACCCACCGCCTTCGGGCGGCATGAGGCCGAGGCGGGCTGGAGCGAGAACCTGTCAGCCGCTGGCTCGTCGCCGTGACCAACCGGCTGTCCGCATCCCCATCCTTTTCAACTAGCTGCCATGAGGAGAAAAAACCCATGAACTGGAAAGAACATCTCGACAAAGCCGTTGCGGCGGTAAAAGAAGCCGCCACCAGCGAGAAGGCGCAGGAAATCGCCGCCAAGGCCAAGGCCACGGCCGGGGCTCTGGTGGAGAAGGTCAAGTCGGGCGCCGTTGACGCCGCCGATGCCATTGTCGAGGCCAATCGCGACCCCTCGGCCCTCTCGGTGCATTTTATGAACGTGGACCTCACCATCCTATCCCCCAGCGAGGGCATCTCCATCACGCGGCCAGATGCCGCCACCCTGGTGGTGGCCGACGGCCAGGGCAATGGTCTGGTGATCAATGCCGCGGCCGACCCCGCTTACGTCGCCGAGATGATCGGCACCGTCACCAGACTGAATGGCAACACCTTCGATCTCGGCGCGGAGGACGGCGTCAATGTGGTGATCACCAAGTTCTGATTACCCTTGGAGGCCTCGCGCCAGCCCGTCCCTCGTGGCGGGCTTTTTTATGCCCCGGGTTCTTGTCGGGAGTGCGAGGGGGAGAAGGACGACAGCCAACACCACGTAGGTTGCGGTTTCCCGGGCTGGGTGGTGGTGGGCGGGAGGGCCGGGTGGTGGCGGGCGGGGTGTCGACAGCAGGGATGCTGTCGTCAAGCCTACAGGGACGTATTCACGGCGTCCCTCGCCCGCCCCCCCCCGCCCCTCCAGCCAGAGGCCGAAGCGAGGCCCGCGCTGGGTATACAATCACCTTTGACGCTTTACGGGGATCGCCGCCATGCCGTTTTCCGCCCGCACCTGGGTACTGCCCGCCCTGGCCGTCGCTGGCCTCGGGGTCTGGTGGTCTCTGCGCGAACCCGATCCGGTAATCGTCAAGGTCCAAGCGGCGGCCGTGGGGACGGTGGAAGAGATCGTCGCCAACACCCGGGCGGGGACCCTCAAGGCCTGCCGCCGGGCGCGACTGGCGCCGAGCATCGGCGGTCAGATCAAGACCCTGGCGGTACGCGAGGGGGATCGGGTCAAGGCCGGCGATCTGCTGCTCGAACTCTGGAACGACGACCTCGCCGCCCAGGTCACCCTGGCGGAGCGGGAGGCGGACGCCGCCGAGGCCCGGGCCCGCTCCGCCTGCCTCAACGCCGAGAATGCCGAGCGCGAGGCCGCGCGTCAGGTCAAGCTGCAGCAGCGCCGGCTGACCTCGGAGGAAGTCCTGGACCGGGCCATCACCGGCGCCCAGGCCGGTCGCGCCGACTGCGAGGCGGCGACGGCCACGGCGCGGGTCAGCGCCGCCCAGATCGGCCTCGCCCGAGCCAATCTGGCCAAGACCCGACTGACCGCCCCCTTCGCCGGCATCGTCGCGGAGGTCTCCGGCGAACTGAGCGAATACGCCACCCCCTCGCCCCCCGGCATCCCCACCCCCCCGGCGGTCGATCTCATCGACGACGCCTGCCACTATGTCTCGGCCCCCATCGACGAGGTGGACGCCGCCAAGGTGCGGACCGGCGCCGAGGTCCGCGTCACCCTGGACGCCTTCGGCGATCGCGTCTTCCCCGCCCGGGTGCGGCGCCTGGCCCCCTATGTTCTCGACGCCGAGAAGCAGGCCCGTACCCTGGAGGTCGAGGTCGAGGTCATTGATCCGCCTGCGGAACTGGCCTGGCTGGCCGGCTACAGCGCCGACGTCGAGATCCTGGTCGAACGCCGCGAGGGCGTCCTGCGGGTGCCGACCGCCGCCCTCAAGCCCGACGGGACCCTCCTGATCCTGGACCCCGCGACGGGCCGGCTACGGCAGCGCGCCGTCCAGACCGGCCTGGCCAACTGGGAGCAGACCCAGATCACCGGGGGTATCGAGCCTGGCGCCCTGGTCGTCCTCTCCAGTGACCAGGACGGGGTGGTGGACGGCGCCCGCGCCATGCTGGGCGAGCCGGCCCCATGAGCGCGGCTGGCCCGTTTGGGATGGCTCTCCGGCTAATCCCATGTACGCGCTCACATCCGAAGCCTCATGAGCCCGATCAGTCCATCTGGCATGGTGCCCCCGTTCGCGCACAAGATGCCGTTGAAATAGGCCTGAGCGCGATGGAGCCTCACCCATGATCGAGATCGCGGGGGTTTCTCGCACCTTCCAGGTGGGCGGCCAGCCGGTCCACGCCCTGCGCGCCCTCGATCTCACCTTCGCCGATGGCGAATACGCCGCCATCATGGGCCCCTCGGGCTCGGGCAAGAGCACCCTGCTGCACATCCTCGGCCTGCTGGACCGCCCCGACAGCGGCCACTACCGCCTCGACGGCCTGGAGACCACCGCAATCAACGAGGAGCGCCGCGCCCAACTCCGGCGCGACCGCATCGGCTTCGTCTTCCAGTCCTTCCACCTGATCCCGCGCCTGTCGGCGGCGGAGAACGTGGAGCTACCCCTGGTCCTGGCGGGCCTGGCGCCGGCCCAACGCCGGGAGCGGGTCACCCGCATCCTGGCGGCCGTGGGCCTGGCGGATCGCGCCCACCACCGCCCCGATCAGCTCTCCGGCGGCCAGCGCCAGCGCGTTGCCATCGCCCGCGCCACCATCATGGCACCCAGCCTCATCCTGGCCGACGAGCCCACCGGCAACCTGGACCGCGCCTCCGGACGCGAGGTAATGGAGACCCTGGAGGCCCTCAACGCCCAGGGACTGACCTTGCTGATCGTCACGCACGACGCCGAACTCGGCGCCCGCGCCCAGCGGCGCATCCGCATGGATGACGGTGCCATCCTGCCCGAATCCTCATGAGGCAGTGGCGCGCCCGACCTGCAGGATCTCGTCGGTCGGGTTTGCGACGGCGAGCGGATTGCAGATGCGCACACCCCGCGGGTTAAAGCGCTGATCGCCATTGAAGAGGACCACGCCCGGCGCGCACCGCCCGGCGCCCAGGGCCTGGAAGCGCTCCAGGCCCTGGATGAAGTGGGGCGTGAAGGTGCTGGCCGATTTGATTTCGACCGGCGTCAGGGACCCGGCCTCGCGGATCAGCAAATCCACCTCGTTGCCCTGGGAATCCCGATAGAAGAAGATCTCGGGGCGCTGGCCAGCGTTGTACCTGGCCTTCAAGACCTCGGCGATGACCAGGTTTTCATAGAGATTGCCCCGCAAGGGATCACGCGCCAGTTGCTCTGGCGTGCGGATGCCCAACAGAAAGGTCGCCAGCCCCACATCGACAAAATAAACCTTGGGCGACTTGATGACCCGCTTCTGGATATTCTCGAAGTAGGGTGGTAACTCAAACACCACGAAAGAGGCCATGAGTACCGACAACCAGTTGCGGATGGTGGTCGTCGAGACACCGACATCGTTCGATAGAGAGGCGTAGTTGATGACCTGGCCCACCCGGCCCGCCAACATCGTCAGGAATTTCTGGAAAACGGCTAAATCCCGGACCTGGATCAGCGCCCGGACGTCCCGTTCGACGTAGGTTTGCAGGTAGCTGTTGTAAAAGCGGCCGACCTCGAGCCGCTCCTCATGAAGGCGCGGGTAAAACCCCTGCACCATCATGTCCCAGGCGTCCTGGTCCCGGCCGTACTGGCGCAACTCCCCCAAGGAAAAGGGCAGGAGGGTCAAGACCGCCGTGCGGCCGGCGAGGGACTGGCTGATCGCCTGATGCAAGGCCGGTTGGTGGCTGCCCGTCAGGATGAATCGCCCCCGGGTCCCATCCCGGTCCACCAGGCCCTGTAAATAGGACAGCAGCGCGGGTACGCGCTGCACCTCGTCGAGAATGGCCCCGGCCGACACCTCGCCGAGGAAGCTCCGCGGATCCATTTCCGCCGCCATCCGCACATCGGGGTCCTCCAGCGAAATCCAGGCTTTGTCAGGAAAGGCCATGCGCGCCAAGGTCGTCTTGCCCGATTGGCGTGGCCCCAGCAAGGTCACAACCGGGTACTCGGCCGCCGACCGGCGTAGCTCTGCCGAAATATCACGTTCGATCATGG
>JADZBU010000307.1 GCA_020851955.1 Chromatiaceae bacterium | reverse complement strand
CCACGCTGGGGTGGCCGCCGTGCCTGGCCATTCACCGAGCGGCCCAGGGGGATGCGCTCCCCGGTGCGGGGGTTGAGACCTTCGGTCAGATAGAAAATCCGATGGGCGTTGTCGACGTCGCCGAAGGTCAGGCCCAGATTTTTCAGCCACCAGTAGCGGGCATAGGCGACGCACTGATAGGTGATGCCGAGGTACTGAGAGCCCCCTTGCGGCGACGGCTGACTGGACACCGCGACGGTCCCCGTCTCCAGGTCCAGAAAGCTGAAGGCGCGGTGGAGGCAGGTGGAGGTGCAGTTCGATCTCGCCTCGGCGGTGTCCGCCATGCCCAGGACCTGGCCAAAGGGTGTCACGCAGGGGCCGTCACAGGCCTGGCGGTGTTCGTCAAAAATGCGCTGGCCTTCCTCCCGGCCGAACTGGGCCGGCGGGGGCGGAAGGTCCTGGCCATCCGTGCGCGGCAGAGGGGGTGGGCCGCCCACCTCCTCGGCGGCGAGGGGCCCGGCGAGGGTGATGAGCAGCAAGACGGCGACGATTAGTCGGGCAAGAGGCGCGCCGGCCGAGACTCCGAGGGACAGGATAGGCAGACTCATGGTCATTTACCGACATTCTTTACGCAGTAGGCGCCGTACCGGTAGTAACCCGGCGGGCAGACGCTGGATTCCCGCGGGATGGCCGGTTTCGGATCGTCGGCTACTGGCACGCAATAGGCGCCATTCCGGGCATACCCTGGCGGACAGACGCTGGACATCCGCGGGATGGGCGGGGTGTCGCTGGCGTAACCCACCACCATCAGGCAAAAACCCGTCGCACCTAAAAGCCCTATTGTTTTCATTGTTCGACTCCTCAGTCTGGCCGATACCACCGCTGAAGAAACCCTGGGCACTCACGGCGCGCCAAAAATCCGCCAGCAGGGTGGACCGGGCGGCTGGTGGGCACGCCCGTGCCGCGCGCGGCCGACCCATTGGCACGGCGCGGCCAACCCGCGGCCCCCGCCCAGGCGCCCCCCGGGTGGCCACCGATCCGTACAAAACCGACCAGCAGACCGCGGCAACGACGGCATGACCCCTGGGGCAACTGCCTTGACACCTAACGCCATCGCTAGGTGTTTCCACAGATAGTCAACTAGACGAATCCCCCCCACCATTAAAGTGCACCGAAACTTCGGCTGCCACAAAAGTGGCTTTATCACCCCGGCGCAGCCGGTACCAGACGCTTTGAATGGTAACTTGCCCAGTAAGGAGGCAGAAAAAGTCGATAAGTGGGAATCGGTTCGGCTCCTATCTCCTGGCTGATGGCCTAATCGTCACGCGCTTCTCCACCACCGGGCGGCGATTGAATGGCGATAGCACGAGACGCGGTTGATGCAGCGATCAAGCGCGGATTTTCCGGCTTCCTCCTTTGCGCTGGGCAAAGATGGGAATGCCCCAATAACCACACGAGGAGAGATTGGAAATGAAACCCTTGTCTTTGCCATCTTTACAACGCGCTCCCCGGGGCATTCGGCGCCAAGCGGCGACCGTCGGGCCGGGATATGGCTGCCATGAATGGCGATCGGGGCCATGGCGCGATCCTGCTTGGGAGTCAACGGCCCTGGCGGCGGACCTGGACTATGACATCCAGGAGGGCGTCTTGTATATCCGGATCAGAGGTCCGCTTGACCTACGCTGCATCTTTCAGCTCATCGCCATCGGCAAAACAGCCGATGAGGGCATCAGGCGCTGTGTGCTCGATCTGACAGGCGTAAACAAAATCTTCGACTCTGGTGTCGCGGCTTTGATCCTGCTTGCCAGGGAGTTGTCGGAACGCGGTGTTGACCACCTCCATATCCAGGGACCCGATCTGAATCGTACGGTGCTATCCCCCTATATAACGGGGTCAATCCCTTCATTCCTACGCAAGGTCTGCGTTCGGTCATCCCCAGGCATCCTCGACACCGATCCCCTGGTGATGCCCATCGAAGTGAAGGCAACAAAATCCCTGATATCTGACTGACACCCTTCTCTGGGGCATGGCGGGGGTCAGGGCAGCCCCGTCAGGAGTTGCCGCAGGTCGGCCGGGTCGACCGGCTTGACCAAATGACCATCGAATCCGGTCTCGCGGGACCGGCGGCGGTCGTCGTCCTGTCCCCGCCCGGTCAAGGCGATGATACGCATCTCTTTTCCCCAAGGTTGGTCGCGAATGTGCCGGCAGACGCCATAGCCGTCGAGCCTCGGCAGACCGATATCGAGCAGGACCAGATGGGGTCGAAAAGACTCGGCGATCTCGATCGCCTCCTGGCCATCGCGCGCCCTGGCCACGGCATAGCCGGTCATTTCGAGCAGCATGGCCAGGGAATCGAGGACGTCCGCATTGTCATCCACCACCAGGATGCGGGCCGCCCCACAGGGTAGCGAGGCGTCGCGCCTTTCTGCGACCCGTGCCGGCTCGGCCGGGGGTGCGGCCAGGGTGGGCAGACGCACGGTAAACTCGGTGCCCTGGCCCGGGCCCGGGCTCCTGACCGCGATATGTCCGCCATGGAGCTCAACCAGCCCCCGCGCCAGGGCGAGCCCGATCCCTAACCCACCCGGGGATTGCCCCGAGCCGGCGTTGAGTTGAAAAAACATCTCGAATACCCGGGGCAGGTGTTCCGCCGCGATGCCGATGCCGGTGTCGGCGACCGTCACCACCACGGCCGCTCCGTCACACCTGGCGTCGAGGCGGATCGTCCCTCCCCGTCCGGTGTACTTGCAGGCATTGTTGAGGAGATTCAGAAATATCTGTGCCAGACGCACCGGATCCGCATCGAGAGCGATGGGAGCCGGGGGCATGGTTACCCGGAGGGTGAGGCCCGCCTGCTCGGCCTGGGGGCGGAAGGTGGCCAACACCTGCTCCAGGAGCACCCCCAGTTCCACCCGTTCGCGTTGCAACCGCAGCTGTCCCCGCGTGATGCGGTTCACCTCCAGAAGGTCATCAATGAGCCGCACCATGTGCCGGATCTGGCGGTCAATGATGTCGTGAGCCGCCTGCAGCCCCGGATCGGACGGGGCCCGCAGCCGCAAGATCTCCGCCGCGTGACGGATGGGGGCGAGGGGGTTGCGTAACTCGTGGGCGAGGGTCGCCAGGAATTCGCTCTTGCGCTCGTCAGACTCTCGTAACCTTTCCTGGGCCTGCTTGACATCCTGGATGTCAGTGGTCGTGCCGATCCACTTGACGATGGCTCCCGCCTCATCCCGCACCGGCTCGGCACGGCTCAAATGCCAGCGCATCGTGCCGTCGGCCATGCGTATCCGGTGCTCGCACGCATAGGAATTCCCGCTGGCGATCGCGCCCCGCCAGGCCTCCAGGGTCCGCTGGATATCCTCGGGGTGTAACAGGGGTAACCAATCCACCAGGCCCTCGGTGGTCTGGTGCGTGGCGGCATAGGCCGCGAAATGGATGTTGTTGCGAAAGTTCACGCCGCCATCGGGGTTGGCCGTCCAAACCAACTGCGGCATGGCGTCGGCGAGCTGGCGGAAGCGTGCCTCGCTGGCGCGCAGGGCCTCTTCGGCCTGTTTGCGCTCGGTGATGTCCTCCCCGGAGCTGAGGGTGCCGATGATCAGGCCGTGATTGTCGGTGAGATTGGCGTTATGCCAGGCGATCAGGCGCTGCCGCCCATCACGGCACTGAATCGGGTTCTCGAGGTACTCGGCGGCCTCCAGCTCACCGGCCATGATCCTCCGGAAAATCGGGTAGATCTCGTCCATCCCCGCTGGTTGAGGGAGGCAGTTTTCAAACCAGTTGAGCCCCAGCAGTTCCAGCTCGCTGTAACCCAGGGTTTCGCGACCCTTACGATTGATCATGCTGATCCGCCCCTCGGCATCCAGGGCCACGATGATGCTCTGCACCGTGTCGAGGTAGTGGCGTTTGAGTTGGACTTGGTGGCGCAAGGCCTCTTCCATCCGTTTGCGCTCGGAGATATCGACAAAGGCGGCGACACTCCCGCGGGGGCGACCCT
>JADZBU010000306.1 GCA_020851955.1 Chromatiaceae bacterium | reverse complement strand
TGGCCCTGCTTGCCGGGCGCATCAAGAAATGGGGCCAGGAATTGGGATTCCAGCAGGTCGGCATTAGCGGCATCGACCTGGCGGAGGACGAGGCCCGGCTGGTGGCCTGGCTCGCACAAGGCCACATGGGTGAAATGGATTACCTGGTCCGCCACGGCGTCAAGCGCGCCCGGCCTGCGGAACTGGTGCCGGGCACCCTGCGCGTCCTGTCCGCGCGGATGGACTATCTCCCCGAGAGCCAGAACCGCCTCCGCGAGCGCCTGGAGGAACCGGCCACCGCCTTCATCTCCCGTTACGCCCTGGGCCGGGACTATCACAAGCTGATGCGCACCCGCCTCCAACGCCTGGCCGAGCGCATCACCACCGAGATCGGCCCCCTCGGCCACCGCGCCTTCGCCGATTCCGCCCCGGTACTGGAGAAGGCCCTGGCCCGCAATGCCGGTCTGGGCTGGATCGGCAAACACACCAACCTGATCAACCGCCAGGCCGGCTCCTGGTTTTTTCTCGGCGAACTCTTCGTCGATTTACCCCTCCCCCTGGACCCACCGGCTACTCCTCACTGCGGGCATTGCCAGGCCTGCCTGGACGTCTGCCCGACCGGCGCCATTCTGGCGCCCTACCAGCTCGACGCGCGCCGCTGCATCTCCTATCTCACCATCGAACTGAAGGGCCCCATTCCCGCGCCCCTGCGGCCCTTGCTGGGCAATCGGATATACGGCTGTGATGATTGCCAGTTGGTCTGCCCCTGGAACCGCTTCGCCCAACTCACCCGGGAGGGGGATTTCCGCCCCCGCCAGAGCCTGGAAGCCGCCACCCTCATCGCCCTCTTCGCCTGGGACGAGCCCGAGTTCCTGCACCGGACCGCGGGCAGCGCCATCCGCCGCATCGGGCATACCCGCTGGCTGCGCAATCTGGCCGTCGCCCTGGGCAATGCCCCGCCCTCCCCCGCCGCCATCGCGGCCCTGGCGGCTCGCGGCGACCATGCCAGCGAGCTGGTCCGCGAGCACGTCGCCTGGGCCCTGGCCCGTCAGAGGCGCAGCAGATGCTCGCGATAGTGCCGGAGCTCGGCGATGGATTCGCGAATGTCATCCAGGGCGCGGTGGGCCGACTGCTTCTTGAAGGCCTCCGCCACCGCCGGCGCCCAACGTTGCGCCAGGATCTTGAGGCTGCTCACGTCCAGATTGCGGTAATGGAACCAGGCTTCCAGCTGGGGCATGGACCGGGCGAGAAAGCGCCGGTCCTGGCAGATGCTGTTGCCGCAAAGGGGCGACTTGCCCGCCGGCACCCAGGCGGCGAGAAACGCCAGGGTCTCGCGCTCCGCCCCTGCCGCGTCCCGATCGCTGGCCCGGACCCGCTGCAACAGCCCGGAGGCCCCATGGTGTTCCCGGTTCCAATCGTCCATGGCCGCGAGCACGGCCTCGGGCTGGTGAATGGCAATGACCGGTCCCTCCGCCAGGACTTCCAGGTGAGTGTCGGTGACGAGGGTAGCGATCTCGATGATGCGATCCTGGGCGGGCTCCAGGCCGGTCATTTCCAGGTCCAGCCAGACCAGATGGTTGTCGTCGGGTTTCATGCTGTCTTGTATCGCATTGAGAAAGACCTCAGTGTATACCCAGTGGGGTCGCTCGCGGCATATCGCGGGAGGGCCGGGTAGGGGGTGGCGGGGGTGTCGACAGCAGGGATGCTGTCGCCAAGCCTACAGGGAGGTATTCACGGCGTCCCCCGCCAGACACCACCCGGCCCGGGCAACCGAAAACCCGGGTGGGGTGGGTATAACCTCAACCATGCCGTCCCGCCCCGGGCCCCATGATGCCGGCCGCCATTCCCGATACCGGCACCCCGGCGAAATGGCATAGAATCCCAACGTCAACCCTTTTCCAGGAGACCTGCCCATGCATCCACGCCTGATTTTACTGTCCCTCGGCCTCACCGCCGCCCTTCCGATCCTGGCCGCCGAGGACAAGGAGGTCGCCGACCTCTACCAATTCAACTGCACCTCCTGCCATGGCGCCGAGGTCTATACGCGCACCGATCGCAAAGTGACCTCCCTGGCCAGTCTGGAGTCGCAAGTCCGGCGCTGCGAGCAGAACCTGGGGCTCAAGTGGTTCGACGACGATATCACCGACATGGCGGCCTACCTGAACACGCACTATTACAAATTCAAGCCCTGATGCCGGGTCGCCGGCTCTCGGATCGCCAGAAGGCACGCATCCTCAACCTTCAGGATCAGCGCCGGCAGCGTCTGGACGAGCGCGCCGAACAGGTCCTGGCGACCTGCGAGGTGGACCAACCGCGCCATGGACTGGTCGTGGTGCGGCATGGAGCCGAACTGGCGGTGGAGGATGAAGCCGGCCAGGTCTGGCATTGCCTGGCGCGTCAGAACATGGGCCATCCCGTCTGCGGTGACCGGGTGGTCTGGCAGGCCAGCGGCCCGGATCGCGGCGTGGTGACCGCCATCCAGGCCCGCGCGACGGTCCTGGCCCGTCCGGATTACAGCGGCCGCGACAAGGCCCTGGCCGCCAACCTGACGCAACTGGTGGCCATCCTCGCCCCCCGCCCCGAGCCCAGCACCTACCTGCTCGATCAATACCTGGCCGCCGCCGAGCGCCTGGGCGTCAAGGCCCTGATCGCCTGCAACAAAACCGACCTGCTGGATGCCCAGGGCCGGGCCACCCTGGCCAGCCTGCTGGCCCCTTACGAGCGGATCGGCTACCCCCTGATCTGGCTAAGTCTGCTCGACGCCCAGGATCTGCGGCCCCTGGCGGCGCGACTCGCGGGGGAGACCAACATCCTGGTCGGCCAGTCGGGGGTGGGCAAGTCGTCCCTGGTCAAGGCCCTGCTGCCGGATCTCGACATCCAGATCGGCCGCCTGTCTCTGGCCACCGGGCTGGGCCGTCACACCACCTCCACCGCCACCTGTTACCACCTGCCGGGTGGGGGCCACCTCATCGACTCCCCCGGGGTCCGCAGCTTCCGGCTGACCCTGGACGGTCAGGCCGATCTGGAGCATGGCTTCCGGGACATAGCCCCCCTCATCGGCCATTGTCGCTTCGCCAACTGCCACCATGACCAGGAGCCTGGCTGCGCCCTCAAGGAGGCCGTGGCGGCAGGGGAACTCAATCCGGAGCGGCTGGCGAACTTCCTGCACATGAGCGCCACCCTGGAGCGCTCCAATGCGCGCCACTAACATCATGAAACCCATACTTAACCGAGAGGAGCCATCATGGCCTACTGGCTGATGAAATCCGAGCCCCATGTCTTCGGCATCGACCACCTGGTCGCCGCCCCGGCCCAGACCGAGCCCTGGGACGGGGTGCGCAACTACCAGGCGCGCAACATGATGCGTAACGAGATGAAGGTGGGCGACCAGGTCTTCTTTTACCACTCCAACTGCGCGGAGCCCGGCATCGTTGGACTTATGGAGGTGGCGCGGGAGGCCTATCCGGACCACACCGCCTTCGATCCCGAGGCCAAGTATTACGACCCCAAGAGCAATCCGGACCAGCCGCGCTGGGTCATGGTTGACGTGCGCTATATGCGCCATCTGCGCCGCAACATCACCCTCGCCGAACTCAAGGCCCATGCCGCGGGTCCCCTGGCGGGGATGCCCCTGGTACGCCAGGGCAACCGGCTGTCCGTCATGCCGGTGACCCCCGAGCAGTGGGCCTTCATCCTGTCTTTGGAATAGCCAAGCTGGCGAAGGACCCGGGTGCTCACCGGCCCCGCCGGGGGTGGCCCGCCGGCCCTGGGTGGCACCGCTGGCGGAAGCCTGTCCGAGAATCCCTCAACCGCGCCGCTAGCCAGGTCTGCACTCAGAGCCACTCCGGAGGGGGTGATCTTAATGCCCAAGCCATAAGCGGGGGGGGGGGTTCAGGCCCCGCGGTCCTTGGTACGGGGCTACATGAGGCGAACCACCGCCTCCCGTTGTAGGCCCAGGGCCTGGATACCAAGCTTGAGGGCCTGCTCGGCGAAGGTTTCCAGATCGCCCCACCGGTCATCGCTATCCATGACTTCGGACAGGGTTTCGTTGACGAGGCGCAGGCGATAACGGCCCAGGTCCGCCTCGCGCGGGGGGCTAAGCTCGGACAAGACATAGAGGCAGGGCTCGGTCTTGCCCGTGGGCACGAAGGCGAGGATGTACCGGAAGGCCCGGGCATCCCCACTCTCGATCTCCCCCAGGAGGCTGACGGCGTGGTCGCCGATCTGATAGCGACGTTTGGGAATGGCGGAACGGATGATGGGCTTGTCCTGCATATTTGGGTCCCCCGGTGGTGAATGGCGCCAATCTGGTGGC
>JADZBU010000305.1 GCA_020851955.1 Chromatiaceae bacterium | reverse complement strand
TCGGCAAGGCGACCAGGGCCACGTTCAACTGCTCGGTCGGGATATCGCCGAGGTTGAAGCGCAGCCAAAAGGCCAGCAGCCAGGCCACCGGCAGCATCAGGAGGTCGTGGATGAAGGCGGCGCTGCGAGACCGCAGCCGATCGAACCAGCGGCTCATGGCGCGACCCGCCCCGCCAGGCGTTCCACCAGTCGCACCCGGTAGCCGATCAGGACATAAATGGCCGCCCAGCCCGCCACCAGCAGCCACTGATCCGGGGGTGTCAGGCCGGGCGCGGCGACGGCGCAGGCAGCGCAGGCGGCCATGAGGGCCCAGGCCCGCAGCATGACCCGACGGTGGCTCCAGCCCGCCAGCACCAGACGCTGATAATGATGGGAACGATGGGCCTGCCAGAGCCGCTCCCCCCGGAGGGCCCGGCGCGCCAGGGTCGTGGTGGCATCGAGGATGAAGGGGGAGAAGGCCAGTCCGGCGACCCAGAGGGGAAAGAGCCCCAGGGCGCTACCCTGCAGCCCCAGGGCCGCCGCCAGCAGGCCCAGGCTCGTGGAGCCGAGATCACCCAGGAAGAGCCGCGCCGGCGGAAAATTGGCGGTCAGGAAGCCCCCGGCGGTGGCCACGATGCTGGCGCACGTCAGGGCATAGGCCAATTCTTCCCCCCGCCAGCCCAGGATCGCCAGGGCGCCAAAGCCGAACACCGCCATGCCCCCGGCCAGGCCATCCATGCCGTCCATGAAGTTGTATAGATTGATCATCCAGACCACCAGCAGCAGGGTCAGGCACACCGTGGGGATGGTCCCCAGGTTCAACGTCAGGCCGGGCAGGTCCAGACGCGACCAGCCCAGTCCACCGGCCAGCAGCAGGACCCCGGCGCCCAGGTGGGCAGCCAGCCGGTAACGCGGTCGCACCCCGCCCCCATCATCGAGGAGGGAGATGGCCGCCACCGGCAGCAGGGCCAGCAGGATCCAGATCCCAGCGCCCGCCGGGTACGGACCCGTCGGGGCCAGCAGGCCAGCGGCGGCCAGCCCGGCGAGGAGGGCGAATCCGCCCGTGCGGGGGATGGCGCCCGAGTGCAGGGAGCGAGCGTTGGGCTCGTCGAGCATGCCACGCAACAACCCCGGCGAACGCGCCAGGAACTGGCTCGCCAGGGCCGCCACGGCCAAGGCGGCCAACGGCATGGCGATAAGTTGCCAGCTAATCAGAGTTCCCTCACCAGGGCCTGCTCGACCTGGTCCCGCCGCGCCCGGCCTGCCAGGGACTCGATCAATTGGAGGGCGAAATCCATGGCGGTGCCCGGCCCCCGGCCGGTGATGGTCTTGCCATCCACCACCACGGGGGCGGTGAGCAGGGTCACTTCCGGGTAGTCGCTCACCTGGAGGCAGCCCGGATAGGCAGTGGCGGACTTGCCCTGGAGCAGGCCGGCATTGGCCAACACCTTGGGGGCCGCGCAGATAGCGGCGATGAAGCGACCCTCGGCCTGGTGGCGAGCCAGGAGCTGGTGGACCCGGGCGTCGGCATCCAGATTAGTCGCACCTGGCAGCCCCCCGGGCAGGACCATCATGTCAAAGTCGCCCCCCAGCACCTCATCCAGGGTGAGATCGGCCAGAAGCCGGGTACCACGACTGCAGTGGACGGGACCCGGTTCCAGGCTGGCGGTCACCACCTCGATACCGGCCCGCCGCAGCAGGTCGATGAGGGTGACGGCCTCAAGCTCCTCGCAACCAGGGGCCAAGGGGATGAGTACGCGGGTCATGGGTCTCTTCCTCGCTGACTAGGGTTGGGCCGGGGCCCCGGCGGCCGGCTGGGTGGCCGCGCGGGGACCATTGAAAAAGGTCAAGGCCTTGAGAACGTTCAGCGCCTCGCTAAGTTGATAGTCTTCCACCGCCAAGGGCTTCTTTTTCGCCTCATCCGCGGCCGGGGGCTGACCGCCGCCCGCCTCTCCCGCCACCTCTTCCGGTTTCTCGCTATCCCCATTCGTCAAGTGGCGCGCCAGATCGGCCTCCTTGACACTGCCCAGGGCGGGCTTGTCGTTCATTTCCAGGCGGCCGCGCTCCAGGGGGATGTCGGGGCTGATACCCTCGGCCTGGATAGAACGTCCGGCAGGGGTGTAATAGAGGGCGGTGGTGAGTTTAAGGGCGCTGGCCTCGTCGATGGGGATGATGGTCTGCACCGAGCCCTTGCCGAAGGTCTGGGCACCCATGATGATGGCCCGTTTATGATCCTGCAAGGCGCCGGCGACGATCTCGGAGGCGGAGGCGGAGCCGGCATTCACCAGCACCACCAGGGGCGCGCCGGCCAGCACGTCATCGGGACCGGCCTTGAACTCCAGGGCCGAGTCCGTGACCCGCCCCTTGGTATAGACGATGAGGCCCTCGGCGAGGAAGGCATCGCTGACGGCGACGGCACTGTTGAGCACCCCGCCGGGATTGTTGCGCAGGTCCAACACCAGGCCCTTGAGGTCCCCCTCGTTTTCGGAGCGCAAGCTGGAGAGGGCGTTGAGCAGGTCCTCGGTGGTACGGGACTGGAAATTGGAGATGCGCACATAGCCGAAGCCCGGCGCCAGGAGGCGGCTCTTGACGCTCTGCACATGAATGACATCCCGAATCAGTTCCACCTTGAAGGGCTGATCCGTGCCCGCGCGCAGGATAGTGAGTTCGATGGCGGTACCCGCCTTCCCCCGCATGAGATTGACGGCGTCCTCCAGGCTCATGCCCTTCACCGGACGGTTGTCAATGCGCACGATCAGATCCCCCGCCTGGAGTCCGGCCCGCTGGGCCGGGGTGTCATCGATCGGTGAAATCACCTTGATGAAGCCATCCTCCAGTCCGACCTCGATGCCCAGGCCGCCAAATTCCCCGCTGGTGCCCACCTGGAGTTCCCGGTATTCCTCGCCGTCCAGGTAGGCCGAATGGGGGTCGAGCCAGGACAGCATGCCCCGGATGGCGCCCTTGAGCAGGGCCCGGTCCTCCACGGTTTCCACATAATCGCTCTTGATACGCCCG
Organism: Chromatiaceae bacterium; assembly: GCA_020851955.1. Taxonomy (GTDB): domain Bacteria; phylum Pseudomonadota; class Gammaproteobacteria; order Chromatiales; family Chromatiaceae; genus M0108. The sequence goes on along the minus strand of JADZBU010000305.1, from coordinate 18,027 downwards.
AAGACCTCGGCAAAGGTATTGAGATCCTCCAACGGCAGTGTCGGCTCGGCGGCGTCCTCGGACTCCGGTGGCTTGGCGGCCTGGGAGGGGGCCGCGTCCGGGGCACCCTTCCCGTTCGCGACCAGCCCCGTTTCACCCCGCGCCGGGCCGGTGACCCCCAGGAGCGGCCCCAAAACCAGGAGCAGGGAAAGCAGGATAACAGGCTGTTTTTTCATGGCTTCGCCGATATTGAATTGATTAGGACTGGGAGCGCGCGGCGACCGGGGCCGAGCCGCACCACTCTTCGGGATTCTGGGGCTGACTGGCGTGGCGGATGGCGAAGTAGAGGGCCGCCGTTTTCCGCCCGCCGCTGGCACCGCTGAGGGCGATTACCTCACCGTCGCCCACCCACTCGCCGGTCTCCTTGAGCAGGGCCTGGTTGTGGCCGTAGAGGCTCATGTAGCCCTCGTCGTGGTCGATGATGATCAACTGGCCATAGCCGCGCATCCAGTCGGCATAGACCACCCGGCCGTGATGGATGGCACGTACCTCCGAACCCTCGCTCGCGGCGATCAGCACCCCATCCTGGGCCTTGCCACCCTCGCCACCCACCTCGCCGAAGCGCGTCAAGATCCGGCCGCCGGCCAGGGGCCAAGGGAGCTCGCCCCGCCGGCTGGCGATAGGCTGCTGCGCCAGTTCGACCTCCGGCATGATCATGGCTTGCCGCTCGAGCTGGGTGACCACGGCGCGGAGGTTCTCCGTGTCCTCTCGCAACTGGCTCACCTGCTGGGTGCCACCGGCGATTGCCTTCTCGAGTTCGGTCAAGAGGGCGGCGCGCTCGGCCTGGGCACGACCCAGGCGCTCCCGCATCTCCTTTTGCCTCGCCGCCAGGATCGCCATGCGCTGGGTCTCCTGGGAGGTCTCGTTGCGCAGCCGATCGAAGTTGGCCGCGCGGGCCGTGAAGTTGTCGAGCCGGCCCAGGCGATAGCGATTCAGATAGCCATAATAGGACATGAGACGGCCCAGGCGCGCCATATCCTGTTGGTCCAGAAGCATCCGCAGGTGCTCATTGTTACCCAGGGTATGCGCGGAGCGGATCAGGGCCGCCAGGGATTGGCGTTCCCGGGCCAGGGCGGTGCGCTCCGCCTCCAGGTCCTTTTGCAGTTTAGTCAGGGTCTTAACCTGTTCCGCGATCATGGCCTCGAGTTGGCGACCGCCATGAGCGAGTTGGGCAATATCACGCTCATGACTCTCCACTTCCGCCACCAGGGCATCGCGGCCCCGCCGGCGGGCATCGAGGCCCTGTTCCAGGTCCTTCAGCTTGGATTCCTTAAGCGTCAGGGCTTGCCGCTGGGATTGCACGGGATCCGCCACCGTCTCCGCGCCCGCAAGCTCACGGATCGGCAGGGCCAGGAGGGCACAGAGGAGGCACCCGGCCCCCGCGACGCCGGCCCGGGCCAGGCGTCGGACCTCAAGCTTGGCGAAAACGCGATTCATCGGGTTATGCGGGTCCTCCCGCCGCGCGGGCCTGGCGAAGCAATTTCCATACATGGGGACAAATCCGCCGGGCTATAAGAAACATCTTGGTAGGTAGGGGCCGGTGATTATACGGCGATTTCCGCCCTACCCAAGGCGCGCGGCAGGCATTCCCGCGCGCGAACTTCAGCAACTATTGCGAAAAAAGCTTATTATCGAATTGTGATAGCTCAAACCGAGTCATGTACATGGTAGGTCTCATCGACACCCCCCCTCCCTACCTCTCCCCGGGCCCCGATCCCGAGTTAGACCTGTTCGCCGATGATGGGGACATAGACCGGGCCTCGCGCTCGCTCAAGGCCATGTCCCACCCCCTGCGCCTAAAAATTCTCTGCACCCTCGGCGACCGCGAGGTGAGCGTCCAGGACATCGTCGATGACGTCGGGACTTCCCAGAGCAATATCTCGCAGCATTTGGCGATCCTGCGCGACAAGGGGATTCTGGCCACGCGCAAGGATGCCAACCGGGTTTATTACCGGGTCGGCGACATCCGCACCCTGCAACTCATTGGCATGATGCGCCAGGTCTTCTGCCATCAGGGTCATTGAGACCCCCCTCGTGACCCGTCACCCCCCAGGCCCCATCCCGCCCTACCGCGCGGGGATGACGCTCCCAGCCTTGGCCGTTATACTGCGCCATCTTAACCGGGCTGCCTAACTTTCAGCCTGGCTCATGCCTTACCCCAGGCGCCCGCCTGACAGCTAAGCGACTTAATATGCCCCTTCAGAACCTACCCGAATTCATCGTCAATCACTGGCTGCTCGTTCTGGCCTTGATCACCACCCTTGGCCTGTTGGCCTACCAATTGTTCAGGGGCAACAAGGGGTCGGTGGACCCCTTGGGGGCGACGGACCTGATCAACCGCCGGGAGGCGGTGGTGATCGACGTGCGCCCCTTGGCGGACTTTGCCCAGGGCCACATCATTAACGCCATCAACATTCCCATGAATGGCTTTAAGAATCAGATCGCCACCCTGCACAAACACAAGGGCAAACCCATCGTCATTGCCTGCCGCTCCGGCTCCCAGTCCGCCATGGCCTGCCAGCAACTGCGCAAGGAGGGCTTCGAGGAGGTCCTCAACCTGCGCGGCGGCATCATGGCCTGGCAGAGCGCAAATCTGCCGGTTACCCGCAAGAAACGCTGACACCATTTCTTCGCCCTTCACCCACCCCTCCGACCCGGGAACCCCTAGCCATGACCGAGCAAGCCCAGCCGCAAGACGAGCGGATGTTTCAGTTACACCGTATCTATATCAAGGACCTGTCCTTCGAATCCCCCAATTCCCCGCGCGTCTTCATTGGCGAATGGCAGCCGAAGCACGAGCTAAATCTCAACACCCAGGTCAACCGCATCGATGAGATCACCTTCGAGGTCGTTTTATCGGTCACCGTTACCACCCATCTGGGCGACCAGACGGCCTTCATCGTCGAGGTCCAGCAGGCGGGGCTAGTGGGGGTCAAGGGCTTTTCCGAACAGGAACTGGGACCCTTGCTGGGGGCCTACTGCCCGAATCTTCTCTTCCCCTATGCCCGCGAGGCCATCTCGGACCTCGTGAGCAAGGGCAGCTTCCCGCAGCTTCTGCTCCAGCCGGTCAACTTCGAGGTCCTCTATGCCCAGCGCCAGCGGGAAATGATGGAGGAGATGCAAAAGCAGGCCGCTGGCGCCGCGATCAACTGACCAGCCCCTCCCCATGACCCCCTCCATGGCACCCATCGCGGTCCTCGGGGCCGGCTCCTGGGGGACGGCGCTCGCCCTAGTGGTCGCCCGCAATGGCTACCCGGTCCGGTTGTGGGACCACTGGCCCGCGCAGGTCGCCGATCTCATCCGGGACCGGGAAAACCGCCGCTTTCTGCCAGGCTTTCCGCTACCGGACAACCTGGAACCCGTATCGGATCTGGGTCAGGCCCTCGAGGGCGCGGCCGAGATCCTGGTCGTCGTGCCCAGCCACGGCTTTGCGGCCCTGTTGCGGAACTTGCCGCCCCTGGGACCCGACGTGGGGCTGTCCTGGGCCACTAAGGGCCTGGAGCCGGGGACGAATCGCCTCCTGCACGAGGTAGCCCTGGATGTCCTGGGGCCGCTTGATGTGGCGGTTGTTTCGGGCCCGAGCTTTGCCGCCGAGGTGGCGAGGGGCCTGCCCACGGCGGTAACGGTGGCCTCGCCCCAGCTTGAGCAGGCGCGGCGGGTGGCGGCCTACCTCCATGGCGAGCGGTTCCGCGCCTATACCAGCGACGACCTCATCGGAGTTCAGGTGGGCGGGGCGGCCAAGAATGTCCTGGCCATCGCCACCGGGATCGCGGACGGGCTGGGCTTCGGCGCCAACACCCGCGCGGCCCTCATTACCCGTGGTCTGGCGGAACTGACGCGTTTCGGAACGGCCTTGGGGGGGCGGCTGGAGACCTTCATGGGGCTGGCCGGATTGGGCGACCTGGTACTGACCTGTACCGATGACCAATCCCGCAACCGCCGCTTGGGCCTGGCCCTGGCCCGGGGGGCCAGCATTGAGGAGGCAAGGCGCCAGATTGGTCAGGAGGTGGAAGGCGTCATCACGGCCCGTTCCGTCCACCATCTTGCCCATCGACTGGGGGTAGAGATGCCTATTGGCGAACAGGTATACCGCGTCCTCTACGAGAGCCGGACGCCGGAAGAGGCTACCCGCAGCCTCCTCGCGCGCGAAAGTAAGTCCGAGGTGGATTGAACAGAGATCGGATGGGGTTGCACGGCCAGGTCGCCGGGGCGATCAGCCAGTCCTGACTCAACCTGAGACGCACTCTGCCCCCAGGAAAGCCTGTTGCCGCCAGGCCTCGTAGAGGACGATGGCCACGGCATTGGACAGATTGAGGCTGCGATTGCCGGGGCGCATGGGGATGAAGATGCGGTGATCGCCCGGCATGCCATCCAGCAGTTCGGACGGCAACCCCCGGGTCTCGGGACCAAAGAGCAGGGCATCGCCCGGCAAAAAGATGGTCGCGGCGAGGGACCGGTGGCCTCGCGTCGTGCAGGCCATGAGCCGGGGTGGGGATCGGGTCTGGACATAGGTGGCAAAGTCCGGGTGGACCTGGACACTGACCCACTCCCGGTAATCGAGCCCAGCCCGCCTCAGGCGACTGTCATCCAGGACGAAGCCCAGGGGCTCGATCAGATGCAGCCGGGCGCCGGCATTGGCGCACAGGCGCATGATGTTGCCGGTATTGGGCGGGATCTCGGGCTGGTAGAGGACGACATCGAACATCGGAATCAAGGTGCTAGCCCCAGGGCACGGCTGGCGCGGGAGCATTGGACATGGCGTTGGATATCAAGACCGACCCCCGACTGCGCATCGATTTCTGCGGCCTGGACTTCGCGACCCCCCTGGTGCTCTTGTCCGGGTGCGTGGGATTTGGCGAGGAGTATACGCGCATTCAGGGCTTCTCCAACCGCGAGGCGGGCGCCATCTGCCTCAAGGGCACCACCCTGGCGCCCCGGCTTGGTAATGCCCCTCACCGCCTGTGCGAAACTCCCGCTGGCATGATCAACGCCATTGGCCTGCAGAATCCCGGGGTGGATCGGGTCATCGGCGATATCCTGCCCACCCTGGATTTCAGCGAGACCCACTTCATCGCCAACGTCTCCGGCTCCAGCGTCGAAGAGTACTACGAGGTCACCCGGCGCTTCGACGACAGCCCGATCAGCGCCATTGAGATCAACATCTCCTGCCCGAACGTCAAGGAGGGCGGCGTAGCCTTCGGCAATGATGTCCGCATGTCGGCCCAAGTCGTCGCCGCCTGCCGCAAGGCCACGCGCAAGCCTCTCATTACCAAGCTCTCGCCCAACCAGACCGACATTGCGGGCAACGCCCGGGCCTGCCTGGAGGCCGGCTCGGATGCCTTCGCGGCCATCAATACCCTCATGGGCATGGCCATCGACATCGAGCGACGGATGCCGGTCATAAATAACAACCAGGGCGGTCTGTCCGGACCCGCCATCAAGCCCATTGCCCTGCTCAAGGTCCATCAGGTCTATCAAGTCTGCCGTGACCATGGGGTGCCTATCATTGGCCAAGGGGGCATCACCTGCGCCGCCGATGCACTGGAATTTCTCATCGCCGGCGCCAGTGCCGTCGGCATCGGCACGGCCCTCTTTTACGACCCCTTGATCCTGGCCAAGATCAACCAGGGCATCCTTGACTATCTGGATCGCCAGGGCCTGGGGAGCCTGGCCCAATTGACGGGCTCCCTGCGCCTCCACGGCCAGCCGTTACCCGCCTGTGGTTGCTGAGAACCCCAAGGCGGGGGGGCAACATCCCTTCCTTGGCAGATTTCGTTTGACCCGGATCGGCCACCCCATGCTATATTAAGATTTCGGCATACACTAAATAAGCCGGCGGAATTCAAGATTTATCGAGGCAGTTGGGAGAGAGATCCATGAGTGACATCGCGGCGTTGAAAAAAGAGAAGCAAGAGCTGATCGACAAGATGCTGGTAATGCAGAAGCAGTTCATTGCTCACGAGCATGAGCATGGCGTCACCGGCAAGGACTACTGGGCATCCACTGACGGGCTCCTCGCCAATTACCGTCACGAATACAGTGAGATGGCGACTCGTGTCGTTGACCTGGCCCACGAGATCGTCGGCTCCGCCCGCAATTATTAACCCTTAATCCGGGCCAGCATCACCTACTGCGTGCCTGCCGGCTTCCGGCGCCCAAATACCCGCGATATCGCGGGTATTTTTGTTTATACCCAGAACTCGTCAATCTCCCGCTCACGCGGAAGCCAGCCAGAAATCCCGCGAGGAACCCATTTCAGGGTCCTGTTGGGAGGCCAGGTCACGGTTGCGGTCCTAACCACCCAGAGACAGGCCAATGTTCGGGGACCTTGAGTGGCCAACAACGACCTGCGAAGCGCGCGCGGTCCAGGAGCGGTTGCGTGACCAGGTGGTGCGCCGGGATGAACTGACCCAGGTGCGGCGAGTGGCGGGACTGGATGTGGGCTTCCCCGGGGGTGGGGACGAAACCCGGGCCGGGGTTGCCATCCTCTCCTTTCCCGATCTGCTGCTCCTGGAAAGCGCCTCGGCACGGCGACGCACGGTCTTTCCCTATGTGCCTGGCCTGCTGTCCTTCCGCGAGGCCCCGGCCTTGCTGGAGGCCTTGGCGAGTCTGAGCGAACCCCCGCAGCTGTTGCTGTGCGATGGTCAGGGTTATGCCCACCCTCGTCGCTTTGGGCTGGCCTGCCACTTGGGCGTCCTCACGGGCCTGCCCAGCATCGGCGTCGCCAAATCCCGCCTGATCGGAGAACACGGCCCTTTGGGGGCGGAGAAGGGCGACTGGACGCCCCTGCGGGATCACGACGAGATCATCGGCGCCCTAGTGCGCACCCGACGTAATGTTCAGCCCCTCTATATCTCGGTGGGACACAAGATCAGTTTGGAGACGGCAGTCCGCTTTGTCTTGGCCTGCACAACCCGTTTCCGCCTGCCAGAGACCACCCGGTGGGCACACCGGCTGGCTTCCCTCGAATAGGGCTGCCGACCATCGAGCTCCCAGGTTAAAGCTTCAACCTCCGTTGGCTGGGAAGAGAGCGGGATAGCCCGGCCCAGGGAAGGACTTAGCCAGGCCGCACATGCTCGATATACTTGGGCAAGCCGGTCATTTCCATGCGGATAGAATTGGCTCTCACCCTCAGATGGGCATTGGAGTCACGAAAGCTGATGTCACAGCCAACACTGCCCCTGCTCGACAGGGGCAAGGGGATCATGTCTCGATAGGTGAAGATGTTGTCCTCGATGTCGCCACCCGCACAAATCAGGGGGCCTGTGGGTAGGTCGCCTGCCACCTCGGCCTCTTCCATCACCAGATCACCCGTCTGCCACCAACGGGTGGTCTCGCTGGAACCCGTCATGGTTTTCAGGATGATGACGCGTGAAAAGTGTAGCCGCAGACAGCCATCCTCCAGACGGATGGCCTCCAACTCGGAACCGGGCAGTTCAATACTGGCACTATCCATGGTTAATTCCAGGGTCTCGATCAGGGATTCCATGAAATTGGGCCCCAGCGGAGCCTTTCAAGATCGCCAGGCCGGTCAGGCCTCATCCTCCGGGCTCGCGCCATCAACCTCCAGCTTGAGTTCCTTAATCTTGCGGGTGAGGGTATTGCGACCCCAGCCGAGCAGGCGCGCGGCATCCTGGCGACGTCCCTCGGTATGTTCCAGGGTAGCCACGATGAGGATGCGTTCCAGCTCCGGCAGGGCCAGATCCAGCAGCCCAGCCCCACCCGCCTTGAGATGATCGCGCGCCCATCGGCGCAGGGCCGATTGCCATAGCTCCTCACTTTCGCGGCCACTGGTGGGCGCCGCCAGTTCGGGGGGCAGATCCTCGATGTGGATCTCCTTGCCCGCCGCCATCACGGTCAGCCAACGCGCGGTGTTTTCCAGCTGGCGAACGTTCCCTGGCCAGTCGAGACTGGCCAGCCGTTCGGCTGCGCCGAGGGAGAGCACCTTGGACTCGCAACCCAATTCCGTCGCGGCGGAACCGAGAAAGTGCCGCATGAGCAGGGGAATATCCTCGCGCCGCTCTCGCAGGGCCGGCAGGTGGATGCGAATGACGTTCAGGCGGTGGAAGAGGTCCTCGCGAAAGCGGCCCTGTTGAACGAGGGACTCGAGGTGCTGGTGGGTGGCGGCGATGATGCGCGTATCCACCTTGACCGGGGCCAGACCACCGACACGATAAAACTCGCCGTCCGCCAGGACCCGTAGCAAGCGGGTCTGGAGTTCCGCCGGCATGTCCCCGATCTCATCCAGGAAGAGGGTGCCGGTATGGGCTTGCTCAAAGCGACCCTCGCGCCGCGCCTGGGCGCCCGTGAAGGCCCCCCGTTCATGACCGAAGAGTTCCGATTCCAGCAGATCATGAGGAATCGCCGCCATATTCAGGGCGATGAAGGGCTTATCGGTACGTGGGCTGTGGCGGTGGAGCGCGCGAGCCACCAGTTCCTTGCCCGTACCCGATTCCCCGTTGATCAAGACCGTAATATTGGATCGCACGAGACGGCCAATGGCGCGAAAGACCTCCTGCATGGCCGGGGCCTCGCCAATGATCTCGGCACCCTTGGGCATGGGCTCTTCCGGTGCCCCCCCTTCCTGGGTTTGGTGACGGCAGGCGCGGCGCACCTGAGCCACGGCCTCGTCCAGATCGAAGGGTTTGGGGAGATATTCGAAGGCACCGCCATGGAAGGCGGACACGGCGCTATCCAGATCCGAGTGCGCCGTCATGATAATGACGGGCAGGGACGGATAGCGAGCGGTGATCTGGCCCAGGAGTTCCAGGCCATCGATGCCAGGCATCCGCACATCCGAAAGGATGGCGTCCGGCTGATCGCGCTCCAGGATGTCCATGACGCCTACACCATTGGAAAAGCAGGTGACGTCCATTTCCGCCTTGCGCAGGGCCCGCTCCAGCACCCAGCGGATGGAGCGGTCATCATCGATGACCCAGACCTTGGGTGCCTTAGTCATGTCATGTCTCCAATGGCAGATAGACGAAGAAGCGGGCCTCGCCAGGGTGGCTCTCGCACTCGATCAGGCCCCCATGCTGGTTGACCAGTTCTTGGGCAATGGGCAGCCCCAGACCGGTACCCCCAGCCTGGCCCGTGACCATGGGAAAAAAGATGCGCTCCTGCAGCTCCAGGGGGATGCCGGGGCCATTGTCTTGGATCTCGACGCGTAGCACGAGACGATGACATTTCCCGCCCATGGTGAACTGGCGCAACACGCGGGTACGCAGCTCGACCCGGCCGGTCGAGCCGGTGGCCTTGACGGCGTTCCGCACCAGATTGAGCAGGGCCTGGAAGAGCCGATCCCCGTCCGCCATGAACTCCGGGATACTCGGGTCATAGTCACGCTCCAGCTGCGGCCCATGAGGATGTTCCGCCAGGATGAGGCTGCGCACCCGCTCCAGGAGAAAGTGGATATTGACCTTGCCTGGCTTTGGCAGGCGATTGGGGCCCAGCATCCGGTCCATGAGGCCCTGGAGGCGATCAGCCTCCTCAATGATGATGCGGGTGTATTCGCGCAGGGACTTGTCGGGTAGCTCCTGTTCCAGGAGTTGTGCAGCGCCGCGTAACCCGCCGAGGGGGTTTTTGATCTCGTGCGCCAAGCCGCGAATCAGGGCCTGGGTGGCTTGGTGCTGAGACAGCAGGTGCTCCTCGCGACTGATGCGTAGCTGGCGATCGATTTGGTGCAACTCAACCAGGAGTTCCACCTCATCCCTGAATTGGTGAATGGGCAGCACGGTGCAATTCACCCGGATGGTCCGTCCATCGACCAGGACAATGTTGATCTCGCGCTCGGTAAAGGGCTGACGGGTTTGGGCCGCTTGGCGGAGCCGGCTCTCGACGGCGTCGCCGGGACAGATGAGGATATCCATGGCCTGGACGCCCAGCACATAGCGGGCGCTCACATCGAACAGCATCTCCCCAGCCGGGTTGATATGAATCAGACGCAAGTCCTTGTCAAACAAGAGGACAGCGGTATTCAAATTATCGAGAATCTTCTTCTCTGTGCTCGTCTTCCGTGGAGTAGGCGTCTTCATGCGGGTGACCCAGCAGGTAATTTCCGATAGTGGGTGCCATTGGAAGTTAATTTAGCAATAAGCTTGCCATGCATTATGCAGCGACTAGCAGCAGGGTGCTCGCCTCCAGAATAATCCCATGATCCAAAAGGGTGCGTCTGGCAGCCAAATCAGGTCGCTCCTAGTTTGCTCTCACCGATTTATGGAAGCAAAACGCCCCTTGCGGGGCGTTTGCTTTTCTCGGATCTGGAGGATCAAGACGCACACGTCTCCATCCTCCAGTTTCCGAACTGATCAGAGGCTGTAATACAGATCAAATTCGATGGGGTGGGTGGTCATGCGCAGTTGCGTCACCTCCGTCATCTTGAGGGCAATATAGGCATCGATCAGATCGTTGGTGAAAACACCGCCAGCGGTTAGAAAATCACGATCCTTGTCGAGATAATCCAGGGCCTGATCGAGGGCATGGCATACGGTCGGGATGGCCTTGGCCTCTTCCGGGGGCAGATCGTAGAGGTCCTTGTCCATGGGATCGCCGGGATTAATTTTGTTCTGGATGCCATCAAGACCCGCCATCATCATGGCGGCAAAGGCCAGATAGGGGTTGCCCGTGGCATCCGGGAAGCGCACCTCAATACGACGGCCCTTGGGATTGCTCACATGGGGGATACGAATGGAGGCGGAGCGGTTGCGGGCCGAGTAGGCCAACATGACCGGGGCCTCGAAGCCCGGCACCAGGCGCTTGTAGGAATTGGTGGAGGCGTTGGTGAAGGCGTTCAGGGCACGCGCGTGCTTGATGATGCCGCCAATGAAATAAAGCGCGGTATCGGACAGACCACCGTACTTGTCGCCGGAGAACAGGTTCACGCCATCCTTAGCCAGGGAGATGTGGCAGTGCATGCCGCTGCCATTGTCGCCGACCAGGGGCTTGGGCATGAAGGTGACGGTCTTGCCATAGGCGTGGGCCACGTTCCAGATGGCGTACTTCTGGATCTGGACCCAGTCGGCGCGTTGCACCAGGGTGCTGAACCGGGTCCCAATTTCACACTGGCCAGCCGTTGCCACCTCGTGATGATGGACCTCGACGGGAACACCCATGTCTTCCAAGGTCAGGCACATGGCGGCGCGCAGATCATTCAGGGAATCGACCGGGGGGACGGGGAAATAGCCGCCCTTGACGCCTGGACGGTGGCCGATATTGCCATCTTCGTAGGTCCGCTCGGAATTCCAGTCCGCTTCCTCGGAATCCACCTTATAGAAGCAACCCGACATGCTGGCGCCCCAGCGCACATCGTCCAGGATGAAGAACTCGGGCTCGGGGCCGAAGAAGGCGGAGTCGGCAATGCCGGTGGACTTGAGGTAAGCCTCGGCGCGCTTACCCAGGGAGCGCGGATCACGCTCGTAGCCCTGCATGGTGTTGGGCTCCAGGATGTCGCAGCGCAGGATCAGGGTCTTCTCATCCGCGAAGGGGTCCATCACCGCCGTGCTGGCCTCGGGCATGAGCACCATATCGGATTCCTGGATTCCCTTCCAGCCGGCGATGGAGGAACCATCGAACATCTTACCTTCCGTGAAGAAGTCGTCGTCCACCACATTGATGGGCATGGAGACATGCTGCTCCTTGCCACGGGTATCGGTGAAGCGCAAGTCGACGAACTTCGCTTCGTTTTCCTTGATCATTTTCTGTACGTTAGAAGGCATACGGGTCTCCGGTTCGAGTGCTGGGGATTCTGGGGTAAGGGTGGAGCGAGACTCAGCTCGCGGAAGATCAAATAATCCTTGGTTCGCCGCTGACGCGGGAATGGCAGTTATCTAGCAGATCACATGCCAAGATAGCCCTGTGCATGGGGTCGGCCAGATGCGGGGGCGTCACCTGCTGGCCAGTAAGCTTTCCGCTCTATGTAAGGGCGGGCCAATCTGGGGTAGCTGGGCGCGGCCGGATCGGCCGCGCCCCAAGTCAGGACGCCTTTTCAGGCTGACGCACCATTTTAGTGCGCTCTAGCTCAAATAAAGGGTCACGCGGTGGAAACAGGCATCATCCTTAACGGCCTCCTGCAGCCTTTCGCCCAGGATCCGCGCCTTATCCGGATCACCCTCACACACCGCCAAGGGCAGGATGACCTCCACCTCGATACGGCCACCAAGATAGTGCAAAACCACTCCCTGGCGATGACTGGCGGCGGCGATTCCCACCCAGTGTCGGTCAAGGCGAGCCAGGGCCTCGGTGCGCAGGGGTAAATCCATGGTGGGGGGGGCGGTCTCATCGTCCTCGGGATCGATGTGGACCGTGACGTCGGTGATCTCGTCGATCTCCCGTTTGAGGCGCTGCTCGACCAGAATGGCGATGGCGTGACCCTCGGAGACACTGATGGTCGGATCAACCAGGAGGTGGACATCCGCGGAGGCATGCCCACCATGTTTGCGGGTCCGTAACATGTGCACGTCACGCACCCCTCCCACCGAGGCGATCGTGGACTTGATGTGGGCGAGCCGCTCGGCGTCCAGGCCGCGGTCGGCCAATTCGTGCATGGCATCGTAGCCCATATCCCAGCCTACCTTGGCGATCATGTAGGCCACCAGCACGGCGGCGATGGCGTCCAGGTAGTTGAGCCCCATCATGGCGCCACCGACGCCAAGGAAAACCACCACGGAGGAGATGGCGTCCGACCGGTGATGCCAGGCATGGGCCCGGAGCATGTCGGAGCGGACCTGCTTGGCGTAATGGAGGGTGTACCAGTAGAGCCACTCCTTGAGGACCACGGACGCACCCGCCAGATACAGGGCCAGAGAGGTCGGGACCAGGAGCTCTTCCGGGTTAAACAAGCGCTCCCCGGCACTCCAGGCGATCCCTATGGCCACGGCGATGAGGATTGCTCCAAAGGAGAGCGTCGCCACGGTCTCGTAGCGGCCATGGCCGTAGGGGTGATCCTCGTCCGGGGCCTGACTGGCATGGTGGCTGGCAAACCAGACCAAGCCATCGGCGATGAGATCCGAGAGGGAATGAACGCCATCGGCGATCAGGGCCTGGGAATTGGCCACATATCCGCCCACCAGCTTGGCACCGGTTAGCAACACATTGACGACACCACCGACAATAGAGGTACGGGCGGAAGCCCGCGCCCGCTCAATGCGAAGTTCCTGGTCTGTCATTGGGGCACCTCAAGAGAAATCGGAGTTCTGGAATAATGGCCCACGCCCGGTTCTGGTCGGCCTGGAAAGTGACGGCACGCATCCAGAAATAACGTATGGGCAACAGGTTACCTTGGTACTCAGGGGCCCTAGCCAAGACGACCCGGCTTCCCTGCGGGCTTCGTGATGGCGGAATGGCCTGCGCAACGGCTATACTTTAATCCTTTTTTACACTTAGCGAAGCCGAGGAGATGGATCGTGGCGGGGACGAACGACGACATGACGACGTTTCAGGGCCTGATCTTTGCTCTGGAACGGTTTTGGGCGGATCAGGGCTGTGTCATTCTGCAGCCTTATGACATGGAGGTCGGCGCGGGCACCTTCCACCCCGCTACCTTCCTGCGCTCCATCGGCCCCGAACCTTGGCGCTGTGCCTATGTTCAGCCCTCGCGGCGGCCCACGGACGGGCGCTACGGCGAAAACCCCAATCGGCTGCAGCATTACTATCAATATCAGGTTGTCCTTAAGCCTTCCCCATTAAACATTCAGGATCTCTATCTTCAATCCCTGCGAACTTTAGGTATTGATCCCTTGGTCCACGATATCCGCTTCGTGGAGGACAACTGGGAGTCGCCGACCCTGGGGGCCTGGGGACTGGGTTGGGAGGTCTGGCTTAATGGCATGGAGGTGACCCAGTTTACCTATTTCCAGCAGGTAGGCGGACTTGATTGCCGCCCCGTCACTGGCGAGATCACTTATGGCCTAGAGCGTATTGCCATGTACCTTCAGGGGGTTGAGAGTGTTTACGACCTGATCTGGACTCAAGCGGGTAACCGCGTGGTGACTTACGGTGATGTTTACCATCAGAACGAAGTCGAGCAATCCTCCTTCAATTTTGAACATGCCCATATCGAGACCCTCTTCAGGCAGTTCGACCATTGCGAGCAACAAAGCCAGTATTTGATCGGCCAAGGCTTGCCGCTGCCCGCCTATGAGCAGGTTCTCAAGGCCTCGCACACCTTTAATCTCTTGGACGCCCGCAGCGCCATCTCGGTAACGGAACGTCAACGCTTCATTCTGCGGGTCCGTGCCTTGGCGAGAGCCGTGGCCCAGGCCTATTACGAGCGTCGGGAGGCCCTAGGCTTCCCTATGTTGAACCCGATCGCCACCAGCGCGGAATAAGGAGAAGATCATGGTCGAGACTCGCGATCTGCTGGTTGAAATCGGTACCGAGGAGTTGCCGCCAACCGCCTTGCGACGCCTGTCCCAGTCCTTCGCCGAGGGCCTCAAGGCCCAGTTGGCCCAACACCACCTGGGTTATGGCGTCGTTGAGTCCTTTGCTACTCCCCGCCGCCTGGCCTTACTGGTCAGGAATCTGGAAATCGCCCAACCCGATCAGGAACTGGTTCGGCGGGGTCCATCCCTTAGGGCGGCCTTCGACGCTTCGGGCCAGCCAACACCAGCCGCACTGGGTTTTGCTCGCTCCTGTGGGGTCGAGATGGCCGACGTGGCACGGGAGGAATCCGATAAGGGGGCCTGGCTGGTCGTTCACCAAAGGCAAGCGGGGCGAGCCACTAGGGATCAGCTGGTGCCCATGCTAGAGCGGTCCCTGGCAAGCCTCCCCATCCCTAAACGGATGCGTTGGGGTGACCGGGAGGAAGAGTTTGTGCGCCCCGTACATTGGGTAGTCGTGTTATTCGGGGACGAGCAAGTCGAGGGACAGGTTTTGGGGGTCGTGATCGGCCGCGAGACCTATGGGCATCGCTTCCACCGGCCCGGGGCCATGCGTCTCTGGGTCCCTGTGGACTACGCGGACTTGCTGCGAGAGACCGGACGCGTCGAGCCTGACTTCAACCTCCGCCGTGACCTCATCCGCCAACAAGTCCAGTCTCTGGCGGCAGAAGCGGGGGGGGATGTCGTCATGCACGACGAACTCCTCGAGGAAGTTACCGCCCTGTGCGAGTGGCCCTCGGCCATCCTGGGGGGCTTTGACCCCAAGTATCTTGAAGTGCCCGCCGAAGTACTGATCGAGACCATGCAGAAGAATCAGAAATACTTTCCGCTGCGTTCCGCGGATGGATCTCTGTTGCCCATGTTCATTACCATCGCCAACATCGAGAGCCTGGATCCGGGCGAGGTTCGAAAGGGCAATGAGCGGGTCATCCGGCCCCGATTCGCGGACGCCGCCTTCTTTTGGTCACAAGATCTGAAGCAGCCCCTTGAGTCTTATGGTGAGCGTCTCAAGACCCTTATTTTTCAAGATAAATTGGGCACGGTGGCGGAGAAATCCCAGCGCGTGGCCCAAATCTCGCGTTATATCGCTGGCATCCTGGGTTATGACGAGGATCTTGCGGCCCGGGCGGCCCATCTGGCTAAATGTGACCTCATGACCTCCATGATCTTCGAGTTTGGCGGTCTGCAGGGCGTCATGGGCCGTTATTACGCCGAGCATTCGGGCGAGCATCCCGCGGTCTGCGCCGCCATGGAGGAGCAGTATCTGCCCCGTCACGCCGGAGATCGACTGCCCACCACCGACTGCGGGCGCATTCTCTCTCTCGCTGAAAAGCTCGACACCCTGGTAGGCATCTTCGCCATTGGCCAACGGCCCACGGGGGTCAAGGACCCCTATGCCCTGCGCCGGGCCGCCATCGGCATCTTGCGCCTGCTCATCGAAACGCCGCTTGACCTGGATCTGCGAGAACTGCTGGATTTCACCGCGCAGGAGTATCGCACTAAACTTGATGCCACTGCCGCTGCTGGTGAGGTTTTTGACTATGTGCTGGAACGGCTTAAGGGCTATTGCCAGGACCACGACCTAGCCGCCGACCAGGTTGATGCCGTGCTGGCGATCGGTGTGCGCGTACCCAGCGATATTTATCGTCGCATTCTAGCGGTACACGATTTCAGTCAACTGCCCGAAGCCGTGGCCTTGACGGCAGCCAATAAACGTATTCGCAACATCCTCAAGAAGAGCGATGAGCAACCGGGTGACCAAGTCGATCAGACCCTCTTGGTCGATCCGGAGGAAATCAGCCTGGCGGCGCGCATCCGCGAACTCGCTCCCCAGGTGAGGTCGCTGATCGGGGTTGGTGATTATGCGGGCACTTTCCATTTTCTGGCAGGCGTCAGGCCCGAGGTTGATGCCTTCTTCGATCAGGTAATGGTCATGACCGAGGATCCACGCGTACGCGCCAATCGTCTGGCTCTGCTTGCCGGTCTTGAGGGACTCTTTCTGGGAATAGCGGATATCTCCCGCCTACAACCCATGGGTCAATGAGAACAGGCAGGGTATCGAGGACATATGAAGCTGATCATTCTTGATCGCGATGGGGTCATCAACCAGGACTCGGATGACTATATCAAGTCACTGGAGGAATGGGTTCCCATACCCGGCAGCCTGGATGCCATGGCCCGTCTTTATCATGGGGGGTATCGCATAGCCATCGCTAGTAATCAATCTGGACTGGGGCGGGGATTATTTTCAATTGATGATCTCAACGCCATACATCGCAAGTTGGCGCGAGAATTAAGCTCTCAGGGCGCCCAAGTAGAGGCTATTTTTTTCTGTCCACATGCCCCCGACGCCAAGTGTGCTTGCCGTAAACCCCTGCCAGGACTGCTGCATGAGATTGCTTCTCGACTCCAGATCGACCTAGCCGGAGTACCCTGCATTGGCGATTCCTGGCGTGACCTGGAGTCGGCGCAGGCGGCAGGGGCTTCCCCCATCCTGGTCCGCACGGGTAATGGTCAGAATACCTGCGTCAATCATGCGGGTGAACTCGATACCATTCCGGTTTTCTCCGACTTAGCGGCGGCGGCGGATTTTCTGCTGGCAGCATGAGGGGTTGGCCATGTTGGTAACGCTCAGATCCTTCATCTACATGGTTTTCCTCAGCCTGACCACCCTGGTCATAGCGCCGGCCCTGTATCTGCTCAAGTGGGTCCTGCCCTTCCCCATGCTGGCGAAGCTCGGGAAACTGTGGGGCAGGCTGAACCTGGAAGCGGTCGGTGTCATCTGCGGACTCAAGTATCGGATTCATGGCTGGGATAAATTACCCAGGGAAAATTGTATTGTCCTGAGTAAACACCAGTCGACCTGGGAGACTATCGCCCTGCGCGGCCTGCTTCCGGCCACCAACACCTGGGTTATCAAGCGGGAATTACTCTGGATTCCTTTTTTTGGATGGGGCATGGCGGCCCTGGACCCCATCGCCCTTGATCGTAAGGCAGGACGTCAAGCTATCAAACAACTTCTGCAGGAAGGGCGCCAATCCCTGGCTGCGGGTCGCTGGGTAGTCATCTTCCCGGAGGGGACGCGAACCGCGCCTGGAGAGCACATCAAATACAATCTGGGCGGTGCCATGCTCGGCGAGAAGACGGGTTACCCCATTTTGCCCATCGCCCATAACGCGGGGGTATTCTGGAAACGGCGTGGACTTCAGAAATACCCAGGCGTCATCGACCTCGTCATCGGTGATCCCATACCAACCCAGGGACTGAAGGCGGGCGAGATCAATCGGCGCGTAGAGGAGTGGATCGAAGGAACGGTAGCCAGTTTGCCGCAGGCCCGCTGAATACCAAGCTGCGGGCCTGCCCTACTTGCAAATCCCTGCCAACCACCAGAGGTGGATAACTAAGTCATTCACAAAAAGTTCTTCATACTAAAAAGCCAGGTGATAGCGCGTACCGACTTGGTCAAGGATCTCGATGACCTCCGCCTCGAGCGTTGCGGCATCGCGATGCTTAGCGGCCATCCAGGTATGTTTGACCAGATGCCAGAGTTTCTCGACGCGGTTCAACTCCGGGCTGTAGGGTGGCAAAAAGTAGAGGGTCACTCCTTGGCGGC
>JADZBU010000304.1 GCA_020851955.1 Chromatiaceae bacterium | reverse complement strand
ATGGCAAAGGCCCCGAGGATGGCCCCGGCGCCGAGAATAGGCTTGGTATTCATGTCTTTTCCCCCCGGCCATGGCCGAAGACGCGCGGCTGAGTGTAGTAATCGATGGTGGGGGCGGCGATGTTCATGAGCAAGACCGCGAAGGCCACGGCGTCCGGATAGCCGCCCCAGTGGCGAATGGCCAGAATGATAAGCCCAATGGCGGCGCCATAGACGAGTTGGCCCCGGGGGGTGGTACAGGCGGTGACCGGGTCGGTGGCGATGAAGAAGGCCCCCAGGATGGTGCCGCCAGCGAAGATGTGAAAGGCCGGGAAGGGAAAGGCCTCGGGGTCCACCAGCCAGAACATCCCCGCGGGAATGAGCAGGCCCGCCAGCACGGCCACCGGGATGCGCCAGGTGATGACGCCGCGCCAAATCATGTAGAGCCCTCCCAGCAGGAACCAGTTGCCAATCCATTCCCAGCCCCGTCCGCCATAGTCCCCCCACAGGGGGCTGGCCAGGATCTCGGGGATGGTGGCGTTCTGGTCGAGTTTGGAGAACATCTGGTCCAGGGGTGTGGCCGCGCTCATGGCATCCCAGGCCACATTGGGCGGCAGGGCCCCCGTCAGAATGAGCCGGGCCGAATCCAGGAAGGACAGCGTCACCAGGTTATGGGCATCAAGGATTTCCGGGATGTTGGGGGCCAGCCAGGTGGTCATCGCCAGGGGGTAGGACACCAGCAGGAAGACGTAGCCCGCCATGGCGGGGTTGAAGGGGTTGTAGCCCAGCCCCCCATACAACTGCTTGACGATGACAATGGCGAAGACGATGCCGATCAGGGTCATCCACCAGGGCAGGGTAGGGGGTACGGCGACAGCGAAGAGCAGGGCCGTGACCAGGGCGCTGAGGTCGCCGATGGCCGGCAGCACGGGCCGGCCCCGCAGCCACATGACCAGGGACTCGCTGGCCAGGGCAAAAAGGCTCGCCAGGGCCATGTTGATGAGGACGCCCCAGCCAAAGTACCAGACCATGGCCACCGTGCCTGGGATCAGGGCCAGGATGACCTGGAGCATGACCTGGTCGGTACGGTTGAGGCGCCCGGCGAAGGGCGAGGAGACGATAGCGGTCGGCATCATGCTTTATTCCCGCGGTCCTGCCGCATCTTCCGCCGCCTGCAACTCGCGACGGCGAACCTCGGCGGCCTCCACCTGACGCTGCTGGGCCGGGGCCAGGTTCTCGGTATTTTTGGGCGCCAGACCCTGGCTGGCCAGGGCCGCCTTCTTTTCCGCCGCGCGCTTGAGGGCGGCGGCGATGGCAGCCTTTTTCGGGTCCTCGGCGGCGGCCTCCGGGGCCGAGGCCCCCGCCGCGGGGGTGCCGGCGGGCGGGGATGTCGCCGCCTTCTCCGCCAGGCCCTCCTTCTTCTTGCGCAGATTGGCCTTGCGCTCCTGCTCAAACCGCTCCAGCCGCGCCTCCTTGGCCTCGTGGCGCTGGCGGGCGTGCTCGGCCTGCCGTTTCTCCTGGTCCCGCGCCAGGCACTCGTTCTTGGCGAAGCGGTAGTACTGCACCAGGGGGATATGGGAGGGACAGACCACGGCGCAACAGCCGCACTCGATACAATCGAAGAGGTTGTAATCGCGCACCTTGTCCAGGTCCCGGGCCCGTGCATGCCAGTACAACTGCTGGGGGAGCAGGCTGACGGGGCAGGCCTGGGCGCAAACCCCACAGCGGATACAGGCCAGGGCCGGCCCTGGGTCGGGGGCCTCGTCGGGACTCAGGGCCAGGAGACAGTTGACGGCCTTGGTCACGGGCATGTCCAGGTCGTCGCAGGCAAAACCCATCATGGGCCCGCCGATGAGCAAGCGCCGCAAGCGGGGGCTCAGGCCGCCGGCCTGCTCGATGAGGTCCCGGATGGGGACCCCGATGGGCACCTCCAGGTTTCGGGGCTGGCCCAGACCGCGCCCCGTCAGGGTGACGATGCGCGAAATGAGGGGCTTGCCGTCGAAGGCGGCATCGGCGATGGCGGCGGCGGTGGCGATGTTCTGGCAGACGATGCCGATCTGGGCCGGAATCCCCCGGCTGGGCACCTCCTGGCCGGTGAGGATGCGAATGAGCTGCTTCTCCCCCCCCGAGGGATAGAGGGTGGGGATGGCGATGATTTCGATGCCCGCCGCGTCCCCATCCGTCACGAGGGACTGGCGCAGGGCCAGGATGGCCTCGGGCTTGTTGTCCTCCACCGCGATCAGGCACTCCTCCACCCCCAGCAGGTCCCGCAGCAGGCGGGCGCCCTGGAGGATGCGTTCGGGTTTGTCCCGCATCAGGCGATCGTCGCAACTGATGTAGGGCTCGCACTCGGCGCCGTTGATGATGAGGGTTCGGATGCGGATGCCCGGCGCAGGGGTCAGCTTGACGCTGCTGGGGAAGGCGGCGCCCCCCAGGCCGACGATGCCCGCCCAGCGGATGCGCTCGCGCAGCACCTCCGGGTCGGGTTGGGTGGAGAGCGGCGGCGGCAACTCGGCCCAGGCGTCCTCGCCGTCGGTCTCGATCAGGATGCAGGGGGCGCTCATGCCGGAGGCATGGGGGACCGGACGCTCCTCGATAGCGATCACGGTCCCGGAACTGGAGGCATGGATCGTCGCGCTCAGCCGGCCCTGCGCCTCGCCGATCAACTGCCCCTTGAGGACCCGGTCGCCGACCGCGACCACCGGCTTGGCCGGAGCGCCAATGT
>JADZBU010000303.1 GCA_020851955.1 Chromatiaceae bacterium | reverse complement strand
CGCGCACCTGCTCCCCGGTCAGTTGCAACTCCTTGAGGCTGACATATTTGAACTCCAGCAACAGATCCAGGGCCTGAAAGCGCCGCATATCCGAGCGGACAATCAGGCTCAGATCGATATAGCCGTGATCCATCTCGGTTTCCGACACCATCATGTACAAGCGGTCATCGAACAGCAGGGTCAGAAAGGCGATCTTGACCATGAGTTCGTTACTCCAGCGATAGTCCCTGTTGGACAGGATCGGGAAGTAACGCCCTTCGATGAAGGCCACCAGGGGGGCCAGATCCCCCTGGAGATAGAAGTGTTCCGCCAGCCGGGGAATGGTCTGGCGATCCTAGTAGGTCGGCAGCCACATCTCCCGCAACCGCTCCACATACAGCGAGCGGGCCACCAGATTGGGGATGTTCAGGATGGATTTACCGAGAATCCCGATCCCGGTGAGGGTGAGGATGCCGAAGTAATAGAGCAGCGAGGCCATGAAGGGCTCGTCCTTGACCGCGGTCAGGACATCGGCCACGCCGAAGCGCTTGGCCAGTCGGGGAATCAGGATGCCTTCCTCGCCGTTCAGCGCTTGGGCCAGCACCTCCTCGCCATGGGGTAGCTCGGCGATATAGCGCAATTTGCCGCGATCCATCGCCAGATTCTCGTCGAGCATGTCCCGTGGGTAGTGGCCCTCGGTCTGGAGGGCTTTGAGAAAATACAGGCTCAAGGTCGGGTTATAGACCCGCTCGTGACTGTCCGGGCTGAAACAGTAGCCGTTATAGAAGGTACGCATCAGGTCCAGCGCTTCCGCCGGCGACCAGGAGCCGCCGTCCGCCGCCAACCGCTCCAGCAGGGCGGCGGTTTCGGCCTCGGTGAAGCCGCACAGGTCGTTGAAGCGGCGATCCAGATAAATATCTTCCCCCACGTTGTAACCACTGGTCATGTCGCTGAGGACCACCGGCGACACCCCGGTGATGAAGACCCGGTCAATTCCCTGACCGACGGCGCCCTTGACGCCCTTGAACAGATTTTTCAGGACGCCTTCGCCATAGAGCAGGCTCTCGTAAAATGCCTGCCGGCGGCCGGTCATCAGCACTTCGTTGGCGAAGTTATCGTATTCATCGATCAGCAGATAGAGGGGACGCCCTTCCTGGCGCACCCGGATCAGGAGGCTAAACAGCGAATTGACCGCATCATGGGGCGTGATCTCGATCCCATCCCAGCCATAGCGGGCGGCGCAGGCCCGAATAGCGGTATTGACATGCTGATACAGCGCCATTTCGATGTCTTTCAAGTCCCCCTGCGCCTTCACCAGCGAGAAGTCCCACTTCATGATGAAGTATTGGTTGTGCAACGGCGTCGGATTCCGGCCAATCGCCAGATGCCCGAACAGCGTCTCGAATTGATCCGCCCGATTCACATCGTAGTAATGCTCCAGCATCGACAGCAACAGGCTTTTGCCGAAGCGGCGGGGACGGATGAAGATGAGTTGCCGGCCGGCGTCTTCCACTAGCGGCAGGCGGTCGGTGCGGTCCTGGTAGAAGTAGCCGTCCTGAATCAGGGTGCCGAAATCGTTAATGGCGTAGGGAAATTTCATGGGTGCCGCTCCTGAGGGTATGCCGGTAGTGCCTCGATCGGCAGGATAGGGGTTAGCTTAACCCGATTGCTCAAACAACTTCATGCTCCGGCGGCGACCCCTTGCCCACCCGGCCCGGCCGGTAGCCGAACTTCCGGGTAAAGGCCTGGCTGAAGTGGCTGACGTTGGCATAGCCCAGGCGGGCCGCCACGGCTTTGATCGACGCCTGGCCGCCCACCAGGCAGGCGTGGGCGGCCGCCAGGCGCCGGTCGGTCACGTAGGCGTACAGCGTCTGGCCAAATTCCCGCTTGAAGCCGGCGTTCAGCGTCCGCACCGAATAGCCGTAGCGCCGCGCCAGTTCGTCCAGATCAGGCACCCGACCCGGCAACTGATCCAGTTCCTCGCGCAGGCGATGGAGCGCTTGCCGTTGAGCCGCCGCCGGCCGCTCCCGGTCCGACCCCTGGCCGACCAGGGCGACGAGAAAGTCCAGTACCCGGGCCTGGGCGTGGAGTTGGCGCAGGGGGCCGGTCAAATGGTCGGCCAGACAGGACTCCAGCAGCGCCGTGACCGGCCGCGGCAGGGGCTGGACCCGGGCCGAGGGCAGGGCCGCGATACCCAGGGCCGTCAACAAATCCCGCGCGGTCGCCGCCCCCAGGATGGCTTGCAGCCGGGAATACCCGATGCCCAGGGCCGTGACCTCGATGGAGGCGCGGGTATCGGCCCAATGCTGGTGATCCACGCCGTCCAGATGCTGAAAGATGCCGGTGGCGGCATCGTGCGCCAGCCGCTGTCGCAGCCGGCGGTCCACCAGCACCCCGCTCCCCACCCGGGTGGTCTGGATAAAGAGCAGGGGTTCGTTCAGTTCGGTACGCACGGCCGACATCGGCGTCAGGCCCGTCAGGCCGGGCGCGAACTGATGCACCACCCGGCAGACGTGCATTCCCA
Source organism: Chromatiaceae bacterium (assembly GCA_020851955.1). Lineage (GTDB taxonomy): Bacteria > Pseudomonadota > Gammaproteobacteria > Chromatiales > Chromatiaceae > M0108. The sequence continues at coordinate 5,212 of JADZBU010000303.1, read as the reverse complement.
GGGGCAAATCCAGCAGCTCCACCCAGCCCTGACCTCGGCCGGCCGGGAAGGGAGCCGCGGTGCGGGGCAGCTCGCGCCGCGCCACGGCCACGCAGAGCGGGTCCGTGGCGGGTTCGCTGAGCCAGCGGATACAGAGGTCGGTGGCGTTGGCGTGCATTGGCGCCAAATCATATCCCGGTTGCGTCATATTTCGCATAAATTCATGCAAGATTTCGCATAACAGCGCGGGTGACGGCCAGGCGGCGGGCCTGTAGAGTAGCGAGGTCCGTAAAAACCCGTAGCTTGCCATGAATGGCCAGCCCTCGCCGAGAAGGACCCGTCGACCTTTGAACGAACGCACGCGCCCGCCCTGCGCTAACCGCCGCCGCCGACTGTATCCGATGCCGCGCCGCCAGGTATGGACGGGCCACCGGCACTTAACCCCACTGGATACCGCCATGCTCCCTGCCTTGACCCCAACCCCTCCTAAGCCCCTGGCCCGCTGGTTCCTTAGCCTGGCGCTGTTGTTCACCCTGTTGGGCGTGATCGGCGCTCCGGCCTGGGCGGCGGATCAGGCCCCCACGCGCACGATCAAGGGTTTGAGCACGGGCTTGAGCAGTCCTTTAGGGTTGGCGACGCTGGCCGACGCCTCGCTGGCGGTGACCAACCTGGGCGCCAATTCAGTCACGGTGTACGCGGCGAACGCCAACGGCGATGTGGCCCCCACGCGCACGATCAGTGGCGGGAACACCGGCTTGAACAGCCCTTACGGGGTGGCGACGCTGGCCGACGGCTCGCTGGCGGTGGCCAACTTCTTCGGCCAGTCAGTGACGGTGTACGCGGCGGACGCCAACGGCAATGTGGCCCCCACGCGCACGATCAGTGGTGGGAACACCGGCTTGAACTTCCCTAACGCGGTGGCGACGCTGGCCGACGGCTCGCTGGCGGTGACCAACTACCTCGGCCTGTCAGTGACGGTGTACGCGGCGGACGCCAACGGCAATGTGGCCCCCACGCGCACGATCAGTGGTGAGAACACCGGCTTGGGCCTGCCTTCCGGGGTGGCGACGCTGACCGGTGGCTCGCTGGCGGTGGCCAACTCCTTTGACAACCAACCCTTGACAGTGTACGCGGCGGGCGCTAACGGCAATGCGACGCCCACGCGCACGATCAGCGTCTCGAGCGGTGCTTCCGGGTTGACGGCGCTGGCTGACGGTTCGCTGGCGGTGACCAACGGCGGCAATTCAGTGAGGGTGTATGCGGCGGACGCTAACGGCGCTGCGACGCCCACGCGCACGATCAGCGGCGGGAGCACGGGCTTAAACGGGGCTTCCGGGGTGGCGACGCTGGCCGATAACTCGCTGGCGGTGGCCAACAACTCAAGCAATTCAGTCACGGTGTATGCGCCCCCGTCGACCCCAGCGGCCCCGACCAACCTCACGGCCACGCCGGGCGACGGCCAGGCGACCATCGCCTTCACGGCCCCGGCCTCGGACGGCGGCGCGGCCATCACCAATTACGAGTACTCCACCGACAATGGCGCCCCCTGGACCGCCCGGAGTCCGGCCGCCACCACCTCGCCCATCACGATTACCGGTCTGACCAACGGCACGGCCTACCCGGTCAAACTGCGGGCCGTGAATAGCGTCGGCGCGGGCGCGGCCTCGGCGGCCGTGAACGTGACCCCGGCAAGTCCCGCCGCCACCACCACGACGCTGACCTCCAGCCTCAATCCGTCCACTGTAGGCGCTTCGGTCACCTTCACCGCGACCGTGGCAGCCGTCACCGGGGCGACGAGCGTCACCCAGCTGCTGCCGGGCCCCGTCGGGGCCTTCAACGGCGGCGGGCCCACGGGGAACGTGGAATTCTTCGACGGCGCGACCTCCCTGGGGACGAAAGTCCTTAATGGCGGGCAGACCTCCCTCGCCACCAGCGCACTCACGCAGAGTACGCACAGTATCACCGCCGTCTACAGGGGCGACGCCAATTACCAAACCAGCACCAGCACGGTTCTCAGCCAAGTCGTCAATGCCACCCCAGTGACCTACACCGTCAGCTATAACGGCAACGGCAACACCAGCGGCACCGCGCCCACCGATCCCAGCAGCCCCTACGCCAGCGGCGCCTCCGTCACCGTCCTGGGCAACACCGGCGGCCTGGCCAAGACTGGTTCCACCTTCAATGGTTGGAACACCGCCGCCAATGGCTCCGGCACCAGCTATGCCCCAGCGGCGACCTTCGCCATTAATGCCGATACCACGCTGTTTGCCCAATGGGGCACCGCTCCAACAGCGATTCCCACCCTGTCCGAATGGGGGCTGATCCTGCTAGGTCTGGCCCTGCTGGCCGTGGTGGTCTGGCGGCAACGCCAGGGGTATTCCCAGCGCGGGTAATCCTGCGGCAGCGCGCAGGGAGGGTCGGGTGGCGGTGGGCGGGGTGTCGACAGCAGGGAGGCTGTCGCCAAGCCTACCGGGAGGTATTCACGGCCCTAGCGGCGCAGAACCCCTCGGCCAGCGCGGGCTGGGCGATAGCTGGCAGGCTGAAAAAAGTTCGAACACCGCCATAAGGGGCTCGCGTCCATTTTTGCATTTGGAAGCAGGGGCGTCGGCAGACAGAAATCTAATCTCGCAAAGCGGCCCTGCCTTTGGCATCGCGACCGGCTTGGCCCTGCGCAATTTCGACCATCCCTCATAGCCGTTTAAGGGTCCCTTAAAACCGGACCGCAATCAGTCCCTCTGCCCATGGGCCACTGGCCCTCCAGTTCCCGCCCGCGCCCGAATCCCCACCTCGCCCCGGGCCGTTAGGCTCATTTTTCCCCCTACCGTCCATTCCGTCCATAACCCGCCCGCCAAGCCCGCCCATCTCATGAAAGATGGCTCCCCATTACCACGGAGCCACTCATGCAAAACTTCCCCGACTGCATCGCCCACGTCCTCGTCGCCGAGGGTGGCCTGGTCAACGACCCCCAGGACCCCGGCGGGGTCACCAAGTTCGGCATCAGCCAGCGCAGCTATCCCGCCCTCGACATCCGCGAACTCACCCCGGAGGCGCCAAGGCGAGCGTCTACCGGAGTTTACCCCCACTCGCATTCACGGCTGGCCGGCGCCCCGGTACGTTCGGCAATGCCCTCGTGGAGGGATTCAGCCGCTTCGTCCTGGTGCGGGTGGTGCCTTGCCAAGCCGGCGCCGGCGGAGCATCGCGGGCATGGCCCATTACATTCAACCCGGCCGTTGAACAGGTGCGACGGATCTGGCAGCATGGGGTCACCTTATCCCAACAGCCGGTCCCGGGACTGGCGGCAGAGCGCCCCTTGAACAGCTTCATCCCGACCCTCGGGGCCCCCATCCGCCTCGGCGCCTTCTTCGGCATCCTCGCCTCGCTAGTGGGCTACCTGTCCGCGCTGGTGCTCTTGCTGTGCTTGCCGCTACCGGCCAGCGCCGCCGATTACGTTCCGCGGGCCGAAGTGGTGACGACGGGCGTCTACGCGATTGTCGGCCCCCTCGGGCAACGAAGCCCGGAGAATGACGGCCTGAATGCCAACTACGGCTTTATCGTGACGCCGACCGGGGTCATCCTGATCGATTCCGGTGCCAGTCGGATCGCCGCCGAAAAGCTGGAGGGGGCCATCCGCAGGGTGACCGACCAGCCGGTGCGGTGGGTCGTCAATACCGGTAGTCAGGATCATCGCTGGCTGGGCAACGCCTATTTCGCCAGTCAGGGCGCCGAAATCCTGGCGATGGCGCGCACGGGAGCCACTCAAGCCCGGCAGGGCGCCCAGCAATTAGCCGGGCTGGAACGCTTGCTGGGCGAACGCCTGCGGGGAACGACGCCGCTGCCGGCCCCCAAGCTACTACCGGGGGATGCCGCTACCCTCGACCTCGGCGGCGAAACCCTGGAACTGAGCTATACCGATGCCCACTATCCGGGCGATGCCATAGTGTTCCTGCCCAAGCACGGCGTGGTGTTCGCCGGCGATCTGGTTTATGTCGATCGCCTGCTCGGCATCCTGCCGTCTTCCAGCGTCAACAAGGGGCATCAGGCCTTCCAGACGCTGGCGGCCCTGGCGCCGAAGCGCATCGTGCCAGGGCACGGTCGGGTTTGCGACCTCGATCAGGCCCAACGCGAGACCGGCGATTACTACGCCTTTCTGGTGGACACCATCGGCGCGGCGGCCAGGGAAATGGAGCCCATGGACGATACCTTGTCCCGTTATGCCGACCTGCCCGCCTTCCGGCATCTGGAAAACTATGACAGCCTCCACCGCGCCAACATGAATCGCGCCTTTACCGAGTTCGAAACGCAATGAGATATCCCGTCGCCTGCCTCGGTCGCATGCCGCGCACCCTTGCGATGCTTGGTCTAGCGCTATTCGCAACCGGCTCGCTGGGGACGGATATCGAGTGGCGGCACCGTGCCGTCCACGACAAGGTGAGTCTGATGGCTAATCCCTTGGGCGTGGCCTCCCGGATCTCCTTTTACGAAGGGCGCGGCTTTACCAGCCGCGCCATCGAGCCCTACGCCCAGGCCTGTGGTTTCTCGTTCGGCATGCTCAACGAGGGGGATAAGACCATCGTGACCCAGTTGCAATCCTGGCGGGCGATTGGCGCCGATGGCGAGGAGATTGCGCTGCGTTCGCCGGAGGAATGGGAAGCCGACTGGCTCGATGCCAATATCCCGGAACCGGCCCGTATCGCCTTTCGCTGGGCGCAATTCCAATCCGAAATCACCTTTGAGCCGGGCGACTGGATCATGGGTATGGCGACGCTGGCCTCGGCACCCAAGCCCCCCTTCCGCATCCTAGCCCGTTACCGCGATAACCAGGGGGACCATGAACTCCAACTCGATAAGCTCCACTGCGCCGATGATTGATCGCCGCCATTTCTTCATGACACTGGCGGCCCTGGCCGTGGCCCCGAATCTGCAAGCACAGGGCGCGGGCATGTCGCCGATACCCGCCCTCCCGGCAGCGCCAACCTTGCGGCTGGAGGATATGGATGGCCAGGTTGTTGACCTCGCCAGCTACCGGGGACGCGTGGTATTAGTCAACTTCTGGGCGACCTGGTGCCCGCCCTGTCGCGCGGAATTTCCTTCACTGGGACGCATCCGTCATCTCTTCGGTCCCAGTGACTTCGAGGTGATCGCCGTGAATGTCGGCGAAGAAGCCGAGACGGTATTTTCCTTTGCGGGATCTCCAGAGTTCCCGGTGCTGTTCGATAAAAACAGTCAGACCATG
>JADZBU010000302.1 GCA_020851955.1 Chromatiaceae bacterium | reverse complement strand
CTGCATGGCGCTGATCAGGGAGACCAGGACGGAGGCGAAATAAGGGATGGATTGGACCAGGAGGACCGCCACCCAGATCTTGAGATCGAGCTGGTAGGCGTCGTAACGCAGGGTCACCAGCATGGCGCCGAGCCAGAAGGCGATGACAAAGAAGCCTTCCTCGCGGGCGTCGGCCAGGGCACGGATCAGGGCCGGCGCCTGAGCCAGCTTGGGGGTGCGGTAGAACCCCAGCTTGTCCGAGACCATGCCAGCAAGCATGGCCCGCGAGATGGTATGGGACAGGGCCAGGCCCGCCAGGGCCGCCGCCAGGCTCTGACGCAGAGTGGCATCCACCCGGCGCCGATACAGGAAAAAGCTCTTGGTCACCTTAAAGGCAAACAGCACCAGGGGGATCATGGCCACCGTCATGTAGGGCGGCGTCACGTAGAGCTCGAATAACACCATGGCCACGGTCCAATAGAGGGCCGCCAGGTTGAAGAGCAGGTTGAAGCCATCGGCGAACCAGGGCAGCCAGCCGGCGGCGAAGTGATAACGCTGACCGGCGTCGAGCTTGGTGGCGACCGTGCCCAGGAATTGCCGGCGGTGATGGGCGAGGATACGGACCGCCCCATAGGCCCAACGATAGCGCTGCTTCTTGAAGTCGCTGAAGCTGTCCGGCATCAGGCCGCGGCCATAGGTAAAGGGGATGTAGAGCGCCTTATAGCCGGCCTCGAAGAGCCGCAACCCCAGTTCCGCGTCCTCCGTGATGCACCACTCGGCCCAGCCGTCCATCTCCACCAGGGCCGAGCGGCGGATCATGGTCATGGTGCCATGCTGGATGATGGCGTTGCGCTCGTTGCGCGTCATCATGCCCAGCAGGAAGAAGCCGCGGTATTCGGCCATGCACATGGCCTTGAAGGCGTTCTGGTCGGCATCGCGATAGTCCTGGGGCGCCTGGGCGATGGCCACCTCCGGGTCCCGGAAGGCGGGCACCAGATCCCGCAGCCACAAGGGATGCACCACATAGTCGGCGTCGATAACCGCCACCACCTCGGCGGCCGGGTCCGTTTGACGCAGGGCATAGTTGAGGGCGCCAGCCTTGAAGCCCGACAGGGGATCGACGTGGAAGAAGCGGAAGCGCTCGCCCAACCGGGCGCAATAGGCCTCCACAGGCTCCCAAACCGCCGGGTCCTTGGTGTTGTTATCAATCACCAGGACTTCGAAATGGGGATAGTCGAGGGCCGCCAGGGCGTCGAGAGTCTCTTTCAGCAGTTCCGGCGGCTCGTTGTAGGCCGGGACATGGATGGATACCAGGGGTAAGTCGCCATCGCCCACCAGGTTCCTGGGGAAGGGCCGCCGCCACTTGCGCAACCAGATCGATTCGGCCCATTCGTGGGCCTCGGCCATGATGAAGAGGATGACCCCCAAACCGCCCACCAGGAGCAGGAAGCCGGTGATGGCGGTCCCGATCGTCATGTATTGGCGCGTGTAGTCATAGACGATCCAGACCACGGCCGTGGACAAACCATAGACGACCAGGGCCAGAAAGCCCTTGCCCTGGTGGGACATGCTGGAACTATCCCGATAGAGGAACACCAGCAGCAGGACGGCCATGACCACCGACAGACCCGCCAGCTCGCGCCAGTGGGGGATGCGCACCACCGGCTGGGTGAACTCGAATTTGGGCTCGCGATTGGCGTCGTAAACGCCCCAATAGGCCCCGGTGGCCCCCTCGGTACTCATCTTCCAGGTCTGATCGAAGGCCTCCATGACGTAGTAGGTCTCGCCCCGTTGCTCGGCGCGCGCCAGGAAGCGGCGCAGAAAGCGGATCTGATTGGCCGGCGTGGCCTCGGCCCCGCCGCTGGTCCGGCCATTGCTCGGCCAGCCGACCTCCCCGATGATCACCGGCTTGCCCGGAAACTGCTTTTTGATATCTTCCAGCCGCGCGAAGACGTGATCGACCGCTTCCCCGATCGGCACCTCTTCCCAGTAAGGCAGCAGGTGGATGGTGATGAAATCGACGTGGTCCGCCAGTTCGGGATGGCGCATCCAGATGTAGGGAGGCTCGGCGGTGCTGACCGGCAGGGCGGTGCTCCGGCGGACGCGGTCGAGATACTTGGTGAGTTCCGGGACGGTGACATCGCCCCGCAATAGCACCTCGTTGCCGACCATGACCCGCACCACGTTCCGGTTACCCTGGGCCAGGACATCGCTCAGGCGGTCGAGTTCCTTGTCATTCTCCTTCAGATCCGTCCCGATCCAGGCCCCCACGGTGACGTTCAGCCGATGCTTCAGGGCCAGGCGCGGCACCTCCGCCAGGGTGTCCTTCACGGTGTAGGTACGCACCGCATGCACCGTATCCCGCAGCAGCGCCAGGTCTTCGTCAATTTCCTCGACCTTGGGGTAGATATCCTTGGAGGGATCGCTCTCCGCGCGCATGGGCGCGAAGGCAAAGCCCTGCAGCTTGGCGGGCCAGGTCGGCTCCTGCTTTGGCTGGTTGAGCAGGGCCCAGGCCGCCACGGCCAGGAGGGCGATCAGGATCGGGAAGAGTAGATTGCTTGACGGCCTCATCGGGCACCTGAGTTTTTGGCGTTGCACGGGGGCGCCGGGAGGCGCCAAAAAGGGAAAACAAAACGATGACAAGGCCCTGACGACCAAAATCCGCCCCAAACAGCCACCGGGCCTAGCCGGCGGATGGCCATTTAGAGGGCGGAATCCTGGTGGTGCGTCCGGGAGAATCCGGTCGGGCACACGATCGCTTTTTCAACGGAATAATATCCACGACCGGCGGGAAAAAAGCCAGTTTAGTTTACGTTCCGGTGAGTTTACGTTTCGGCGCCATCGCACCCCGGGACCCCAATCGGAGGTTCCCCTGGCCCCACCCCCCGGGCCAACCAGAGCCCGGCTCGGGGCGCATTCGAGATGGCAATAGCCGCCGAACCGGGTAAAATCCGCTCCGAGCGCAGGTGGCGGAATTGGTAGACGCCCTGGATTTAGGTTCCAGTGGGGAAACCCGTGCGGGTTCGAGTCCCGCCCTGCGCACCACCCTCCCCCGTCCCAGGATGCAGGGTCCCGCACCGCCGTTCCTCCTAGCCGTTGAACCCGGCCCTCTGGGTTCACCCTCCCGTCATCATCGCTGGTGATAATCCGCAAGCTATGACCACGAACGCCCGCGGCAGCGACGACGCCCTCTTGCGCTATCCCCACATGGGTCTCCTGATTGACTCTCTGCCCCTGGGGATTGTGTTCCAGGACCTCAAGGGCCAGATCAGGGCCGCCAATCCCGCCGCCGAAGCCATCCTGGGACTCACCCTGGACCAGATGCGTGGCGTCACCTCCGTGGACCCCCGCTGGCATGCCGTTCGTGAGGACGGCACACCCTTCCCGGGCGAGGAACATCCCGCCATGGTGGCCCTCCAGACGGGCGAGGCCGTGGATAGCGTGGTGATGGGGGTCGCCAATCCCCAGCGCGACACCCTGGCCTGGATCAGTGTCAGCGCCAGACACTTTTCCTAGTTGAGCGGTTAGATTGGTTTCTGAAAAACCATTTCTGAATCATTGGCCTGCCGTCGCCGCGGCGGGCGTCTCCACCTCCCCTGGCGCCGAGCGTGAAACCGGACGTGAGAGTTCGTACCGGTCCAGAGCGGCGGCGGCGGTTTCCAAGTCCTGTGGTCTGAGGTGGGCGTAGACCTTGGCGGTCAGCCCGACATCGCCATGCCGGAGCAGTTTGGACACTCGGTCGATGCTGATGCCCGCCTGAACTAGCCAGGAACCGCAAGTGCGGCGCAGGTCATGGGGGTGCAGGTCCGCGACCCCGGCCACCTGGCACGCGTGCCAGAAACCCTTGCGAATGGTCACAAAGCGGTCGCCCTTTTGGTCACAGAAGACCCAGGGTGACCCAGGGCAATGGCTGGCTCGGAATCTGGCGCGGCTGAGGAGGGCGGCGCGGGCCGAGTCGTTGATCGGGATGGTCCCGGCTAGGCCATTTTTCTGATCTCCGACGCCGAAGCTGATGATTCGGCGCGAGAGATCCACGCGATCCCACGTCAAACCCAGGGCCTCCCCCGGCCGCAGGCCCGTGGCTAGCATGAGGCGCAGGTAATCCCCCAAGTGTGGCGCCTTCTGGAGCCCATCGGCGGCGGCGAGCAGGGCCGCTGCTTCCTCCCGGCTGAGAAAACGCGTTCGGGGCGCTGGCTCCCGGAGGAAGCGCGTCCGCCAGGGGTTGTTGCCAATGTCCCATTCCAGCTCGTCCCTGGCCCACCGCATGGCGCCACTCATCAAGCACAACTCCCGGTTGATGCACCCCGGCTGGCGTCCCTGTGCCTGCCGGTGAGCGATATAGGCGCGTACCTCATGGGCGCCGATGTCTGCCAATAGCCTGCCCGTGAAGTGCGGGAACAAGGCCCGGGCGGCGATCCGGTAGCGGCGTCCGACTGGCATCTTGTCGGTCACCTCCCGCAGGTACACCAACAAAAGGTCATCGAACGTGGCCCCCTCCCCTGTCTTCTGGACATGGCCCTCGGCCCGCCATTGGGCGCGAACGGCCGTCGCTTTCAGTCCCTCAGGATCCTCGGCGATGGGAACCCCAGTACTGCGGCGAGCGCTGCCCCCGCCTGGGCGCGGGAGGCTGGCCCACCAATAGGGCGAGTCCGCCCGTTTATAGATCCCGTCTTGGTCGCGTACTTGTTTTCGTGGCATTTGGTCTCTCCGTTTACCGCCACCCCAGGTTGATTATCACTGACAGTGCTATTACTGGCAATGTAAGCGCTTAAATCGCTGGCCAGGATGCGGCGGGCCGCGCGGAT
>JADZBU010000301.1 GCA_020851955.1 Chromatiaceae bacterium | reverse complement strand
GCTGATCTCGTCCGTCACCGGCACGGGATGACAGCCAGACCCATAAACTCCGGACCCTCACTATCAGGTCATCCCCTGCGAACCCTCGGGTCTGATCAGCTCAGGACCCCTGGCAGTCTCAGTCCCTGACAGCCAGGGCGACCGTGTAGTGGGCGCCCTGCTTGAGCTTGTCATAGTTGCCGAAAACCTCCGTGAGATTGCGCTTCATGAATTCGCGCAGCCCGTTGATGGTGACCACATAGAGGCGCCCACCGGAATTGAGCCGCTGGCGGGCGTCATGCAGATAGAGACTCAGGGCCTCCTTGCCGACCTTGGCGGGGATGTTGCTCGCGATGAGGTCGAAGCGCAGGGTAGGGTCGATGTGACGGAAGCCATCGCTCAACTGGGCGCGGGCGTTGGGCAGGCGATTGAAGGCGACATTGCGGTTGCTGAACTCGACGGCGACAAAGTCCTTGTCCACCATGAGGGTCCGGCCCCCCGGCGCGAGCGCCGCCAGGGCCAGACCAATGGGGCCATAGCCACAGCCGAGATCCAGGCAGTTGTCATCCGGTCCCACCTCGACATGCTGGAGCAACAAGCGGGTGCCCTCGTCGATCTCGCGCGGCGAGAAGAGGCCCCAGGTAGAGCGGAAGACGAAGGGGCGACCCACGAGTTGGGTCTCGAAGACGATGTCTTCCCGATATTTATCAAGTTCTTGTTTGGTCAGCATGACTCCACCTTGGCTGTGAATGGTTCCCATGAGATGATTCCTGGAGTTGCCCCCCGGAGACTCCCGGCGCCCGATCCCCTCCTGGTGACGCCACGGTGCGGGACCTTGAGGATGGGCGCATTCTCACAGAAACCTGCCAGACCTGGCACACTTGCCGCGATTTTAACCCCCATGAACGATCTCTCGGGCCGTCTCAGAATTCACCTTTATCGCCGCCCCGGCGGGGGGTTAGCGGTCACCATCGACTCCTCGCGCCTCGTCGGGGCCAGCCGGGTCTTCATCGGCAAGGGCCCGGCGGAAACGGTCGCCAGGCTCCCCAGCCTCTTCAGCGTCTGCGCCACGGCCCAGGCCGTCGCATGCGTCTCGGCCTGCGAGGCGGCGCTGGGCCAGACTCCCAGCGTCACCCTCCGAGACGCTCGCCGCCTGCTGGTGGAGGTTGAGACGGCGCGGGAGCATCTTTGGCGCCTGCTCCTGGACTGGCCGGGCTTGCTCGGTGAGGGACCGCGGGGGCCGGCCATGGCCCGGGTCATGGGCGCCTGCGTGCAACTGCGCTCGGCCTTGGCGGCGGGTGGTGATCCGCTAGCGCTGGGCACCCCAGGCCTCCAGCCGGACCTGGCGGCCGCCAGGTTGGCCTTGACGGCCTTGGCGGATGTCGCCACCGCGCAGGTGCTGGGCCAAGCCCCCCCTGACTGGCTCGCCGCGACCCCCACCGCCACGGAACTCGGCCACTGGGCCGCGACCACCGACACCCCCGCCGCGCGGCTGCTGTGTCTGGTCGCCAGCCAGGGATGGAGCGCCATGGGTCGTTCCCCCGTGCCGGCCCTGCCGCCCCTGTCCAGTACCGCCCTAGAGGCGCGTCTGAGCGGGCCGGGGGCGGACGACTTCATCACCGCGCCCCTCTGGGCCGGCGCCCCGGCGGAATCCTCCCCCTTCACCCGCCAGTCTGGCCAGGCCCTGGTAGCCGACCTGACCCGGGAGCAGGGCAATGGCCTGCTGACGCGCCTCGCCGCGCAACTGGTCGAACTGGCGGTGATCCTCGCCGGCCTGCCGTTACGTCTGGCGGCCTTGGCGGCCGGCGAGGCTGGCCCCGGGGAGAAGACAGGAAGGGAGGGTGATGGCGAAGACATTAGGGTCTGGGGCGGGCAAGGCCGTGAGCGAGGCAACAGGGCGGATGGTGGGGAGCGTCGCGGGGAAGGGGTCGGGGCGGTTGGCGAGACAGGCCACCCGGCTAACGTTGAGGTAGGCGGGGCCTTGAGATCAGCCCTGGCGGACCAGGCGGCAAGGCCAGACCCGCCCCTAACGGAGGCCAGCCTCCCGTATGGGGTGGGACTAGCCCAAGTTCAGGCGGCCCGCGGCCTCTTGGTGCACCGGGTCGCCATCCAGGCGGGCCGGGTGGCGGACTACCGCATCCTGGCCCCCACCGAGTGGAACTTCCACCCCCAGGGTGCGGCGGCGCTGGGCTTGGTGACCTTGCCGGACGCGGACGACGAGACCCTGCAACGTATCGGCGGACTCTTCGTCACCGCCCTAGACCCTTGTGTTGCCTACGATTTGCGAATAATGCCGGAGCCTGATAGGGACCACCCTTAGGGGCCCAGGATAGGTGCGGCTTCAGTCGCCTCCGCCCGACCTTCCCTCCCGCCGCCTTCAGTCACCCCCCGAGGTCGCGTATCATGCGCCCCAGGACTGCATTGTTTGACCGAGATTTGCCCATGTGCCTGGCCGTTCCCGCCCGCGTCATCGCTCTTGATCCCGCCACCGACATGGCCACCGTCGCCCTGGGCGCCGTCACCAAGGAGATCTCCCTGGCCCTGGTGGAGAACACCGAGGTGGGGGACTATGTCCTGGTCCACGTCGGCTATGCCCTGGGCCGCATCAGCCCCGAGGAGGCCGAGCGCACTCTGGCCCTGATCGCGGCGGCCGGGGATCTGGCGGCGGCATGAAATTCATCGACGAATTCCGCGATCGGGACCTGGCCCGGGGCCTCGCCACCGCCATCGCCCAGGAGGCCGCCAGGGACCGGAGCTATCGCCTCATGGAGTTTTGCGGCGGCCACACCCATGCCATCTTTCGCTACGGTGTCCAGGACCTGATGCCCGCCCAGGTGCGCTTCGTCCACGGCCCCGGCTGCCCGGTCTGCGTCCTGCCCACCGCCCGCCTCGACCTGGCCATCGCCATGACCGAGCGGCATGGCCTGACCCTCTGCACCTACGCCGACCTGATGCGGGTCCCGGCCTCCAACCGCCACAGCCTGCTCAAGGCCAAGGCCGCCGGGGCCGATATCCGCATGGTCTATTCGACCCAGGACGCCCTGGCCATCGCCCGCGCCAACCCTGGGCGCCAGGTGGTCTTTTTCGCCATCGGCTTCGAGACCACCACCCCGCCCACCGCCGTGGCCCTCAAGCAGGCCCGGGCCGAGGGGCTCGGGAATTTCAGCGTCTTCTGCAACCACGTCCTGACCCCGCCGGCCATGCGCGCCATCCTGGAGACCGCCGGTCCCGAGGGCATCGCCATCGATGGCATCCTGGGGCCCTCCCATGTCAGCACCGTCATTGGCTCCGCGCCCTATGACTTCGTCCCTCGCGACTTCGGCAAACCCCTGGTCATCGCCGGCTTCGAGCCCCTGGACGTGATGCAGGCGACCCTGATGCTGATCCGCCAGATCAACGCGGGCCGCGCGGAGGTGGAGAACCAATACAGCCGCGCCGTGACCCCGGAGGGCAACCGCAAGGCTCAGGCCCTGATGGCGGAGGTCCTGACCCTGCGCGACACCTTCGAATGGCGCGGCCTGGGCTTTCTGCCCGACAGCGCCCAGCGCCTCAACGAGGCCTTCGCCGATTTCGACGCCGAGCAGCGCTTCCGGGTGGCCGTCCCCCCCAGTTGCGAGGTCAAGGGCTGCGAATGCCCCGCCGTCCTGCGTGGCATCAAGGAACCCGCCGACTGCCGCCTCTTCGGCACCGTCTGCACCCCCGACAACCCCATGGGCTCCTGCATGGTCTCCTCCGAGGGCGCCTGCGCGGCCTATTGGAGTTATGGGCGCTTCCGGGACGCGGCCTGAGGCAGACCTGTTTTGGTAAAGAACGCCCTCACCCACCCGCCGAGACACCCACGCCTATGACCGCTCAGCCACGCCCCTTCGCCCAGGGCCTCGATATCAAGCGCGGGGCGGTGGACATGACCCACGGCAGCGGCGGGCGGGCCATGGCCCAACTCATCGCCGAGCTCTTTCAGCGCTTCCTGGACAACGACCTGCTGCGCCAGGGCAATGACCAAGCCCTGTTCCAACCGCCGCCGGGGCGCCTGGTGATGAGCACGGACGGGCATGTCATCTCGCCCCTCTTTTTCCCCGGCGGCGACATCGGTTGCCTGTCGGTACACGGCACCATCAACGATGTCGCCATGGCCGGCGCCCGGCCCCTCTACCTGGCGGCGGGCTTCATCCTGGAGGAGGGCTTCCCCCTCGCTGATCTGGCGCGGATCGTGGAGAGCATGGCGCGGGCCGCCAACGAGGCAGGGGTGCCAGTGGTGACGGGCGACACCAAGGTCGTGGAGCGCGGCAAGGCGGACGGCCTCTTCATCACCACCACCGGCCTGGGCGTGGTGCCGGCGGGCATCGACATCTCCGGGAACCGGGCCAGGCCGGGAGACGCCATCCTCCTGAGCGGCACCCTGGGGGATCACGGCGTGGCCGTCATGTCCAAGCGCGAAAATCTGGGCTTCGGTACCGAGATCCTGTCGGACACCGCCGCCCTCCATGACCTGGTGGCCGCCATGGTGGCGGCGGTGCCGGACATCCACTGCCTGCGCGATCCCACCCGCGGCGGCTTCGCCACCACCCTCAATGAATTCGCCCGCCAGTCTGGCGTCGGGATGCGCGTCCGCGAGACCCAGATCCCGGTGCGCGAGGCGGTAGCCGCCGCCTGCGAACTCCTGGGCCTGGACCCCCTTTACGTCGCCAACGAGGGCAAGCTCATCGCCATCTGCCCGTCGGAGCGGGCCGAGACCCTGCTGGCCACCATGCGCGCCCACCCCCTGGGTCGGGACGCCGCCATCGTCGGCGAGGTCGTGGCGGACCCCCACCAGTTCGTGCGCATGGAGACCGCCTTCGGCGGCGAGCGCGTCGTCGATTGGCTCACCGGCGAACCCCTGCCGCGGATCTGCTAATAGCCGGGGTCAGGTCTATAAAGCCAGCATTGGGCTCTGACCCTCGGCCCCTGCCGCCAGAGGGTCCACCGCCTCCGCAGGGCAGCGACGAGGGCGACAGGGGCGCAGCCAAAGCGAGGGCGGGGTCAGGTCTATAGAGGTAGCAAGGAGGTCCTTACCTCCGGCCCGCCAAGCCGGCGTCTCACCCCTCTGTTCTACCCCCCTCCCTGGCCGCCAATAGGGGACATCTCTATTTTGGAGATAAGGGGTCATTTCTACTTTGGGTTCACAGTCGTTACCTCGGGCCCTCAGTTCTGCTGGCAGCGCGTCTCCCGCATCAACGGCGCGGCGACGAGGGCAACGAGGGCGCAGCCAAAGGACAGCCAAAGGCCGTTGAGGTAATCCGCGCGCCCATAGAGGCGGACACCCTCGCGCATAGCCCCGTCCCAGGTTAGATCCAGGACCCAGCCGAAGGCCGGCTGCATGACGGCGGCGCCCAGAAAGAGCCCGGTGTTGACCAGGGCGATGGCCATGCCCGCCACCCGGGCCGGCAGGACCTCCTTGGCGGCGGCATAGACCACCACGTTGCCGCCGGCGGTCAGGCCCAGCAGGCTGAAGATCAGCAGGCCACTCCAGCCCGGCCCCCAGGGCAGCAGGATCAGGGCCAGCCAGGCCAGGCAGGACAGGGCGGCCCCCGCGATGATCACGGGGCGGCGCCGGCCGATGCGATCCGAGATCCAGCCCACTTTGAAGGCGCCAATGGCGAAGGCCGCCAGCGTCACCGTGGGATAAAGGGATGCGCCGGCGCGATCCAGTCCATGCAGATCCCGCATCAGTGGCACCGCCCACAGGCCGGCGAAGGCCAGGAAGCAGCCGGTGAGGCCAAAATTGACCCAGAAGCCGGGCCAGACGGCGCGCGTCGTCATCACCTCCCGCAGATCCCGCAGCCAGTGCTGATCCCGGGCCGGGTGGGACGGCAGGCCCTCCTGCTCCCGGATCGAGGGAAAGCCCGCGTCCTCGGGCCGGTTGCGCACCAGGATCAGGGTCAGGACGGCGAAGACGATGGAAACCAAGCCCGCGCTCACGAACACCGAGCGCCAGGACACCTCCACCAGCAGCAGGGCTAGGGGCCCCGCGGCCATGATCGACCCCAGGTTACCCAGCAGCAGGGTGAGCCCGCCAATACGCCCGTACTGGCGGTCGGAAAACCAGACCGCGTTACTCTTCATGAGCCCGATGAAGACCACGGACACCCCCAGGCCGACGAGAAAGCGCCCCCAACTGGCGGTGGCAAAATCCGGCGCCAGCCCGAAGAGGATGGAACCCGCCCCCGACACCAGGCCACCCAGGGTGACGCTGATGCGCGGCCCCAGGGTATCCGCCAGCACCCCGGACGGGATCTGCAGGGCGGTATAGATATAAAAATAGGTCGCCGCCAAGGAGCCGAGGGCCGCGCCGCTGGTCTGGAAGGCCTGCATCAGGTCCGCCGCCACCACGCCCGGCACCATGCGGTGAAAGAAGACCATGATGTAGGAGGCGATCAGAGTCCAGAAGACTGTCCAGCGGACCCGGTTGAAGCGGGCTTGATCAAAGACGGGGGTGTTCATGGGCGGAGCCTGCGGGCCTGGGGCCGGGAAAAGGGGCAGGATGACCCGCCGTTAACATTTTGGCAATCTGGCGCGCGCGGGGCTCTGTTACCATCCGCCGCGTTTCAACCACTGGGAGCGATCATGCCGTCCGACCCCCTCATTGCCGACATCAACCCCGCGGAGTCCCTGGCCGCCATCGACCTGGGCTCCAACAGCTTTCACATGATCGTCGCCCGACCCCTGGAGGGCGATTTCCAGGTCATCGACCGGCTCAAGGAGATGGTGCGCCTGGCGGAGGGCTTGACGGAAGACCGGGACCTGAGACCCGAGGTAGCGACGCGCGCCCTGGCCTGCCTGGAGCGCTTCGGTCAGCGGTTGCGTGGCAAGCCCCCCGGCAGCGTGCGGGCCGTGGGCACCAACACCCTGCGGCAACTGAACCCGGCGAGCGGCTTCCTGGCCCTGGCCGAGGCGGCTCTGGGGCATCCGATCGAGATCATCGCCGGACGCGAGGAGGCGCGACTCATCTACCTGGGGGTGGCCAACGGCCTGGCCGCCGGCGACCAGCGCCGCCTGGTGGTGGACATTGGCGGCGGCAGTACCGAGATCATCGTCGGCGAGGGCTTCACCCCCCGCCTGCGCGAGAGCCTGACCCTGGGCTGCGTCAGCGCCTCCCTGCGCCACTTCGGCGACGGGATCATCACCGCCGAGCGGATGCGCCGGGCCGAGTTGGCCGGGGCCCTGGAGATCCGGCCGGTGCGGGAGCGCTTCCGCCAGTCCGGTTGGCGCGACGCCGTCGGCAGCTCGGGCACCATCAAGGCCATCGCCGCCGTGGTGGCGGCCCAGGGCTGGAGCACGGACGGCATCTCTGCGGAGGCCCTGCGCCGCCTGCGCGAGGCTCTGGTGAGTTGCGGCCGCGTCGCCGACATCGCCCTGGAGGGCCTCGCCGAGGAACGCCGACCGGTCTTCACCGGGGGCGTCGCCGTGCTGAGCGCGGTCTTCACCGCCCTGGGCATCGAGCGGATGCAGGTCTCGGACGAGGCCCTGCGCGAGGGCCTGCTCTATGAAATGATGGGCCTGGTGCGACACCTGGACGTGCAGGAGCGCTCGGTCGCCGTGCTCGCCCAACGGTTCGGCATCGACGAGGCCCATGCCGGGCGCGTTCGCGACACGGCCCTGGTCCTCTTTGGCCAGGTGGTCCGCGATTGGGATCTGACGGATCCCCTCATGCCCAACTTCCTGACCTGGGCCGCACGCCTGCACGAGATCGGCCTGGCCGTCGCCCACAGTCAGTATCAGAAGCATGGCGCCTACCTGGTGAGCAACGCCGATCTTTCGGGCTTCAGCCGCCCGGAGCAATGCCTGCTGGCCAGCCTGGTGC
>JADZBU010000300.1 GCA_020851955.1 Chromatiaceae bacterium | reverse complement strand
CGGACAGACTGACGGCCGCCTCGCCCGTAGGGGCTATCTCGGCGATGACATTGCCCTGGATTCTGCCGTCCACATGCAAGCCACCGACAAAACGCAGGTTACCCTGAACCTCGGCCCCCTTACCAATGAGGGTATCGTAGGGTGGGAACCTGAATTTCTTCTTTTTGACTAAATGCAGCTTCTTACCCACGTTCAGCCTCCATCCTCGGGTGATTTTGGCCAGGGAAAGGATTCAGTCACCGGAATCAGCTTTTTACTGGTCGGCTCGATCTCAATGGTCAGCGCCTCGGGTTCCAGATTGGCCGGAACCCTGATGGTCCCCTTAACATTCTGAAAATGCTTGAATTTAAGTGCCTGTGACGGAGGTTCCGAACCCGGGAGCTTGTTAAGATCCAGCTCCACCGCCTTACCCCCTCGCTTACCCACCAGCCTGATGGAGGCCGTGGCAACGGATTCGGGATAGTCAGGCATCATTTGGCTGGTGGTGAAGTGGTATTCATAAAGGCCATCACCGACCGCCTTCAGCACAAGGTCCTGTATTTTAAGGATGCCGTCACCACCCTCCCGGATCAGTCGCTTAAGCGCGGACAGATCCTTCTCCAGAGCCTGGCGAGCCTCCTGCTCCGCCTTCAGGCTGTTCTGGGCGGCCAGGAACGTATCCCGGTCGATACGCTGGCTCAGTTCAATCGCCGCCTTTTCCCCACGCAAGGAGGCTAACTCTTCAACCAGCGCCTGGTTTTCCTGCCTCAGGGTCGCGACGATGGCCCTTTGGGGTTTGCCTTCCTCCCGTGCCAGGAATACCCCCGAGAAAAAGGCCCCGGCGATGGCACCCAGCACCAGGACGACCATCAGCAGCCGCAACCCCCAGCCCCCACCTTGGTCGAGGACGATGCGCGGCGATGGCACCCGCCAGGGCTTGTCCATGATCGCGCCCTCAGGGCAGCAGAGCCAGGGCCCCCAGCGCCTCGGTCTCGTCTAACCCAAACATAAGATTCATATTTTGCACGGCCTGCCCCGCCGCGCCCTTGACCAGGTTATCAATGACGGACTGAACCACGACGATCCCCTCGCCGAGGGGTTCCGCGACGGCGATGCGACAGCTGTTACACCCGCGCACCGAGCGCGTCTCGGGATGGGAACCGGCTGGCATCACATCGACAAAGGGTTCGGCGCCATAACGGGCCTCGTAGGCGGACTGGAGATCCAGGTCCGGTCCCTGCAGGCGGGCGTAGAGCGTCGCCTCAATGCCACGAATCATGGGCAAGAGGTGGGGCACGAAGGTCAGACGCAGCCCCGGACCCGCCACTCCGGACAGGTTCTGGAAAATCTCCGGCTGGTGGCGATGCCCCGCAACCGCGTAGGCCTTGAAGCTCTCGCCGACCTCTGCCATGAGCATGCCCACGCTGGCCTTGCGCCCGGCACCGCTGACACCGGACTTGGCATCCGCCACCAGCCAACCGGGATCGATCCACCCCTGCTCCAGCAGCGGGAGAAAGCCCAGGGTCACCGCCGTGGGATAGCAACCAGGATTGGCCACCAACCGCGCCTCGCGAATGGCGGCGCGATTGACCTCGGGCAGTCCATAAACCGCCTCTGCCAATAGCTCGGGACAGGCGTGAGGCATCTGGTACCAGCGATTCCAGATCGCCGGGTCCTTCAAGCGAAAATCGGCGGCCAGGTCGATGACCTTGGCGCCCCGCTCCAAGAGGTCGGGGGCCATCTTCATCGCCGTGCCGTTGGGGGTCGCGAAGAAGACCAGATCACATTCGCCTAACAGCCCCACATCGGGCTCGCTGAACTTGAGATCGACCCGCCCGCGCAGGTGCGGAAACAGGTCTGCAACGGTTTGGCCGGCCTCGCCGCGAGAGGTGATGGCAGCCAGGGAGACCCGGGGATGGCCCGCCAGGATTCTCAGCAGTTCGGATCCCGTATAGCCGGTCCCGCCGACGATGCCGACTCTGATCATGGCCTAGCGCGCTCCATTCCCGATCAAGCCATGCCGCTGATCATGGGACTTGCCTAAGGGCGGGAAACCGGCATTCGCCGGTCTCCCCAGGAAGGGACCCTGGCGACCTAGGGCGGATGCCAGGGTGTGACAATCGCCAGAGGTCAGGAACACCCGCCCCCACCGCCGCCACCACCCGAGCCACAACTGCCACAGCCACCGCCCATGGACGGCAGGTTGTTGAAGACAAAGGTGGCCGCGCCATCGCCACGATCGACAAAGTCAATCTCGACACCCCGCAGGTAGGGCAAGGTGCCGTCATCGACGACCACCTTGAAACCCTCGCAGTCCAGGACGCCGTCATTGTCATTGATGCTATCGGTAAAGGTCATGCCGAAGCTAATGCCGCTGCAGCCACCCGGCGTGGCGAACACGCGCACCCCCTGGATGCCCTCTTCAACTTGGTTAAAGAGTTCGCCCATCTTGTTTTGGGCGGTGCCGGTCAGGGAAAGATCAAGTTCGGAAAGGGCCGCTAACATGGAGTTATCTCCGTAAAGGGGTAAGGATTGAGCCTAAGATACCAAAGAAGCACCCATCCTTGCCACTCACGAGACCAACCGACCCTGAGCCGCCAGGTTGGCCAGGTGACGCTCGGCGTCGGCGAGGTGACGCCCCCAATGTGCCTCAAACCCCGCAAGCCAACCGCGCCCGGAACCCCGGGACAAGGATTCGGCAAGGAACAGACCCTGCCGGAGCTCGAAATAGATGTCGGTGAGATCATCCGCCAGACTCCCGGTCATAGCCTCCCCATCCCCAATGGGATCAAACTCCAACCAATAGTGGTCCCGCTCGCCGAGCCGATCGCGCAGGCAGCCAAAAAGCTCGAAGCGGGCATCCAGATCGGGCATCGGACCGCCGGCCATGTCGGGATGCTGGCTATGGAGAGCGATCAGGGCGGTGTGCAGGTGTGGCAAGAGGTCAGCCACCTGGGCTAACCAGTCGGGCTCGTTCTGGCAGGCGGCTTCGATGAGCCGGCAATAGCTTTGAGCGAGACTGCTCATCGCCTCGGCGGGCTGGATCATGCGGATTCTCAATGGGAAAAGCGGTTCTATGAAGGAAGCATAGCGGAGTTTTCAGCCCCTGCTCGCCCCATCGCCTGGTTTAAGATGGCCCCCATGGCCTCTTTCAACACCCATAAAACATGTTCCACCCCCACCTAGCCCCTATCATCCTCTGCATCGGCGGCCATGACCCCAGTGGCGGTGCCGGCATCCAGGCGGACGCCGAGGCCGCCCGGGCCAACGGCATCCATGCGGCCACCGTCGTTTCCTGTCTCACTCGCCAGGACACCCAGGGCCTCCAGGGACTCTGGCCCCAGCCCGTGGCGGAGATAGAGGCTCAATGCCGCCTGATCCTGGCGGACAGCCAGGTCAGGGCCATCAAGATCGGCATCCTGGGCAGCGCCGACCTGGCGCGCTGGCTGTGCCAATTGGCGGACGAATACCCGGAACTCCCCCTGATCCTGGACCCGGTACTCGCCTCGGGCGCCGGGCAGAGGGTGACGGATCCCGCCCTCCTTGAGCAGATACGGTCAACTTTGCTCGGCCGTTGCCACCTCGCTACCCCAAACCTCCCGGAAGCCCAAGCCCTGAGCGGCGCCGAGTCCCCGGATGACTGTGCCGTTCGCCTGCTCGCCAGCGGCTGCAGGTGGCTACTCATCACCGGGACCCACTATAACAGCACCGAGGTCATCAACCGGCTCTACGGCCAAGACGGCAGCCGGCGCGCCTGGAGTTGGCCACGGCTACCCGAGGAATATCACGGTTCGGGCTGCACCCTGGCCAGCGCCATCGCCGCCCGCCTCGCCTTGGGGCAGACGATGGAAAAGGCGGTGGCGGAGGCCCAGGACTACACCTGGCACAGCCTCGAGCGCGCGACCCGCACCGGCCAGGGCCAATGGACACCCAATCGCCTCTATGCCTTGGACCCGCCAGGCAGCCCGAGATGAGCGACGCCCAAGGGCCCCGGTCGGCAAAATGGCTGGGGAAGCTGCCCTGCCACGGGTTGCCATCAGCGCCTTAACCCCGGAAAATGCCGAGCCTTCAATCACGGCCGGGCGCCCACGCCTGCTGACCCTTTGCCCCGGACCGCCCCTTGACCAGGAGACCCACCGCCATGTCCCGATCCCACGACCTCTTTGCCGCGGCTCAGCGCCACATACCCGGCGGTGTCAACTCCCCGGTGCGCGCCTTCCGCAGCGTCGGCGGCGATCCAGTCTTCTTCGAGCGCGCCAGCGGCCCCTACCTCTTTGACGCCGATGGCCAACGCTATATCGATTACGTCGGTTCCTGGGGCCCCATGATCCTCGGCCACGCCCACCCCGAGGTCATCGCCGCCGTCGGCGCTCGCATCCACTCGGGTCTCTCCTTTGGCGCCCCCACCGAACTCGAGACCCAGATGGCTGACCGGGTCTGCGAACTGGTGCCCTCCATGGACCTGGTGCGCATGGTCAGCTCCGGCACCGAAGCCACCATGAGCGCCATCCGCCTGGCACGCGGCTTCACCGGCCGCGATCGGCTACTGAAGTTCGAGGGCGGCTATCACGGCCATGCCGATTCGCTGCTGGTCAAGGCCGGCTCCGGGGCCCTCACGCTGGGCGAGCCCAGCTCCCCGGGCGTCCCCGCCGCCCTGGCGGAGCTCACCCTGACCCTGACCTATAACGACCTCGACCAGGTGCGCGACCTCTTCGCCCGCCTCGGCCATGAGATCGCCTGCATCATCGTCGAACCGGTCGCCGGCAACATGAACTGCATCCCCCCGGTCCCCGGCTTCCTGGCCGGCCTGCGGGAAATCTGCGACGCCCATGGTGCCCTGCTCATCTTCGACGAGGTGATGACCGGCTTCCGCGTCGCCCTCGGCGGCGCCCAGGCCCTCTATGGGGTAACACCCGACCTGACCACCCTGGGCAAAATCATCGGCGGCGGCATGCCAGTGGGCGCCTTCGGCGGCCGGCGCGAGGTGATGGAGAAGATCTCGCCCCTGGGACCCGTCTATCAGGCCGGCACCCTCTCCGGCAACCCGGTCGCCATGACCGCCGGCCTCAAGACCCTGGAGCTCATTTCCGCCCCCGGCTTTTACGAGGCTCTGGGCGCCAAGACCCAGCGGCTGACGAGGGGTTTGCGGCAGGTGGCACAGGAAGCAGGCATCCCCCTGACCACCAATCAGGTCGGCGGCATGTTCGGTATCTTCTTCACCGAGGCGGACCAGGTGACGGATTACGCCGGGGCCACGGCCTGCGATGTGGCCCGCTTCCGGACCTTCTTCCACGCCATGTTGGCCCGGGGTCAGTATCTGGCCCCTTCCGCCTTCGAGGCCGGCTTCGTCTCCGCCGCGCACGGCGAGGCGGACATCGACGCCACCCTGGCGGCCGCCAAAGAGGTGCTGGCGGCCCTCGGCGGCTAGGGCAAAACAGGGCCAGCCGGGTGTGTCAGCACACCACCGACCCGCAGGGGAACCCAGCAACCATGGATCATGACTTTTGGCACCAACGCTGGCTCAAGGGTGAAACCGGCTGGCACCAGGACGACATCAATCCGCACCTCCAGGCTTATTGGCCACCGCCCGGGGTGGAGGCCGGCGCCCGCGTCCTGGTACCCCTCTGCGGCAAGAGCCGGGACCTGCTCGGGCTGGCGGGGGAGGGTTACCGGGTCCTGGGGGTCGAGATCAGTGCCCTCGGGGTCGAGGCCTTTTTCACCGAAAACGGCCTGACACCCACCATCACCCCTGAACCACCCTTCACCCGTTACCGCGTCGACGAATTGGAAATCCTCCGTGGGGACTTCTTTGACCTGAGGCCGGAACAGGTCGCGGACGTGACCGCCCTCTTCGACCGCGCCGCCCTGATCGCCCTGCCACCCGCCCTACGAACCCGCTACGCCCGTCACCTCCAGGTCCTGCTACCAAAGGCAGTCAGCGGACTCCTCATCAGCCTGGACTATGACCAGGCCGAGCGGGCCGGACCGCCCTTCGCCGTGACGGAGC
Source organism: Chromatiaceae bacterium (assembly GCA_020851955.1). Taxonomy (GTDB): domain Bacteria; phylum Pseudomonadota; class Gammaproteobacteria; order Chromatiales; family Chromatiaceae; genus M0108. The sequence continues at coordinate 2,913 of JADZBU010000300.1, read as the reverse complement.
CCGAGGTCCGCGCCCTGTTCGCCGAGCGGTTCGGCCTCACCGAGCTCGCGGTCCTGGATCTCTTCGCCACGAACCCACGCTACCGCGCCCAAGGCCTGACGCGCATGGTGGAACGGGTTTACGGCCTGAGGCCATTCCAGACCCCGGGCACATGACCTCAGCAAAATTAATCATTTTAATTCAGTATCTTATAAATTATTGCCGCCGACCATGGTCGAGGCATTGCCCATGATTGGGGTGGCTTGATACAAGCGGGCACCAGGTTATCCAGCGCTGCGGGTCGACGCGATTTCGGGCACAAACGGCCTCTTGGCACCCTAGGGTTACTATTTTATATAATTGATTATAAACGGATTTTCTTCTAAATAATTCCTAGGTATTGACTAGGTATAGGGAAAACCATACCATATCCACCTCCTGACTTAATGATTTGTCATGAGGATTTTGATCATGAACCTGGATGTCCGCACCCTGATTCTCGCGGCTAGCATCATGGCTTCCGCCCCGATGAACCCGGCCTCGGCTAACCTGGCCCATGAATCCCCGCTCCCCCTCGCCCTTGACGAGGATGCAAAAAACCGCCAAAAGCCCGCTCGCGATACCGAGGCCAGCGGCGACGGCGATGCCCCCAAGGCCCGCAAACCCCGATTCACGAAGGCAAAAGCCGCGAACTCCCGAACGGGCAAGGGCGCCGGCAACCTGGACCCGGAACTGCACTGCCTGGCCCTCAACATCTTCCACGAGGCCGGCGCGGAATCCCATACCGGCAAGCAGGCCGTGGCCGCCGTCACCCTCAACCGCGTCAAGTCCGATGCCTTCCCCAAGTCGGTCTGCGGTGTCGTCAAGCAGCGCGACAAGAAGAGTTGCCAATTTTCCTGGTGGTGCCAAAAGCCCAAGTCGCCCCCCATGGACTCCGATGCCTGGCAGGATTCCCTGGAAATCGCCCGCAAGACCCTGGACGGTCTGCATCAGGATCCCACCCAGGGCGCCCTTTATTTCCATGCGACCCGCGTCAAACCCGGCTGGTCCCGCACCTTCAAGAAAACCACCCGCATTGGGAACCACATCTTTTACAAGCCGGCCAAGGCCGCGGCCTGACGCCCGGAACCCCGCGCGGGGTTAGCGATCGCGATCGGCGTGGCGGGAGCCGCGCTGGATCGCGTTCAGCACAAGGCCTTCTCATCGTCCCTTCCTTCGCCTCATCCACCTGACACCTCGTCAACTCCCGACAACCTCATCTTGATTCCGGGGTGGTAACGGCGTCAGGATAGGCCCAGTTATTCTCCAGCCAGCGGTCCCCCACCATGTCCAGCCCCAATCCGACCGGCGCCAGCCTTTTTTTCGACACCCTCGTCGATCTCGGCGTGGAACACATCTTCGGGCACACGGGCGGGGCCGTCATTCCCTTGCATGTGGAGTTGAACAAGCGCATGCGGCGCGGGCAGAAGTCACCGCAATTCATCCTCTGTCGTCAAGAAGGGGGGGCGGGACACGCCGCGGAGGGCTATGCCCGTACCAGCGGCCGGGTAGGAGTGGCCTTGGCCACCTCGGGTCCCGGCGCCACCAACCTGGTCACGCCCATCGCCGACGCCCACAAGGATTCCATCCCCACCCTCTTCATCACCGGCCAGGTGCCCAGCTTCGCCATCGGCACGGACGCCTTTCAGGAGGTGGATACCATCGGCATGACCCGGCCCATCTCCAAGCACAACTATCTGGTCAAGGATGTGCGCGATCTGGAATTGGTGCTGCGCGAAGCCTTCGCCCTCGCCCAAGGCGGACGGCCGGGCCCCGTGGTGGTGGATATCTGCAAGGACGTCCAGTTAGCGACTGCCATCACGGGCAATAGGCCGCGCTTGCGTCACCGCGAGACCTGCCCCTTTGACCGCCCGGCTGCGGACGCCATTCTCGATGCCCTGGCCAAGGCGCACCGGCCGGTCATCAAGGCTGGCGGCGGCATCATTCATGCCAGCGCGGCCGAGGCCCTGCAAGTCTTCGCAGAGCGCTTCGATGTGCCGGTCTCCACCACCTTCAACGCCTTGGGGGTCATCCCCTTCCAGAGCCCCTACAATCTGGGCATGCCCGGCATGCACGGCGCCATCCCGGCGAACTATGCCCTCCGCGAGGCGGACCTGATCCTGACCCTGGGGGGCCGTTTCGATGATCGCGTGGCGGTCAAGGACTTTGCCAAGGGCAAGCGCATCGCCCATGTGGACATAGACCCCTCCGAATTGGACAAGCGCATCCGCGCCGACCTGTCCCTGACCGCGGACCTCAAGACCTTTCTCGAATATGGCCTTGCCTCCGACCAGAACGCCCGGCACCCGGACTGGATGGCCCGTATTGCCCACTGGCGCCTCCAGATGCCCAAGCCTTATCTCCAGACCGAGCACATCAAGCCCCAGGCGGTGATCGAGGCCATTTCCAGCCTCACGGAGGGTGACGCCATCCTGGTGACCGGGGTTGGACAGCATCAGATGTGGGCGGCCCAGTACTACCGCTTTTCCCGGCCGCGGCAGTGGATCAGCTCTGGCGGACTCGGCACCATGGGCTTTGGCCTACCCGCGGCCATCGGTGCCTGGTTCGCCAATCCCGACAAGCCCCTGGTGCTGATTGATGGTGATGGCAGCTTCCAGATGAATATTCAGGAACTGGCCACGGTGGCCGCGAACCGCATCCCGGTGAAGATGTTTGTGCTGAATAACAGCTTTCTGGGCATGGTGCGCCAGTGGGAGGACATGATGGACGGGGGCCATCACTACGAGACCTGCCTGGCGCGCAGCGCGGAGTGCAAACCCGACTGCACCCTGACCGACCCCGCCTGCCGCCGTCAGATCCCCGATCTCCTGGGCCTGGAACAGGTCTATCCGCGCATCCGCGCCACGCGCATCACCGAGACCGCCCGGCTGTGGG
>JADZBU010000299.1 GCA_020851955.1 Chromatiaceae bacterium | reverse complement strand
TGGACGGCTACGCGGTCTGCGCGGCCCTCCAGGCCGATCCGACCACCCGCCAGATCCCGGTCATCTTCATCACCGCCAAGACCGACGCGGACAGCGAGACCCGCGCCTTTGCCGCCGGCGGCGTGGACTTCATCCATAAACCCGTCAACCAGGCGGTCGTCCGCGCCCGGGTGCGCCTGCACCTGGATCTGAAACGCCAGGCCCGGGCCATGGCCCAAGGCCTGGCGGAGCTGCAACAGGCCAACGACCAGTTGCTGGTGCTGTCCAAGGCCATCGAGCAAAGCCCGACCTCCCTCGTCATCACGGATCGGAACGCCCTCATCCAGTACGTCAATCCCTGGTTCACCGCGGAAACGGGGTATAGCGCCGCGGAAGCCATCGGCCGCAATCCCCGCATCCTGCAATCGGGCCTGACCACGCCCGCCCAATACCAGGAGATGTGGGACCAGCTCCCCCGGGGCGAGACCTGGGTGGGGGAACTGGTGAATCGCCGCAAATCCGGGGAGGTCTATTGGGAGGAGGCCCGCATCGCCCCCGTCCGGGACGCCGCCGGCGACATCACCCATTACGTGGCGGTCAAGCTCAATATCACGGATCGCAAACAGGCCCAGGAACGCCTGGTGTACATGGCCACCCACGACCCCCTGACCCAACTGCCCAATCGCAGCCTCTTCTTCGACCGGGTCGGCCAATCCCTGGAACTGGCCAAGCGGCATGGCGCCAAACTGGCCCTCCTCTTCATCGACCTGGACAAATTCAAGCCCATCAACGACACCTGGGGGCACGCCGTCGGGGACCTGCTGCTGCGGGCCGTCGCCCAACGCCTGACCGACCGGGTGCGGGCCACGGACACGGTCGGAAGGATTGGCGGCGACGAGTTTGTCGTCCTGCTGCACGAGGTGGCGGACGAGGAGGCGGCCATCAAGGTGGCCGAGGCCCTGGGCGAGGCCCTGAGACAGCCCTTCGCGGTGGCCGACCGGAGCCTGGCGATCTCCGCCAGCATCGGCATCGCCCTCTACCCGGACCATGGCGAGGACGCCAGCGCCCTCACCCGGCACGCCGACGCGGCCATGTACCAGGCCAAGGCCGGGGGCCGCGACCGGCTCGACCTCTATCGGAAAAACGCCTGAGGGACCCGGCGGCCCCGGTCCCCACCCCCTCCAGGGCTAGGCCCCGGCGAGATCCGGGCGAGGGCCCGCGAGGGAAGCGGCGGCCATGCCCCGCACCCCGGTCAGGTCCGCGACCATGGCGAAGGAGCCGATGCGGGTCCCCTCGGAGTCATAGAGGGGGCTGGCGTTCATGAGGCAGGGCACCAGGCGGCCATCCGGCCGGGAAAAGGCGATCTCGTAGGAACCCGTCTCGCCCCGCTGGCGGTGGCGCATCTGGTCTTGCAGGATGGCCGCGTTGGTTTCATCGACAAACTCGAAGACGGCGTGCCCCACCACGGCCTCCCGGTCGCGCCCCAGAATCCGGGCCATGGCCGGGTTGAGGTCCGTGGTCAGGGTGGTGGTATCGATGACCCAGATCCCCTCGTTGGCGGTCTCGTAGAGGGTCCGCAACCAGGCCTCGCTGTCCCGCAGGCGCCGGTCCCGGCGCTCCAGTTCCTCCCGGTTGCGCAGCAGGGTGACCAGGATATCCAGGCTCAGGGCCACCACCGGCAGGGCCTCGTCGAGCAGGGCCAGGCTTTCGGCATCGGCTTCGCGCATCAGGGCCAGCTCGACCACGCCGGGGACCCGCTCGCCGCTGACGATGGGGGCGACGATCAGACAGAGAGGCACGCCGGCCAGGGTGGCGCCGCCGACCCACATCCAGTCCGCGGCCTGGCCCACGCACACCCGGCGTTGCCGGTCGAGCACCGCCTGACCGCCCAGGCCCTCGCCCGGCAGGTAGCGTTCGCAAAAGGCCGGGCTCTCGCCGCCGGCGTAGCGCGCGGCCAGGACATAGGCGCCCGCCTCGCCATCCAGGCAGTGAAAGGCCGCCGCCTTGGCCTCCAGCCGGCGGCAGAGGGCGGTCAGCAGGCTGTCGCCAAAGGCCTCCAGGGTATCCTGACCCTGCAGGGCCAGCGCCAGATCCTTGACGAAACGCTCGCGCTCGGCCCGGGCCATCTCCTGGGCCGTCGCCGCCTGGGCCCGGGTTTCCGCGGCCTCCATGGCGCTCACCAGGGCCGCCTGACGCCGCCGGGCGCGGGCCAGGAGCAGGGCCAGCAGCGGGGCCAGGACCAGCAGAGCCGGACCCAGCGTCAGAATCACCAGGGCGGGGCTCACGACGACAGGGCCAGCCAGGCCTCGATGAGGGCCTGGGCGCGATCGAAGTCGTAGCGGTTGATCGCCCGCTCCAGGGCCTCGACCTGGTCCGCCGGCACCGCCGCGCGCAGGGGCTCCATCAGGGCCTCCAGGGTATCCCCGGCGGCGGCGTCGCTGCCCACCACCTGCCGCAGCAACTCCTGGAGGCGCGGCCTCAGGGCCTCCAGCGGGGCCGCGTCCCCCTCGGTCGGGGTCGCCAACCGGGCGGGGGCCGCCACCGGCTCGGGGGCCAGGACCCGGTTCAGGGCCGCGATCTGGCCCGCCAACCGCGCCTCGAATTCGGCCAGGGCGGTCTCGACCGCCGCCGCGCTGGCCTGGGCGTGCAAGAGGGTCTCCACCTCCCGGGCCGCCGCGGCGACCCCGTCGGCACCGAGGTTGCCCGCCACGCCCTTCAGGCTATGCAGGGTCCGCGCCGCCACCTCCAGGTCGCCCGTCGCGAGCGCCTCCCGGACTTGGGCGGCGGCCTGGGCATGATCCGTGGCGAACATGCGCAGCAGCTTGAGGTAGATGCGGGGCTTGTTGGCCACCCGCCGCAGGCCCGCCGCCAGGTCGAGACCCTCGACCGCCGCCGGCAGGCCCGTATCCGTGGCGGACGGCGCCAGGTCCGCGGGCAGGGGGGGCGGCGCGGGCAACTCCGGTGGTGGGGCAGCCTCCTGGCCGAGGCCCCAGCGGGCGATGGCCCCATAGAGGGCGTCCGGATCGATCGGCTTGGTGAGGTGGTCGTTCATGCCCTCGGCCAGGCAGCGATCGCGTTCCTCGGCCATGGCGTGGGCCGTCATGGCCAGGATGGGCAGGGCGGCGAAACGCGGCTGGCGCCGAATGGCCAGCGTCGCCTGGTGGCCGTCCATGACCGGCATCTGGATATCCATGAGCACCAGGGCCCAAGGCAGGGGGTCGGGGGCGGCGGCCAGCAGGTCCACCGCCTCCCGGCCATTGTTGGCGACCGTGACCTGGACCCCGACCGCCTCCAGCAACTCGCTGGCGACCTGCTGGTTGATCTCGTTGTCCTCGACCAGCAGCACCCGCAGGTCGTGACCCTGGAAATCATGCCGGGCCCCGACCCGGCGGCCATCCGCGATCAGTTCCGCCCGCGCCGCCGGCGCCAGGCAACCGACCACGGCGTCCCACAGGTGGGACAGGGTCACCGGCTTGGGCAGGCAGGCCACCACCCCCAGGGTCTCCGCCGCCTCGCGGGCGTCCTCTGCGCCGAAGGCGGTCACCATGATGACCCGGGGCTGACCGGCGCCCAGGGTCTCGGCCCGCAGGCGGCGGATGGTCTCGATGCCATCCATGAGGGGCATGCGCCAATCCATCAAGACCAGTCGGTAGGGGTCCTCGCCGTCGGCCTTGCGGATGGCGATGAGGGCATCCGCGCCGGAACTGACGGCCTCCACCCGCATGCCAAGGCTGACCACCTGTTCCGCCAGGATCTCGCGCGCCACCGGGTTGTCGTCCACGATGAGGGTGCGCAGGCCCTTGACGGCGGCGGGCACCTGTCGCCGGTGCGCCTCCTTGCCGACCCCCAGCCAGACCTCGAACTTGAAGTGGCTGCCCCGTCCCGGGGTGGATTCGGCCCAGATGCGGCCCTCCATCATCTCCACCAGGCGCTTGCAGATGGTCAGGCCCAGCCCGGTGCCGCCGTATTTTCGGGTGGTGGTGCCGTCGCCCTGACTGAAGGCCTGAAAGAGCCGGGCGGCATGTTCGGCGGACATGCCGATGCCGGTATCCGTGACCTCGATGGCCAGCCGGACCCGGTCGGCCTCCCGCCCGGCGAGGGCGATGTCGAGGGTGATCTGGCCGCTGTCGGTGAACTTGACGGCATTGTTGATGAGGTTGGTGAGGATCTGCGCCAGGCGCAGCGGGTCCCCGACCAGGTTGTCGGGCACCTCGGGGGCGACGCGGATGAGGAATTCCAGGCCCTTCTCATGGGCCTTGAGGCCGACCACGGTGGTGACATTGCCCAGGACGTCGTCCAGCCAGAAGGAGATCTTCTCCATGGCCAGCTTGTTGGCCTCGATCTTGGAAAAGTCGAGGATGTCGTTGATGACCCCGAGCAGGGAGGTCCCCGCCCCCTGGATCTTCTGGAGGTAGTCGCGCTGCTTGGGGGTCAGGTCGGTCTTGAGGCAGAGATGGGACATGCCGATGATGGCGTTCATCGGGGTGCGGATCTCGTGGCTCATGTTGGCGAGGAACATGCTTTTGGCCTCGGTGGCCGCCTCGGCCTTTTCCCGCGCGGCCTCGACCTCGGCGGACTTGGCGCTGATCTCGGTATTGGCCTTGAGCAACTCCTCCCGCTGGCCCAGCAGGGCGTCCTTATGTTCCCGCAATTCCGCCTGGGACAGCCGCAGCTTCTCCGCCTGCACCCCGAGAATGCTGGCCTGGCGCTGGGTTTCCTCCAGCAGGTGGCGGGTACTCTGGTTGCGCTCGAAAATTTCGAGCATCATCCCCAGGGGCTCGATCAGTTCCTCCACCAGGCCGCGGCCGCGGGCTTCGTAGGGGGTCAGGGTCGCCAGTTCCAGCACCGCCAGCAGGCGGCCGTCCGGGGCCAGCACCGGCACGGCCATGGCGGCCCGCGGCAGGGCCTCGCCGAGGCCCGAACTGATGCGGATGTAATCCGGGGGGATATCGCTGATCTCGATGGGCTGCCGCTCCCGGGCGCATTGACCGACCAGGCCCTCGCCGAGATGGAAGGCCGTGGCCAGCCCCTTGCGCTGGCGGTAACCGTAGCTGCCCACCAGGATGAGGTCCTGGGCCTCCGCGTCGTAGTGAAAGAAGACGCCGACCTGGGCGCCGACCAGGGGCGTCAGCCGCGCCAGCAGGATGCGGGCGAAATCCTCGATACACTGCTGGCCCTGGAGGGCGGCGGAGATGTCCGCCAGTTGCGTCTTGATCCAGCCGAACCTTTGCTGCTCCCGGGCGTTGTCTTGCAGCGCCACCAGGGCCGCGGTCATGGCGCCGATCTCGTCGCGGCGGTCGGCGTCCGGCAGATCGATGTCGAGCTGGCCGGCGGCGATGCGCCCCATGGCCGCGGTGATGGCCTGAATCGGGACCAGGATGGCGCGACGCATGACGAAGGTGATGGCGACCAGCAGCAGCAGGGACAGGACCATGCTGATCAGTATCCACAGGGTCGCCGCGTCATTGAGCGCATCGGCCTCCAGGGTGGTGCGTTCGGCGCCCTCCTGATTGAAGGCGAGCAGCTTGTCCATGCAGGATTTGGCGGCGACATAGTCAGGCTCGGCTTGCCGCAGCAGCAGGGCGCGGGCCTCCTGCTGCTGGCCCTGATCCGAGAGTGTGAAGACCGGCGGCAGCTTCTCCATGAAGCGGGTGAAGGCGTCGGAGAAATCCTCCCCCAGGTGCGCCTCCTCCGGACCCACGACGGTGGGCCGGTAGGCGGTCCAGGACCGGGCGATCCGCTCCTTGAGCACCTGGATGGATTGTTCACGGCTGAGCTTTTCCTCCCGCGTGGCGGCGAGCAGATGACCGTTGATCTTGCGCCGGATCTCGCCCAGGTCGTCCCGCACGTCGTTGAGGTGACGAATGGCGGTCAGCCAGTTGTCATGCGTCTCCCGCGCGGCCTCGTTGAGGATATCCAGG
>JADZBU010000298.1 GCA_020851955.1 Chromatiaceae bacterium | reverse complement strand
GCCTTCGTCTTCACGCCCTACCTGGCCATCTCCAAGTGGCTGCGGCCCTCCATGGCCTATCTGGAGAAGGCCGAGAAGCGCGAGCACAAGGAGGCGGAGAAGATCGAAAAGCTCTTCCGCCGCATCCTGGTGCCGCTCATTGAGAGCAAGCGCAAGCGGAAAATTTTCCGCTTGGTGCTCTGGGGCACCTTCGCCTTCACCCTGACCTTCTTCTACTTCAAGTGGGTCGCGGTCAAGATGATGCCTCTTGACAATAAGCCCGAGTACACCGTGGTGATGGATATGCCGGAGGGCACGGCCCTGCCGGTGACGGCCAACCTGGCCCATCACCTGGTGGACAAGCTCCGCGCCAGCCAGCCGGAGATCACGGCGGTCCAGCTTTACGCGGGTACGGCACGGCCTTACGACTTTAATGGCATGGTGCGCCACTACTATTTACGCTCCGACCCCTGGCAGGCGGAGATCCAGGTGCAACTCCTGCACAAGAAGGAGCGTAAGCGCTCCAGCCATCAACTGGCCATCGAGGCCCGCGAGGTCCTGCTGCCGCTGGTGGCGGGTACGGGCGCCAAGATCTCGGTGGTCGAGATGCCGCCCGGACCGCCGGTGCTCCAGTCGGTGGTGGCCGAGATCCATGGCCCCTCGGCGGAGGTCCGCCGCCAGTTCACCCGCGAGATGACCGCCGTCTTCGATCAGGCGGAGAGCCTGGTGGACGTGGACAATTACCTGCGCGAGCCCTACGACTACTGGCGTTTCGACGTGGACACGGAAAAGGCGGTGCGCGGCGGTATCTCCGTGGATGCCATCAACCGCAACCTGGCCATGGCCCTGGGTGGCGCGCCCATGGGTGACGTTAAGGAGCAGGCCGGTCACGAACCCATCAATATCGTCGTGCAGGTACCCATGGCGGAGCGCTCGGAGATCGAACGGCTGGGCGACCTGCCTATCCAGTCGACCTCGGGCGTGACCCTGCCCTTGCGCGAGTTGGGCCGCTTCGAGCGGGTGCCCGAGGAGGACATCATCTACCGCAAGGACCTGCGCGCGGTCGAGTATGTGGTGGCGGATGTGGGAGGGAAACTGGCCGCGCCCGTCTATGGCATGCTGCAGATCCAGGATATTCTGGACCAAAAAGGCTACAAGGCTCCCGATGGCGTGGCGCCGCTGGGTTACTGGACCCAGGCCCCGGCTAACGACCGCCACTCCTCCTGGGAGTGGGCTGGCGAGTGGACCGTCACCTACGAGACCTTCCGCGACATGGGCGCGGCCTTCGCCGTGGCCCTGGTGCTCATCTACATCCTGGTGGTCTGGGAGTTTGGCAACTTCCGTATTCCCCTGGTCATTATGGCGCCTATTCCCCTGACCCTGCTGGGCATCATTCCGGCTCACTTTCTCATGTTCAGCATGGGCATGGGCGGGGAATTCACCGCCACTTCCATGATCGGCTGGATAGCCCTGGCCGGCATCATTGTTCGCAACTCCATCCTGCTCGTTGATTTCTCGATCCACGAGGTGCAGAAGGGTGTCCCGGTGGCGGAGGCGGTGATTCGGGCCTGTAAGACCCGGACCCGACCCATTCTCATCACGGCCCTGGCCCTGGTGGCCGGTTCCAGCGTGATTTTCACCGATCCCATCTTCCAGGGCATGGCCATCTCCCTGGCCTCGGGGGTGCTGGTGTCCACCGTCCTGACCCTGATCGTCATTCCCCTGGGGTGCGTGGAGGCCAGCAAGGACCTGTGTGAGGTGGCAGTGGCGACGGCGCATCCCGGCGTCAAGGTCCCCTGCGCCAATGGCGAGGGTGGCAATGGCGGTGGCTACGCGGCGGCGCCGACTCCGGATACCAAGCCACGGCCAGCCAAAAGCGGTCTGCTGATCCGCATCTGGATGGGTCTGTTCGAGGCCATCTCCATGGCCTTCTACCTGGTTCGGGGCATCCTGCTGCTGCTGATCGATCTGGTGAAGGGCCTCTTCAAGCCTAAGAAGGCCAAGCGGGTCGCGTCGCCACCCCCATCCCCCCCGACGCCGCCTGCCGCGGTCGCGGGTGGCGGTGCTCCGTCTCCCGGGAGCCCCGCCGCCCCCGCGACCGGAGGGCAAGCCCCGCCAGCCCCGTCGGCGAACCAGGCCGAGGCGAGCGCCGAGCCCTTGGCAAAGTTATCCTCGGAGCCAACGGCACCGGCACCGGCACCCGCCCAGCCCCCTGCCGCCGTCCCGGCCGCGGCGAGTGATATTCCCGCCGCGCCGGCTCCCGCGCCCGTTCCGGTTACCGCCGTCCCCGATGCTGGGGCTATCCCCCCGGCGCCGGCGGCCATTCCGGCAAAAAAGGCCGAGACCACCGCGCGCAAAAAAACCCCGGCGCCGGCCCGGAAGGCCGCCGCTCCCGCCCCCAAGGCGGAGGGAACCGGGGCAAACCTGATCCAGAAGAAGTCCCCGCGTCGAGGTATTCGACTCAAGAACGACGCGGATGAAGGGCCCGGCCACGATTGATCCATGTCATCCTCCAGTGAGCGGGAAGGGGTCTGGATGAGGGCTCCGAGCGGGTGCCCGTCCCCGCGGGCCATACCCCTGCTCTTCTTGAGCCTGATGCCCCTGATGTCCTCGGCCGAGCCTTCCTGGGAGCCCGCCCAGGGCTACGCCCCGGCGACGCGCCAGACATGGGGTGGCGCCGTCGGCGAATCACCGCCTTATGTCCAAGGTGCTCGGGACCCCTACACCGCGGGAGGGGCTCGGAACGGTCTCTCTTCCGGGGCCAAGCCGCCTAGCCTCTATGAAACCTTGCGGCGTGATCCGGGCCTGGGGCCTGCCCCATCAGGGCACATCGAGACCCCCGCCGCTCCCCCAAGGCCCGATCCAGGGCGCTATCGCTTCCGGGGTGACGGGCCTCTCGAAGCCGTTGAGCCCGCCTCGGCCTCCGATTATCGCTACCGCCCCTTGACGGCCCAAGAGCGGGATCGCGGTCAGGCGATCTCGGGCTGGCGGCCCGTGACCGCCCCCCGGCGGGAATCGCCAACCTCGCCCGGCCCGCCCCGCTCCACCCCCCCTCCCGACCGGCAGAACCCGGGTGGCTGGCCTCAAGCCCAGCCTCCCTACCCCGAGTTGCCGGGGACGCCAAGCCAGGAAGCCGAGAACTGGTTCGATCGCCATTATGGGGTGGGGCGGCGCTGAATTTCCTGGATGATCGCCAGGGGCAACTTGCGTAGAATCGGGCCAATCGGCGTCGGATCAGACACTCGTCGCAACAGTCAATAATCCTCCTGGAGGAATACCCAATGAAGCAGCAGTCCCTCTCCCACCGCAGTGCCCTGGCGATTGGCCTCGCCGCCATTCTGGCGGCCCCGCTGGCCCTGGCGGATGCCGAATTCTCCGCCGAAATGGTCCAGCGCGGACCCGATGGCCAGTCCAGCGTCGGTAAGATCCTGGTGGGTAAGGACAAGACCCGTACCGAGGCCGTCCACCAAGGCCAGAGCCTGGTGCGTATCACGGATGATGAGCGCGGCCTGGAATGGATACTCTTTCCCGACCGCAAAAGCTATGTGGAGCGTTCGACCCTGGGGCCCGATGGCAAGCCCAAGGCCGAGCCCACCGCCCAGGACCCCTGCGCCGGCGTACCTGGTCTGACTTGCCAGGCCAAGGGCGAGGAGACGCTCTCCGGGCGGAGTACCCTGGTCTGGGAAATCACCGTCAGTCAGCACGGTAAGACCGCTACCGTCACCCAATGGATCGATAAGGAACGCGGTCCCGCCTTCGCGTTGCGTCAAACCATGGTCGAGGGCGGCCAGATGGAACGCACCCTCCTGGGCCAGGAGGAATTGGCCGGGCGCAAGACGGAAAAATGGGAGGTGAAGATGACGGGGCCGGATGGCCAGACCCTGGCCACCACCGAATGGTACGATCCAGAACTGAAGATGGCCATCAAACAGGAGTATCCCGGTGGCATGGTCAGCGAACTCGTCGGCATTCTCGTCGGCCCTCAGGCCGACGAGAATTTCGTCCTGCCCGCGGGCTATAGCCGCATGGAGATGCCCCAGGGGGGCGCTGATGCGCCCGCGCCCAAGCCCTGATGTCCACCAGGGTGCGTCGCCGGTTCACGGAGGCGCCCTCGTCACTCTTCCTGGCCGCGAGGTCACGCCATGATTACGGTTATCGGTAGCCTGAAGGGGGGGTCTGGCAAGAGCACCCTGACTTTTAACCTGGCCGTCTGGCTGGCCATGGCGGATGTCAAGGTCCAACTGGTGGATGCCGATCCCCAGGCCACCTTGACCGACGTGGTGGATGTGCGCCTGGAGGAAGGCTTCAGCCCTAAGCTCAAGGTGAAGGGTAAGGCCGGGATCAACCCGGAGGCTTTCGCCAGCGCCGAGGAGACCCTGATCGATGTCGGCACGGCGGACATGGATGCCATGCGTTTAGCCCTCAAGCTGTGCGACCGGGTGGTGGTCCCCGTGCCGCCCTCCCAGGCCGATATCTGGTCCACCCAGCGGTACATCCACCTGGTCGAGTCCGCGGCGGCGGGCCCGGCGCCCCAGATGATCGGTTTCATCAATCGGGGCGACACCCATCAGGGTGTTCGCGAAACCAATGAGACCGCCGCCGCTCTGGTCTCCTT
>JADZBU010000297.1 GCA_020851955.1 Chromatiaceae bacterium | reverse complement strand
TCGTGGACCCGGGCGACGAGGAGCCGGTCATCGCGGCCCTGGCCGACCAGGGCCTGCGGCTGGCGGCCATCCTGCTCACCCATCACCACCAGGATCACATCGGCGGGGTGGACGACCTCCTCGCCCACTGGCCCCAGGCGCGGGTGTTCGGGCCCCGGGACCGGCGTATCCGCGCCGTGACCGACCCGGTGGGCGAAGGTGATGTCATCCGGCCACCGGGGCTAGAGGTGCCCTTCCAGGTCCTGGAAGTACCGGGCCACACCGCGACCCACATTGCTTATTGGGGAGGCGGGGCCCTCTTCTGCGGCGACACCCTCTTTGCCGCCGGCTGCGGGCGGGTCTTCGACGGCACCTTCGACCAGCTCGCCGCCTCCCTGGAGCGGATCAGTGGCCTGCCTGCCGAGACCCGGGTCTATTGCGCCCACGAATACACCCTGGCCAATCTTGGCTTTGCCGCCTGGGTGGAACCGGACAGCCCCGCCCTGGCGGAGCGCACCGCCCGGGCCCAGGCCCTGCGCGCGGCCGAGCAACCCACGGTGCCCTCGACCCTGGCCGAGGAACTGGCCACCAACCCCTTCCTGCGCACCGGGGTGCCGGCGGTCAAGGCGGCGGCGGAGGGCTTCGCGGGGCAGGCGCTCCCGACGAGCGCCCAGGTCTTTACCGCCCTGCGGCGCTGGAAGGACGAACGCTATGACTGAAGGGGTTGCGTCAGCCGCGCCTCCGCCTCCCGGTATTTGGCGGCGGTCTTGTCGATGATGTCCTGGGGCAGCTCGGGACCCGGCGGCGTCTTGTCCCAGTCCAGGGTCTCCAGGTAGTCGCGAACGAACTGCTTGTCGAAGCTGGGGGGACTGCTGCCGGGCTGGTACTGGTCCGCCGGCCAGAAGCGGGAGGAGTCGGGGGTCAGGACCTCGTCGATGAGGTGCAGGCGGCCGGCCTCGTCCAGACCAAACTCGAACTTGGTGTCGGCGATGATGAGGCCCCGCTCCAGGGCATAGGCGGCGCCCTCGGTATAGATGGCCAGGGCGGCATCGCGCACCTGATGGGCCAGATCGGCCCCCAGGAGGGCGATGGTCTGGTCGAAATCGATGTTCTCGTCATGGGCGCCGAGGGCGGCCTTGGTGGAGGGGGTAAAGATGGCCTGGGGCAGCCGATCCGCCTGGCGCAGGCCCGCCGGCAGGGGGATGCCGCAGACGGCACCGCTCCGCTGGTAGTCCTGCCAGCCGGAGCCGATGAGATAGCCCCGCACGATGGCCTCCACCGGCAAGGGCTTGAGACGGCGCACCACCAGGGCGCGGTCGCCCAGTTGGGCGCGCTCGGCGGGGTCCGTCACCACCTCGTCGACGCTGATGGCCGTAAGTTGATTGGGCAGCAGGTGACCGAGGCGCCCGAACCAGAAGCGGGAGACCCGCGTCAACACCTCCCCCTTGCCCGGAATGGGCTGCGGCAGGACCACGTCAAAGGCCGACAGGCGATCGCTGGCGACGATGAGGAGATGCTCGGCGTCGATCCGATAGAGGTCGCGCACCTTGCCGCGATGCAGGAGTTCAAGATGGGCGAGCCGGGTTTCGTACAGGGCTGACATAGGTTGTTGCTTCCACCGGATGAAAACTGCAACTATACAGGAAAGGGGCCTTTGACCGCCCCGACCGCCCCACCCAGGAGCCCTTCGTGACCGCAGAGACCGGGACCCCCCAAGACACCTTCCTTGCCGCCTTTCGTGGCGGTTTTACCGCCGCCTTGCGCTGGCATCACCTCGACGCCCTCTGGGAGAGGCTGCGCGAGCGCGCCGACGCTGGCTGGTATCTCTATGCCCTGGGGGAGACGCCGCCGACGACGCCCGCCACCGCCGACCAGGTCCTCGCCTTCATCACCGGGATCGATACCCTGCTGCGCGCGGAGCACAAGGAGGACTACTGCGGCATCGTCTATGCCGACAACCCGCAAGCCCCGGCCTTCATCAAAATCTACGACCCCCACAACCTGGGCGTCTCCTGCGGCTTCAGCGACAACCCGCCGCTGCCCGGCTGGGTCCTGAGCCTGATCCCGCCGGTTGACCTGCCCGCGACCCGCGTTCTGCCCCAAAATCGCCGGCGCTGGTGGCGCAAGCTCTTCGCATGACGCCCTCGCGCCCCCCGCCGCGCCGCCGGGTCCTGGCCCGGGCGCTCATCGCCATCACCCTATCCGCCGTGACCACCACCGGCCTCACCCTGACGAGGGAACCCATGACCAAGACCATCATCCGCACCGACCGCGCCCCCCAGGCCATCGGCACCTATTCCCAGGCGATCAGGGTGGGCGACACCGTCTATCTCTCCGGCCAGATCCCCCTGGTGCCCGAGACCATGGCCTTGGTGACGGGGGACATGGAGGCCCAGATCCGCCGGGTTTTCGATAACCTGGCCGCCGTGGCCGAGGCCGCCGGCGGCAGCCTGGCGGACCTGGTCAAGCTCAACGTCTATCTCACCGATCTCGGCCATTTCCCCCTGGTCAACCAGGTGATGGCGTCCTATTTCAGCGAGCCCTACCCCGCCCGCGCCGCCATCGGCGTCGCCGCCCTGCCCAGGGGCGCCGCAGTGGAGATGGATGGCATCCTGATACTGCCATGAGCCAAGCCGCCGGCCCCGCCGACGCGCGGGCCGAGGCGCTGCACGGGCTTATCGTGGAAGGCCTGGCCGACCGGGGTCTGGCGATCATCGACGACTTCCTTCCGCCCAAGCGGGTGGCGGAACTGGCCGCGGAGGCGCGGGAACTCTGGGCCAGCGGGGACTTCCAGGACGCGGGCATCGGCCAGGGTGAGAATTTCCAGCACAACGCCACCATCCGGACCGACCAGATCCGGTGGCTGAACCCGGCCGCCGCCACCCCCACCCAAGGCTGTTTCCTGGCCACCCTGGAGGGACTGCGCCTGGCCATCAACCGCGCCCTCTTCCTGGGGCTCTTCGAGTTCGAGGGGCACCTCGCCCGCTATCCCGCCGGCGCCTATTACCGCAAACATCTGGACCAATTCCGGGATACGGACCAGCGGGTCGTCTCCCTCATCCTCTACCTCAACGCCGCCTGGTCGGAGGCGGATGGCGGCCAATTGCACCTTTACACCGACCCCAGCGACGAGAGTCGCCAGGAGCTGGTCCTCCCCATCGGCGGTCGCCTGGTCTGCTTCCTGAGCGACCGTTTCCCCCACGAGGTTCTGCCCGCCGGTCGCGAGCGCCTGAGCCTGACGGGTTGGTTCAGAAGGCGGGACTAGCTGCCTGCTGGGGCGCGGTAGCAGCGCTTGAGTGGCAGAACCGCCAAGGTCTGTTCGGCGATGGAGACAGCACCTACCCCCTTGGGGTTCGCTGTACCAGCCGCACGGGGTAGAGATGAGCACCTTGGGGAACACCCCCAAGTCAACTCAATCCTTGCGTCCAATCAACTCAATGGGATAGCCGTCCGGGTCCGCCACGAAGGCGA
Organism: Chromatiaceae bacterium; assembly: GCA_020851955.1. Lineage (GTDB taxonomy): Bacteria > Pseudomonadota > Gammaproteobacteria > Chromatiales > Chromatiaceae > M0108. Next base: position 1,107 of record JADZBU010000297.1, on the reverse strand, counting down.
TGATGGTGGTGCCGGCGTTCATGGGCCCGGCCTCGCGCATGATCTTTCCGCCCCGCCCCCTGATTTTCTCGCAGGCAAGGTAGACATCGTCGACTTCCAGGGCAATGTGGCCGAAGCCGGTGCCCACTTCATAGGCGCTCACGCCCCAGTTGTAGGTCAGCTCGATGACGGCCTGTTCCGACTCCTCCCCGTAGCCCAGAAAGGCCAGGGTGAACTGACCGTCCGGGTAGTCCTTGCGGCGCAGCAACCGCATTTCCAGGACCTTGGTATAGAAGTCGATGGACCGGTCCAGGTCCCCGACGCGGAGCATGATGTGCAGGATTCTCATCGGCATATCTCCCATTCATGGTTGTCTTTGATGCTTCGCCACGCCTCATGGGGCTTGCTCCCATCCGTCCCCCGGGATGCGGTCCCGTCCACCAGCCATGAGCCATCGGTACGCCTTGTAGGCACACGCAGAGACAAGTGCTTGGGCCTTGCGATTCCAAGCGCTTGTTCTGAAAAGTTAATTCTTGCCGCCGCCAAACACTTCGTTAGGCGCGAATGAATTAGCACCCACCCGCCTCCAACCGACCCGAATTGATTCAATAGGGTTTTCTCCCAACCCAATTGCCTGGCGGCTGGTACTGACAGACCCAAACCTGCTCGCGTGAGTCATCGCACACCGCGACGGCACAGCCCACCCGGGTGGTGGTTTTCCAAACGACTTGCGTGTAATGCCCGCACACCTTGCCCGTGGCACAGCGGTTGTTCTTGTGGTCATAGTTGGCGCGCTCGCTGGCCCAGTCGTCCACAACCTTCTCCGGGCTGACTTTCTGCAGTTCGCGCCTGCCATCCGACCATTTGATTGCACTCGCCCAATACAGATTCTCACCGTATCGCCCATTAGGCTTACTGTGCTGCATGCGGCACTGGTTGGATTGCTTCAGATGGTTCGCCCATTTCTGGGCGGAAGCGGCAAGCTCGGGTGAATGGGCGAGGGGTGGAGCGCCAACTTTTTCGCGCCACTGATTGTGCGCGGCCACCATGCGGTCCGCATCCACCTCTAACGCCTGCGCCGACAGGGCAGGGACGAGACAGCAGATCAGCAGGAGTCGCTTTAACATT
>JADZBU010000296.1 GCA_020851955.1 Chromatiaceae bacterium | reverse complement strand
GTCGGGCTCGAAGGGACGGCGATAGACCAGGCGGACGACATTGTCACCCCGGCCTTGGGGCTGGAGGGCGATCTTCTGAATGGCCGGCGCGCCGGGCCCGGCATAGCGCATCTCCACCTGGTCCGCGGCCTGTTGGCGGTAGCGGCCCTGGGGCGAGGCCAGCACTTCCCAGCGATAGCCGGTGGCGACCCGCGCTTCCAGCTCCAGGAGGATGGGTTGGTTGCTGGCCGGCAGGGTCAGGGCCAATGCGACGGGGCCGCCAAGGAAGTCGATCCGCCCCGATTCGTCGTCAAAGAGGGTGCCGCGCAGTTGATCGAGATTCTGTTGACCCGCCAGCCGGAGTTTGCCATCGGCGAGGCTGGCCTTGACGCCCAGGGGTTGCAGGGCGGTGGTGATGGCCGCCAGGGCGTTGGATATTTCAGCCCCGGCCTGGCGGGCGGGATCGCTGACGGCGGGCGGGGCTGCGATCTCCGCGTCCCACTGCACCAGGGGGGCGGCTTGGACAAGCTGGACACCCGTGATGAGGGTGGCGCACAGCAGGGTGGTGAGGATGAGCCCAAATTTGGTGTTCATGGTTCTGGCCTGAGTTGAATGCGGGCGATATCGCCCCTGCATTGGTCTATTGCGTCTAATGCCTACTCTTCCGTAGTAGGCGACACGCTGCGCTCTTGGGTCCTGATCCGAATCCAGGACACCGAATCCATAGCGAAATTCACGGCCTTCTCTTCACGGTTCATCATTTTTGGCGCGTGGTCTCCGACGATGATGACATCCACTCCTTTCATCGCATCGCTGTGCAACTGCTGAGCGAGTCCGGCAAAAAAATTAGCCTGTAGCTTGAGCAACCGGCAGCTTTCCGTATCCTCACCAATACCATAAGTCATACAGTTGAAGTGATCGGTGCGCAGGTCCCTTAAATCGTAAGGCGCATGGGTATTCAAGGTGAGCCAATACATGAAGCGCTTACCTGGCTGACCGAAGAAGCTGTCCATCTCGGGCAACATATCCAGGTCACATGCACCGGGAAACGAGTAACAGCGCCGTGGCCAGACCCTATCCTCAAAGAAGATCATCTCGTCGAAGCCAGCGCGTGGATACCAGTGCCTACGGTCATACATCATGCTGGTCGCACCGTGCATGACTGTGGTTTTGTACCCAGCGGCTTGCAAACGCATGGGCAGGCAGCTTTCAAAACCAGTTTCGACGTCGCGCAAGTTGAAGTTCAGGGTCGACAGGCGACACAGCTCTCGCAACTCACCATCGATAGTGAAACCATTAAATGTTATATGACCGGTCTCGAACACAGTAGCGGGGATCTGACGCAAGGGCATGAGCAGGGCGCGCTCAATCTCTTCATTTAGTGGCGTCCCCCAGGACTCAACAACCAGCAGCAGCAGCCGGTCCTGAACCTTACTGACCACCTGGGCATCCCATGCGGCCGATGCACCGGCAGCCCCCGGCTTGAATTCGTTACCATCATCCTTAAAAAAATCCAAAAAAGATGAAGAACGCATCGTAAACAAGGAATAACCCTGGCTCACGACCGATGGCGTTTGAATTCTCCGGTAATTTGACTTGTAACTCTCGTCGTCACGAAGCGGCGCAAGGAAGTGCGTCACTAGCAGCAAATTCAAGACAATGAGCGCACTAAGAGGCTTGACACGTCTTCCTGCAATTAGGAGACCCGCCAACTTGGCGGCGACCAAGGCGACAACACCGAAAATGAGCACCTGGTGGAAGGTCGACGCAAAGGCCGAAAACTTCAGCAGGTAAAAAAGGTCCGAGATTCTCGGAAAGGGGAAAAGTTGGCTGACCAGAACGAGGGTGTCGGCGAGTAAGAACAACAGGCCAAGCACCGCAGCAAGCGCTTGAAAGCCGAAAGCACACAACGCCAAAGCAACGGCATAATCGAGGTTCAGCCAGGTGCGCTGAACACCTACTACATGTGCGACTGCCAGAAAACCCACGTTGAGCAACAACACTACGCCTACAGCGAGCAGAACGTTGTTGACTTCGATCTTTGACGAACGTGGCGATAATGTTTTCATGCTCAGTTGAAACCAAGATTTGGACCATCCCAGCCACCAGGATGAAGGCCAAACGGGAATATCGGGTACCTTTAAACCCGGAAGCGCTTGCCGTACTGAAAACACTGCTGACACTGGCCAATAACCCTTATGTGTTTTATGGCAGTCGATCACATCGTCCGATTTCCAACATGGCCATGCTGCAACAGATGCGCGGCATGGGCTATGGCGTGGATGGAAGGAGGGGGGGACTATGTACCCCATGGTTTCCGCAGCAGATTCAGCCAACGCCAACTAAAATTAAATGGGGTCCATCCCTTATACCCCCTTTAGCTTACCACTACTAATGGAAAGCCCATCACCCCACACCGGGGTGATGGGAACAGCGGTTTAAATTGTGAGTCCTAAGCGCCTATTAACTGCCACCAGCCTTACAACCTGCGGATTCGTGCTTGGGGTCGCCACTGTACACGCACTTCCAAACACCATCCTCATCGCGAGACCATGTCAAGATTGTATCAGCCACAACACCGCCGCCAATAAGTTTGCATTGGATATCACCTACACCCTTAACAGTCAATGCAGCTGTAGTCGTGCAATTAGCCGTGGGTGATTTCAACCCCAAATCGGCAAAAGTTTTAACTTCTATACCATCATAAGCCTTGACGTCAGCCGCTGTCTTACCAGCCGATATTTCCGCAAAGCCAGCCGTCACTTTGGCTTTTGCAATGTAATCCTGATAGGATGGAATGGCGATCGCCGCCAAAATACCGATGATGGCTACCACGATCATAAGTTCGATCAAGGTGAAGCCTTGTTGTTTAGTTTTCATTTCCGTGCTCCGATTAAAAAGTGGTTGTTGGTAGCGGATAACGCCAGGTTGCACCCGCAACCACAATAAAGACGTTCACCGTGTACGCCTTGGGACTTGCATACCTGATGCCAACCACCCGGGTATAGATATATCATGGTGTTAGGTTATAGCCGCTAGCGAGGGCTATACCCTGGTACCCCTGCGGGCCTAAAATGTCACCCCTGCGGGCCTAAAATGTCACCCCTGCGGGCCTAAAATGTCACCCCCCGGTCCTGAAACGTCACCCCCGGACTAGGTTCACCGACCTGGCAACCAAAATATGAACATCATCAGCCTTGATACCGCCATGCTTTTGACCGGACAGACGAAGCGCCACCTGCGGCGCCGGATTGCCGAGGGTCACTTGGTCAAAGAGGGAGGTGCAGACCCGCAGGGCCGGACCCATATCGCCTTGGCGCCTATTGCAGCGACTATCGGCTTCCCGCTCACGGCGGAGGATGTGGAGGCCATCCTCCAGGCCGATGCCGGGCAGGCGGCGGCCCAACATGAGGTGGCCCTGATGTTTTTGACGGCAGGTAAGCCGGAGAGGGCGCTTCCCTGGCTGCAACTGGCCGTAGAAAATGGCTGTGCCGATGCGATGTACACCTACGGGGAAAACCTCATCTCGGGCCTAGGGGTACCGCCAAACCCCACGGTGGGTTTTGCCTGGATCGAGAAAGCCGCCCTCAAAGGCCATGGCCTCGCCCAACAGGTCACGCATGAGTTACGGATAAGATTGGGGGATAGGCGCTGATCTGCCGGCGTCAGGGGGATGACGGTGATGGATGACACCATCCGCTGCGCGGGGCGCGGCAACTGGCGTCATCTGGCGGATGGTCTGGCCCAGCCGTGGCGGATGCGCCGGGGCCGGTCCACGCTGGCCTATGCGACGCGGTGGGAGGAACCGCCGGCGGTGGGGTAGGCACCGCTGGCCCGGCCGGCGGGCGCTGGCTGCATATCACGCACTCTCCCGCTCATAATGCTGGTTCCTGCCCAGCCACTCCACCAGGGCCTCATGGGGAATCCGATGATGACACCCCACCAGAAAGGACCCCAGACCCCGCGGATTGGGGTGGCCGACGGCCGGATGTTCGCGCAGACCACACAACTTGACTACCACACCCAACCCATGCGGCTAGGCGTCTGAACGCCTACCCCCCTAACCCCCGGACCACCCATGCCCCGCCCGCACGCCCTGCCGCCCGTCCCCACCACCAGCGGCGCCCTGCTGCTGGCCCTCCTCGCCCCCCTGGCCCTGGCCGATCAGACCCTGCGGGTGGTCACCTGGAACGTGGAAAGCATCGGTGCCCAGGGTAGCGCCGAATACAACGCCGCCCGGGATATCCTCCAGCGCATCGGCGCCGACGTGGTGGCGGTGCAGGAAATCGGCAGTGACGCGGACGCGGCCAACCTGCTGAACCTGGCCAGCGATCTGCACTACAACTACGCGACCGTCGCCACGGGCGGACCCTTCGGCAGTGACCGCGCGGCCTTCATGTCGGACCTCATCCTGCTGGCCGATACCGCCTGGACGGCCGCGCAACTGTCCGGCGATCCCGCCGCCAATGACCTGACCCGCTACATCCTGGAGGCGAAAATCGACGTCACGGGCCAGGGCGATGTGATGAACCTGGTCGTCAACCACTGGAAGTCGGGCGGCGCCAATGCGGATGAATACCGGCGCGCTATCGAAACGCAACGCATGGCGCAGGTGGTCGCCCGGATGGCCGCCGACACCCCCTTTGTGCTGATGGGCGATGTCAATGCCGATGTCCGCGATGGCTCACCCACCCCTCTCGCCTTCACGGCGGAACCGACGGCTGACCTGCCCACGGGTTTTGTGACCGGCGCCGACATCCGCGCCCAGTTCCTCACGGGCGGCTTGCCGAACGACCCCTTCCCGACCCTGGCCAACCTGGCCCGGATGCTGGACGCCATAGAGTCGATTCTGCCAGCCGTCCGGGCAGTTCGCCATCGGCGTCGGGTGCTTGGCCGATGCGTGGGCCTGGCACGTGATTTCATCGCCGTCGATGGCCTGCTTACAGTGGACGCATTGACCGGTACCACGATTGACGGTCGCGGCGTTCGGATCCTCGCCGTTGGGGCCATCTATCCCCTCGTAGCCCTTGCTGAACGGTGCGTTTATCCCATATTCTGTCAAGTCAAGTGTCAACCAGACTGGACAACGACGGGCCGACCGTGGAAAAACTCAGCAAATCGCCGCTGATCTACGTCCTGGCGCAGGTGCGGATCGGCGCGGTCCTGAAAATGGCGGAGTATGTGCCGCTGATTCAGGAGCGGCTGCGCAAGACGGGTTATCCCCTGTACCGAGCGAGCGAGATCCGCGAGCTGCGCTTCGGCCCGGGCCAACCGGACCTAACGAGTACAGCCCGTTGGCATTTCGACGCCCCGGATCGCAGCACCGGATTCCTGCTCCAGGCGGATTCCCTCGTCTTTCACACGAGCGCCTACAAGACCTCCGAGGACTTTTTCGCCGCCCTCACCCAGGGAATCGCGATCATCCACGAGGTGGTCGGACTGGAGGTGGCCGAGCGGCTTGGTCTGCGTTATGTGGATGCCTTTCAGGCGGACCTTGACCATCGGCTCGCGGATTATTTTCACCCTGGCGTCCGCGGTATCGCCCTCGACGAGATCGGAGCGACCCAGCCGCGGTTGCTGGTGAATCTGGTGGCGGACACCCAGATCGGCGGCCGGCTGGTGATTCGGCTCAGCCAAAATACCGGGACTGGATGCTTGCCGCCGGATCTCTATCCGATGGAGCTGGATCTACACCAGCCGTTCGATCCGGGAGGGGAAATTGCGGTGCTGGACTACGACCACTTCATCGAGCGGGTCGTGCCGTTCTCGGTCGAGGACATCCTTCATGTCTTCGGCGCCCTGCACCAGGTCACCTCCGGGGCCTTTCGGATGACCGTGTCCGACTTCGCCTTGCAGGCCTGGAGATAGACATGAACGATGACACCGTAAGACCCGTGGCAAACAGTGGGGCCGGCGCCTCCTCGGCCTGGCCGGCTTGGTCGGTCCCATCAAACCTGGAATTTGCCACCATAGGACAGCGGGACTACCCGGCGTCCAGCGGGACGGGATTCCCCAACCTCCGCAACGGCGTCGTGCTGGCGGCGCTGGTCGGCGCTGGCCTCACCGGTGGTATCGGGCAAGCCTTGCGCGTCGGGTCGGGCGGCTCGTCCGGCTATCTGATCGACTGTGCCCGTCGCGAAATTCCGGCGACCTCGGAGGCGACTTGGGGGACCCTGTTCGCTGATCTGGGCGAGACAGAGCCATCGGCCAAGGTGGGTACGGACACACCCACTGCCGTTTATGGAGCGGCGGACCTAGTGGCCGAGCTTAAGTCCACACTGGGCGTCGGCGTGACCGATCTCGCCGCGATGGCGCGGGTCTCACGCCAGACGATCTACGACTGGATCGGCGAAGGGCAGGTGAGCGAGGCGAATTACGAGCGCCTGCTCGCGTTGCGTCAGGTTTGTCTCGACTGGCAGTCCCGAATACAAAAGCCGGTAGGCCGTCTGCTGCACGCGAAGAACGCCGACGGCCGCTCACTGCTCGACCTGTTGGCGGAGGAGCCCCTTAACCGCAATGCGATCAAGCGACACCTCGACGCACTGGCGGCCACGGCCGTCAAGCAGGCAGCGGAACGGCAGGAGCGTAACGCCAGGCTCGCCCTCCTGAGCGAGAAGGACCAGTACGAGAACGCCTTGACGCATGCCATTCCCGCGACTGATTCGTAGCCTTTTCCGCGCCGTGGCACAGCCGCCCACGGCGGATCAAGACCTCCCAGGCCCGGAAGCGATCAAGGAGCGGGGCTGGCGGCAGTGGTCCTGCGTCGCCTGCGACGACATGCCACGGGTTCTCGACGGGGCGCCGCACGGGGCCGATGGCGCCCGGTTGTTGGTGGTCACCCAGAGCTGCGATCTTGTCCACGAGAGCTACGAGAATGAGCCGGTCGTCGAGACCTTTCTGTGCGAGCCGCTCGGACCCGATCACCAACCCGACGGTAACTTCACGGCTGGCAAGAACCCCCGCTCGCTGCTCATCCAGATCCCCATTGAGGGGACCGACCACTGGTTTCGGCTCCGCTCGAACGGCCGCGCCCTGGTGCCACGGCACCGGTTGGCCAGGATCGATCCCGACCCCTTGGTGGTGGTGACGGACAAGACTGAGCGCACCCTCCAGCGCTGGCTCATCAATCGCATGATGCGTACCGCCTTTCCCGATGTCTTCAACGACAGAACGCAAAGGGCTCGGAACAAGTTAGAAAGCCGATTGAAGAAAGGCGGTGCCTCTCTGCTGGGTCTTTACATCAACCTGACGCCCTGGAAGGAGTTGCCCGGGGACCAATCCTATGCGATCGATTTCGTGGGGCTGGTGGATGAAGGGCTGGCTATGGAGCAACGCAAGGCCATCGACCGGTTGCTCGGCGAGGTTGCGCTTGCCTATGACCAGAGCGAGGGTATCGCACGCTGCGATTACCAGGTGCTCGACGAAGACGAGGCCACCCTGCGCTTGCTGCGCACCCACCGCGTCTTTCCCCTGGATTTCATGAGCCTGGGCGATAAGCCTGGCGGGGATCTTCCGCCGCTGGCGTAGTAGCGCTGTCAGGGTGCTGCCTTGGCAAGGACCCTCGTTCACCCGGCCAGCCGCAACCTCTCCAGCATTTCTTGCACACCCTGGTCGTCGGGATGCTTGAGGGGATTAAAACGCTAGGCAAAGCATGGATATCACCCTTTCCCGACCGCAATTTGGCCACCGCCTCACCTTCAGGCATGCTCTTGGCGGACAGTCGCTCATGCCCCGTCCGCACGTCCTACCGCCCGTCCTCACCACCACCAGCACCCTGCTGCTGGCCCTTGCTCGCCCCCCTGGCCCTGGCCGATGAGGCGCTACGGGTGGTCGCCTGGAACCTGGAGACGGTGGGGAAACCGGGCAGTGCCCCCTAGCAGGGGGTGGCCGGCGGGCTGGGGCGGCGCGGGTTGGGGTGAATCAGCCGGTAGTACCTGG
>JADZBU010000295.1 GCA_020851955.1 Chromatiaceae bacterium | reverse complement strand
CTTACCCTTGCGGATTGATGATACCCGGTATCGATTTGCAAGGTGAAATGGCCCAGCCACCTCGACCCTTGCCCGGGGCATACCTCAGGGCAAGAGGCAAAGGGGGTTCCTGCCATCGAGACTATCCTGGCCGTCAGGAATTATTTTCCCGCCTTTAACCCCATGGCCCCCCTTGCCGCGTTTATAGGGATGTCCCAACACCCAAAGGAGAGCCATCGTGAAAAAGTCCCCGTTGATCCTTCCCTTTCCCTTTCCCCTGCAAGGGTCCCTAAATCCCGCCATCGTCCTCATGCTGGTCCTGGCGCTCATCACCCAGCTCATGGCTTGTAAACCGGCACCGGACTCCACTGCGACCGGGGCCAACCCCCCTGCCACCCAAGCCGGGCAACCAACCACGGCGGGGCCACCAGCCGCCGGAAATCAAGGAACGACCGCGGGGCAAGCAACTCCAGTGGGGCAGCCAAATACCAGGGAGCACCCAGCCGCCGCCGGGCAAACAACCACCGCCGGTCAAACGCATACCGCCGCGGTCAAGGTTGCCACCGACGAAGTCGCCCCCGCTGACAGCAGGGCCAAGCAGCAGTCAGAGGCCCCCATTCCTTCACATGATCACAGCAGCCTGGCCGATCCCAGCAGCCTGGTGAAGCAGATCGCCAGCGGGGTGGTAGCGACGACGGCGATCGCCCCCCGGGCGGAATTGCATCCCTCGGTCCTGCCGCCACCCCCGCTCCCCCTGCCCCCTTTAACCCCCGAGGACCGCGAGCGCTACGCCAAGCTCACCGAGAACGGTGTCCTGCTGACGCGGGAGCAGTCCGTCTCCACCTTCAGCATCGACGTGGACACCGGCGGTTACGCCAACGTCCGCCGGTTTCTCAATCAGGGCCGGCTGCCCCCCAAGGATGCGGTGCGCACCGAAGAACTGATCAACTACTTCGATTATGCCTATCCCCAGCCCCGCGACCGTGCCCAGCCCCTGGCCCTGACCACGGAACTCGCCCCCACGCCCTGGAACCCCCACACCCATCTGTTGCTCGTCGGCCTGCAGGGCTATGCCCCGGCACGGCGGCCGGCGGCCAACCTGGTCTTCCTCATCGACGTGTCCGGCTCCATGGATCAGCCGAACAAGCTGCCCCTGCTCATCTCCGCCTTCAAGCTGCTGGCCGGGCAACTGGAGGCCCCTGACCGGGTCAGTCTGGTGACCTATGCCGGCAATGCCGGGGTGGTGCTGGAGCCCACCCCCGGTGATCAGCGCGCCAAGATCCTGGGCGCCCTGGAGCACCTGCGGGCGGGTGGCTCCACACATGGTTCCGCCGGCATTCAGACCGCCTATCGCCTCGCCGAGCAGGCCCGTCTGCCGGAGGGCATCAACCGCGTCATCCTGGCCACCGACGGCGACTTCAACGTCGGCACGGTCAACCACGAGGCCCTGATCCAGCTCATCGAGCAGCAGAGGGCCAAGGGCATCAGCCTCACCACCCTGGGCTTCGGCGGCGGTAACTACAACGACCAGCTCATGGAGCAACTGGCGGACAAGGGCAACGGCAACTATGCCTACATCGATACCCTGCAGGAGGCGCGCAAGGTGCTGGTGGACGAACTGGCGTCGACCCTGGAGACCATCGCCGGGGACGTCAAGGTGCAGATCGAGTTCAACCCGGCCCAGGTGACCGAGTACCGCCTGATCGGCTACGAAAACCGCCTGTTGGCGCGGGAGGATTTCAACAACGACCGGGTGGACGCCGGGGAGGTGGGCGCTGGCCATCGCGTCACCGCCCTCTACGAGATCACCCTGGCTGGCCAGCCGTCGCGCATCGAGCCCTTGCGCTACGGCACCGCGCCGGCGGTGAGGGGGGAAGCTGCCGCTAAGCCCGAAGCCACCGATGCTGGGGGCGGGGAGACCAGGACCCACGCCACGACCGCCAACGGCACCACGACCAGTAACGCGAACGCCCTACCCACAGCCACGGAACTGGCCTTCCTCAGGCTGCGCTACAAGCTGCCCGGACAGACAGAAAGCACCCTGGTCAGCCAGGCCATCGCCACCCCGTCTGGTCAGGAAAGCGCCAGCGAGCGCCTGCGTTTCGCCGCCGCCGTGGCCGCCTTCGGCCAATACCTGCGGGGTGGGACCAGCCTCAACGGCTATACCTTGGCGGACATTGTCACCCTGGCCAGCGGCGCCAAGGGCGAGGATGCCTCCGGTTACCGGGCCGAGTTCATCGGCCTGATCAAGCTGGCCCAGGCTCTCCAAGGCGCTTGATCCCTAGTCTCGGTCGGCTCAAGATTCCTTGGTACGATCGGCAGGAGCGTAAGTAAGCGTGCGTTACCGTTCAGTGACCACTGGCACCCTTTAGGCCCTCTCCCCCGGCGGGAGAGGGGTTGGGGAGAGGGGGGCCTGGGCGACAGGGTCAATTGATGGTTCAACATCACCTAAGCTGAATTACATACAGTAGCGCCACCGTGCCCGAACCCTCCGACGAACACCTGATGCTGGGCTATCGGGATGGCAACGCCGAGGCCTTCGCGACCCTTTACCACCGCCATCGCGGCCCCCTCTACCGTTACCTGCTCCAGGGTTGCGCCAACCCCGCCACCGCCGAGGAACTGTTCCAGGACGTCTGGACGAATCTGATCAGAGTCCGGGACACTTACCGGGTCGAGGCCCGTTTCACGACCTGGCTCTATCGCCTGGCCCATAATCGCTTGGTGGACCACTACCGTCGCGGCCGGATGCCCTGGGTGGGTGACGAGGACCTGGAGGCGGTGCCGGACCCGGCCCCCGGCCAGGATCAGCTGGTCAACGATGCCGATTGCGTGCAGCGTCTGCAGTCTGCCCTCGGCCGCTTGCCGGCCGCCCAGCGCGAGGCCTTTATCCTGCGGGAGGAGACGGGCATGAGCCTGGAAGCCATCGGGGCCTGCGCCGGGGTGGGGCGGGAGACCATCAAGAGCCGGCTACGCTATGCCCTCAAGACCCTGCGCGCGGCCCTGGAGGATTGCCTGTGAATCCCTATCCCGATCAACCCGACCCCGAACTGGATGAACCTGGCTTGTCCGCCCTCTATCGCCAAGGGGCAACGCAAACGCCCCCGGCGGAGCTGGATAGGCGCATCCTAGACCAGGCGCAAACGGCCCTCGGACCCCGGTCTGGGAAGACGATCACCCGTGCCCAGGGCCAGGAACCGCGGCGCTGGCGCTGGTTACGATGTTGGAATTGGCTACCACGTTGGCTTCTGAAGGGGGACGGGCGGGGAAACTGGCGCCGACTGGCCATCCCTTTGTCGTCGGCGGCTGCCCTCTTGCTGACTGTGGGTTTGGGATTGCGGCTACTCGAGGAGCAGAGCGCGCTGCCGGGAATAACCGGCATGGCGCCCTCGGCCCCGGCTGATGACCAGTCAACCCAGTCCCCGCCATCGCAGCCAGAGCGGGAAGTCGCGGCCAAGCAAGCCGCGGAGGCGACGGCAATGGACCTCTCCGCTGCCGCCACGCTGTCACCACCCGTACCCCCTCCCGCCCTTGCCCCTGCCAATCAGGCCCAGGGCGATGAAAGGCGTTCAGCCATGCCCATGGCTGACCGTGCCGGAGAACTTCACCCCAAGGCTCGGATTGCCGACGAGATGCCTCAAGCCGACCCCGAACGCTGGATAGAAGCTATTCGCCAGCGTTGGTCAAGCGGACAACAGACAGAGGCTATCAGGCAATTGGCCACCTTCCGACAAGTCCACCCCCAGTATCCCTTGCCGGAAGACCTCGCGCCGCTACTGGAGGCGGAATGAAGGCGGTCCAGCCTGAATCCTGGCACCGCCTAAGGGTCATTCCGAACTACCGCCTTGATGACGACGGATGTCGGGCCAGGAGGGAGGCCGGCCACTTTTCGCCGTTACTGATTGCCCTCGCCCCATTTCAGGGAGCCGGGACCAAAGACAATCAGCCCTCCCAGGACACCACCACGCGGCTTG
>JADZBU010000294.1 GCA_020851955.1 Chromatiaceae bacterium | reverse complement strand
TCCGCGCCGCCCTGGACAGCCTCTTCGCCTACGGCCGCCCCGCCTCGGTGCTGCTGGCGGTGCTGGCGCGGCGCGGCGGTCGGGAACTGCCCATCGCCGCCGACGCCATCGGTCTCGACCTCAAGGCGAGCCTGACCCGCGACGAGGCCCTCCAGGTCAAGCTCACCGGCCCCGCGCCCCTGGCCCTGGTCCTGGGCCGGCGCCCCGAGGCCCGCCCGTGACCGCCGGCCCCGCCCGGCCCAACCTGCAGCTCGACGCCAAGGGCCAGCTGCGCCACTGTCTGACCCTGGAGGGCCTGCCCCGGGAGCTGCTGATCCAGATCCTCGACCAGAGCGCGGGTTTCCTGGGCGTGGCCCGGCAGGCGGTCAAGAAGGTGCCCCTGTGCCGGGGCAAGACGGTGGCCAATCTCTTCTTCGAGACCAGCACCCGCACCCGCACCACCTTCGAGCTGGCGGCCAAGCGGCTGTCGGCGGACGTTCTGACCCTCAACATCGCCGCCTCCTCCACCACCAAGGGCGAGACCCTGCTCGACACCCTGCGCAACCTGGAGGCCATGCATGTGGACATGTTCGTGGTCCGCCATGCCGAGAGCGGCGCCGCCCACTTCATCGCCCAGCACGCCGCCCCCGGGGTCAGCGTCATCAACGCCGGCGACGGCCGCCACGCCCACCCCACCCAGGGCCTGCTGGACATGTTCACCATCCGCCGCCACAAGGGCGACTTCGCCCCCCTGCGGGTGGCCATCGTCGGCGACATCCTCCACTCGCGGGTGGCGCGCTCGCAACTGGCGGCCCTCAAGACGCTGGGCGTCGCCGAGGTGCGCCTGGTCGCTCCCCGCACCCTGCTCCCCGCCGACCCCGAGTCCCTGGGTGCCCGGGTCTGCCACGACCTGCGCGAGGGGGTGCGGGACGCCGACGTCATCATCATGCTGCGCCTGCAGCGGGAGCGCATGCGCGGCGCCCTGCTGCCGAGCGAGCACGAATACTTCCAGCTCTTCGGCCTCACCGAGGAGCGCCTGGCCACCGCCAAGCCCGACGCCATCGTCATGCACCCCGGCCCCATCAATCGCGGGGTGGAGATGGATTCCCAGGTCGCCGACGGCCCGCGCTCGGTGATCTTGGAACAGGTCAGCAACGGCATCGCTGTGCGCATGGCGGTCATGGCCCTCTGCCTCGGCAGTCAGCATCCAGAACAGGTGAAAGTGAAAGGTGAAAGGTGAAAACCCCGTGCTTGGGCCGCGGCGCGCGGTCCGGGGGTGCAGGGCCCATGCCTGACAGCCCCCGGATCAGCATCCGCCACGGCCGCCTCATCGACCCGGCCACTGGCGTCGATGGCCTGCGGGACCTGCACCTGGCGGGGGGGCGGGTGCTGGCGGTGGGCGCGGCGCCGGCGGGCTTTGCGCCGGACCAGGTGCTGGACGCCCGGGGTCAGGTCGTCTGTCCCGGCTTCGTCGACCTCTGCGCCCGCTTGCGGGAGCCGGGCGAGGAGCACAAGGGCACGATCGCCAGCGAGACGGCGGCGGCGGCGGCGGCGGGCATCACCAGTCTCTGCTGCCCCCCGGACACCGCGCCCATCATCGACACCCCGGCGGTGGCCCAGCTCATCACCCGCACCGCCGACCGCGCTGGCTGGGCGCGGGTCGTCCCCGCCGGCGCCCTCACCCAGGGCCTGGCCGGGGAGCAGCTCAGCGAAATGGCCGCCCTGCGCCCCGCCGGCTGCGCCGTCATGAGCCAGGCCGACCGCCCCATCCTCAATACCCTGGTGCTGCGCCGCGCCCTGGAATACGCCGCCACCTTCGGCCTCACCGTCTTCCTGCGCCCGGAAGACCCCCAGTTGCGCGCCCAGGGCTGCGCCCACGAGGGGCGCGTCGCTACCCGCCTCGGCCTGCCCGGCATCCCCGAGGCCGCCGAGACCGTCGCCCTGGCCCGCGACCTGGCCCTGGCCGAGCAGACCGGCGCCCGGGTCCACCTGCGCGGCCTCTCCTGCGCCCGGTCCCTGGAAATGATCGCCGACGCCCACTGCCGCGGCCTGGCCGTGACCGCCGACGTCAGCGCCCATCAGCTGATCCTGACGGAGGATGATCTGGAGGGCTTCAACAGCCAGTGCCATCTCTACCCGCCCCTGCGCACCCGGGCCGATCGCGATGCCCTGCGGGACGCCGTGCGCGCCGGCCTGATCAACGCCGTCTGTTCCGATCACCAGCCCCACGAGGCCGACGCCAAGCTGGCGCCCTTCCCCAGCACCGCCCCGGGGATGGCCGCCCTGGAGACCCTGTTGCCCCTGATGCTGCGCCTGGTGGCGGCGGGGGTGCTGGACCTGCCCGCAGCGCTGGCCCGGCTGACGTGCGGGCCGGCGGCCATCCTGGGTCTGCCTCTGGGCAGCCTGGCTGTTGGCCAGCCGGCGGATGTCTGTGTCTTCGACCCGGAGGCCCAGTGGCAAATCGGGCCCGACACCTGGCGCAGTCGGGGGCATAACACCCCCTTCCGGGGCGAACGGCTGACGGGGCGGGTGAGTTGGACTCTGCTCGGTGGCCGCATCGTCCATGCGCTCCGGTCCTAGGCGGCTGGCCATGCCAGGCGCGCCTGGCGCTGGCCGCCGCCCCGTCGCCGCCGCGGGCTCCGGGTCCGGCCTGGCGGCGACCCGGCCGCTGGCCGTCCCCTTTTCAGCACCCCTGATCCCCGAGAGCCCAAGATGAGCGAAGCCTCCCAGCGCGGCACCCTCTTTGTCGAGGACGCCGAGGTCCTCGGCCAGGAAGCCTTCCCCGGCGACCAGTACCTGATGCGTCTCGCGTCACCGGAGTGCGCCCAACGGGCCAGGCCCGGCCAGTTTATCCACCTCACCTGCGACCCGGCCCTGCCGCTGCGCCGGCCCATCTCCCTGATGCGCGTGGACCCTCGGGCGGGCTGGATCGAGATCCTCTACAAGGCGGTGGGGGAGGGCACCCGGCTCCTGGCCCGGCGCCGCCCCGGGGATGTCGTCAGCTCTATCGGACCCATCGGCAAGCCCTTCCAGCTTCATGCCGAACGGCCCCGGCCCCTGCTCATCGGGGGTGGCGTGGGTATGCCGCCCATGATCTTCCTGGCCGATGCCCTGCGCCGGGAGGCGGCCTGCAAACCCCTGGTCATCCTCGGCTCCGAGGTGCCCTTTCCCTTCTCGGCCCGGCCCTCCCAGTTTCTGGTCCCCGGCCTGCCGGCGGACGTCATCGCCGCCATGCCCCTGCTCGACGACTGGGGTATCCCCAGCCGCCTGGCCAGCCTCCAGGGGTACGCAGGCTGCTTCCAGGGCTATGTCACCGATCTGGCCCGCGCCTGGCTCCAGGCCCTGGACGCCAGCGCCCTGGCCGAGGTCGAGGTCTTCGCCTGCGGTCCCCACCCCATGCTGGCGGCGGTCGCCGCCCTGGCCAAGGAATTCGCGCTGCCCTGCCAGGTCTCCCTGGAGGAGTACATGGCCTGCGGCGTCGGTGGCTGCGCCGGCTGCACGGTGGAGGTCAGGACTACCACGGGGCCGGCCATGAAGCGGGTCTGCGTGGATGGCCCCGTCTTCGAGGCTCAAGCGGTGTTTTGAGGCTGACAGGGCGTCTTCGGGGGTAGAATTGCGCGTCCCGCCCGTCTCCGGCGCTTAACCCTGAAGTCGATCCCATCATGACGCCTCTTCGCCTCGGCCTGCCCAAGGGCAGCCTCGAACAATCCACCCTGGCCCTCTTCGAGCAGGCTGGCTGGAAGATCAGCCCCAACTATCGCAACTATTACCCCGCCGTGGACGACCCCGATTTGTCCTGTGTCCTGGTGCGGGCCCAGGAGATGGCGCCCTACGTCGCCAGCGGCACCCTGGACCTGGGCCTGACCGGCCTGGACTGGATC
This sequence comes from Chromatiaceae bacterium, assembly GCA_020851955.1. Taxonomy (GTDB): domain Bacteria; phylum Pseudomonadota; class Gammaproteobacteria; order Chromatiales; family Chromatiaceae; genus M0108. The sequence goes on along the minus strand of JADZBU010000294.1, from coordinate 1,289 downwards.
CTGGAGACCCAGGCCGAGGTCGAGGAGATCTGCACCCTCACCTACTCCAAGAGCTCGGAGCAGCCCAGCCGCTGGGTGCTGGTGGTGCCCAAGGATTCGCCGATCAACTCGGTCGCCGACCTCCAGGGCAAGAAGATCGCCACCGAACTCCTAGGCTTCACCAAGCGTTATCTGGCGGATCGCGGCATCGAGGCCAGCGTGGAGTTTTCCTGGGGCGCCACCGAGGCCAAGGTGGTGGAAGGCCTGGTGGACGCCGTGGTCGAGATCACCGAGACCGGCAGCACCATCCGTGCCCATGGCCTGCGTATCGTCGAGGAGCTGCTGGTCACCGAGACCCGGCTCATCGCCAACCCCCAGGCCCGCCAGGACCCCTGGAAGCGGGCCAAGATCGACCAGATCGCCCTCATGCTCCAGGCCGCCCTGGCCGCGCGCCACAAGGTCGCCCTCAAGCTCAACGTCAAGGCCGAGGATCTGGATCGCGTCGTCGGCCTGCTCCCCAGCCTCCATGCCCCCACCGTCAGCCATCTTTACGATCGCTCCTGGCTGGCGGTCGAGACCGTCGTGGACGCCAGAATCGTCCGCGACCTGGTGCCCCGCCTGCGGGTGGCCGGTGCCGAGGGCATCCTGGAATACGCCTTGCGCAAGATGGTGTAAGGCCCGGGCCAGCCGTCACTCGACCACCTCGTCCAGGGCCCGCTCCAGATGGCGGCGGTCGGCCCAGGCCAGGATGGTCCAGCGGGGCGCGGCATACTCCAGCCAGTTCAGGGCGGCGTTCGGCACCGGGAAATCGCGCGGGCCAGACAGGTCGCGGCCAGTCGCGGCGCGATAGACGATGTCCAGGATGCCGCCGTGGGTGAAGGCGAGGAGGGTGGCCCCCGGGTGGCGCTCGGCCAGGCGGGTCAGGCCCGCCAGGACGCGCGCGGCGAAGGCCCGCAGGGTTTCGCCGGTCCCGTAGTCGTAGTCCAGGCTGCGCTGGCTGTGGTGATGATGGCTCTCGGGGTGGCGCGCCAAGGCCTCCTTTGCCGTCAGGCCCTGATAGAGGCCATAGTGGCGCTCCCGCAGGCTCGTTTCGGGCCGGACCGCGGGCAGCGCCAGGTCCTGGGTCGCCAATTCCGCCGTATCCCAGGCCCGCGCCAGGTCCGAGCTATAGACGGCGGTGAAGTGCTGGCCGGCCAGGACGGGCCCGAGGGCGCGCGCTTGCGCCTCGCCGGTCGGGTTCAGGCCGATGTCGAGCTGGCCCTGGATGCGCCGCTCGGCGTTCCAGGGGGTTTCCCCGTGACGGATCAGGC
>JADZBU010000293.1 GCA_020851955.1 Chromatiaceae bacterium | reverse complement strand
GGCGGACATAGGCTAACACCCCATGGTGCCAGGGCAGGATGCGGTTGGCGGCGGGGTTGAGATAGTCGCCGGGGGGAAAGTCGCAGATCTGCTCCGCCCCACCCATTTCCGTGACCCGGTCCCCGTCACGCAGGGTCCAGCATCGCCCCCCGACCCGATCCCGGGCCTCCAGTACCCGCACCCGACAGCCCGCCCGATGCAGCTCATGGGCGGCCACCAGACCGGCGATCCCTGCGCCCAGGATCAGCACGTCCCGCCCCTGACCACTGCCCGGGGCCAGAGGCTCGCTGGCAACCGGGGACCGAGGGGCGTCATCCGCCAGGGCGGACCAGGGGTCGCCGGCCAAGGTCATGGCCGCCATGGCCAGCAGCAGTCGCCGACGGGCAGGGTCAACACCAGTTGGGATTTGGGTAGGCATGTCAATTCAGTTCGTTAGACTTCGGCAAAGCCAGGTCGGGACTTGGATAAATCCCGAGCAAACCAGGGCGGAATTTAATCCTCGCGGGGAGGCGGGACCTGAGTCGTATTACTCAGGTGTCCTGGGGCTGGCATAATATATTTTTTCAATTGTTGTTAGCCAGCCGAATTGCCGCCGATGAACCAGGAACACCAAGCCGTCCCGACCGGTGGGCAACCCCGGATTGGGGAATACCGTGACGACCTCCATGCCGAAACCTTGGAGGATATCCAGATCGGCGAATATGGTTACAAATTCAGGACCCTAGAGGGCCTGATGCTCCCGCCCTACGTCACACCCTCTCGTTATCAGGTGTCACGCACCATCGCGACACGTCCGGACGATGTCTGTTACTGCTCCTTCCCCAAATCGGGTTCCACCTGGCTGGCGAACATCCTCTATCTGATCCTGAACGATGGCGTGGCGGCGGAGGACAGAACACTACGGAGTTGCCTGCACTGGATGGAGAGTTCCTGGACCTACCCCCGCGGTCGCGAGGAGGTGGAGACCCTGCCCTCCCCGCGCATCTTTAAAAGCCACATGCCCTATCGGATGGCCTTGGCCGGCGGCCCGGAGTCAAGCCACTGTAAGTACATTTATATCGCGCGCAATCCCAAGGATGTCTGCGTCTCCTATTTCCATTTCGAGAGCGGCAAGGCCTGGTCGGGTAAATACCATGGCCCCTGGGAACATTGGCTGAGGATTTTCCTGGAGGGTCAGGTGCAGCGGGGCAATTGGTTCGATCACGTGCTGAGCTGGTGGGAGCATCGTCAGGCGAAAAACCTGTTGTTTCTCCGGTACGAGGATCTCAAGCGGGATTTCGAGGGACAATTAGGCTTGATTGCGCGATATCTGGGTCGCGATTTATCCGACGAGGTTGTCGCCCGGATCAAGAACGCCACCAGCTTTGCGCGGATGAAGACCACGCCATTCAGTAACCACACGCAAATTTCCGACTTCGAGGGCTTTTTCCGCAAAGGGGAGATTGGCTCCTGGAAAGACCAATTTACCGTCGCGCAAAGTGAGGAATTCGATAGGCATTATCGGGAGCGCATGGCGGGTCAGTCCCTGCGGTTTGCCTTCGAGTGAAGCAATGAAGGCGTGACTCTTGTGCCAGGCGACCTGGCATACCCCATGCCCGGGCGACCAGTCGGGTCAGCACGCTAAAACCCGACAGGTCCAGCCCCGTCCGCCACCCCATGCAGATGTTTGAGGCCAGGGCCACGTCCTCCAGTGCCGCGTTGCCGGCCCGCTCGCCCACAGTCCATGGACCCTGGTATTGACGTGGGTCGCCTCGGCCCTGACCGCGGCCAGGGTATTGGCGGTGCCCAGGCCCAGGTCTTCATGGGCGTGCATCTCGATGTCCAGATCGCCCATGGCCGGGATGCCGACCTCCAGCTCCGGCACGCCGAGAGCGGCGAGCCCCCGGGCGATGGCCAGCTTTTCCTCCAGGGAGAGGGCAACCCCGGCGGACTGTTCGCCATCCCGGAGGGTGGTATCGTTGATGGTGACGGCGCGTGGCATGGTGAGGCTCCTCCATCGAGTTCTTTAACCTGGCAAGCCTCATGCCGCCATTATTAATCAAGAGGTTGATCGTGCCGGAGCCAGGCCCTGTCGGCTTTCCGCCGTCAACTATGGCGTCGAAGTCTCACCGAACCCTGTCATGGCCGTCAAACCGACGAGGCGGTCACGCGCTGCCGTCGCTCCGCCTCCTGCAACAGCCGGTTCCTTACCCTCATTGACGCTCGATCCGCCCATCCAAGGCGGCATCTATCTCGCCCTGGCGGCGGAAGGCGGCCACGAGCATATCGGAGATGAGTTGCCCCGTATTGACCGGGTTGCGCAGCCCGGCCAGCATCCCGTAGCCGTCGCCGCCCGCGGCCAGGAAATCCGGGACCACCAGGGAGTAGTCGGCAGCGGGGTCCAGGGGCTGGCCGTTCAGGGTCACGTCCAGGGCCTTGCCGCCTTGGATGCGTAGCCGCACCCCGGAGACCTGGAGGAAGCCGCCGGGGTTATCGGTGGGGTCAAGTCCGGCGCTGTGATCCAGGGCGGCCTGAAGCTCTGCCCCGGTCAGCATGCCGGTCACCAGTTCGTTGCGGAAGGGGAAGGCCTGGTAGATCTCCTTCAGCCGCACCTCTCCGGCGGGGATACTGGCGCGGAAGCCCCCGGCGTTGAAGAGGGCGACCTGCGCCCCGCTGTACTCCCGCGCCAGATCCGCCACCAGGTCGCCAAAGGGGGCCTCGCCACGGCGAATCAATTCCCGTTGGGCGCTCAGCTCCCGACCGGCGCGCCCCACCACGGCCAGCAGATCCTGGTCGGCCCGAGCCACCAGTCGCGCCACCTTGGCCGCGATCCTAGCGTCTACCGGCGCCTGGTCGTCCACCGGAATCAGTCGATAGTTCCACTTTATCAGGCGATCCTTCTCCACCTCCAGGTCCAGACGCCCCAGGTAGGCGCCCCGCTCGCCAGCCTGGACAATCGGGACGTCGTTTTCTTCCACGGGCTTATCGAAGCGGAAGTGGTTGTGTCCGCCGACGATCAGATCCACCCCGGCCACGCCTTGGGCCAGGCGCCGGTCCTCCGCCAGCCCCAGGTGGGAGAGGATGATCAGCAGATCGGATTGGGCATCGAGTTCCGGCACCAGCGCTTGCGCCACGGCCAGCGGATCGCTGACGCCGAGGCCCACCGCGTTGCGGGGGTGGGTGGTCGTGACCAACTCCTCGGTGGTGAGCCCCAGTACCGCCACTCGCGGTCCGCCCTCGGGGTGGAAGAGGGCGTAGGGCCTGATGGGCAGGGGTTCCGGCGCAGCGCTCAGATTGGCCGCGAGGAGGGGAAAATCGACCAGGCTGGCGAGCTTGCGCAGGTTATCCTGGCCGAAGTCCACCTCGTGGTTGCCCACCGCCGCGGCATTGACGCCGATCTCCTCCAGCAACTTGATGTCCGGCCGGCCCAGGTAGAGGGTCGAGGTGGTGGTGCCCTGGAGCAGGTCACCGGCGAAGAGGAGCAGTACCGGCCGCGGCGGGTCCTCGGCGTGAATCGCTGCAACCAGGCCCGCGAGGCGGGCGATTCCCCCGAGGACCTTGCCAGTCTCCTTATCCTCATAGGGCTCCAGTTGCCCATGGAAGTCGTTGAAATGGAGCAGGGTCAGGGGCTGGCCCGCCGCCGCGATCAAGGTAACCAGGGCCAGCGGCAGCAACAGGAGGGGACTCAGGCGCATGGTCGATGTCTCGTGGGTGGGGAAGAGGCGAGGCCACTATATCCCAAGGCGGGGTCTTGGCGGATCGCGGCCGCGCGCGGGCTCGCCCCGAGATCGGCCGCTCCATCTCGGGGCGCCGTTCATCCAGGGAGCGGGTTTGGGTTTGGTTCGATCTTCGTCTGGCCAGAAACGGGCGGCACCGGGTCCGGCATCCTGGCCGCGCCCAACGACTCACCCTTGATGCAGCGACACCCGGTTACGCCCCGCCTTCTTGGCCGCGTAGAGGGCTTTGTCCACCCGCGTGAACCAATGGTCAGCCGTTTCATCGGGCCGGAATTCCGCCACGCCAAAGCTGGCTGTGACCTGACCGATCCCGGGGAAGGGTTCCCCGGCGATCAATTGACGCAGCTTCTCCGCCAGCCTGACCGCATCCTCACCGTTGGTATCCGGCAACAGCGCCACGAATTCCTCGCCGCCCCAACGGGCCCAAATGTCCGTGGCGCGCAGCCGGGGGCGGACCCGCTGGGTCAGTTCGACCAGCACCGTGTCCCCCACCGGGTGCCCGTGGGTGTCGTTGAGCAACTTGAAGTGGTCGATATCAAGCATGAGCAGGCTCAGAGGATCGCCATGGCGATCGGTCCGGGCGATTTCGAAGGCCGCGGCCTGCTCGAAGTAGCGCCGGTTCCAGGCCCCGGTCAGGCTGTCCGTGGTGGCGAGGCGATTGAGTTCCAGGTTGAGATCGCGTAACTCCCCCGTGCGCTCCTCCACCTTGCGTTCCAGTTCGGCGTTGAGTTCCCGATAGCGGTGTTCGCTGGCGAGCAGGGCCTCCGCCACCCGCTGGCGCTCGGCGACCTCGGCCTGGAGGACGGCGGTGCGCTGCGCCACCCGGGTCTCCAGTTCCGCGTTGAGGGCCTCAATCCGCGCCTCCGCCTCTTTGCGCCGGGTGATCTCGCGGACCAGCATGATCAGGTGACCGCCGGGGCGGTCCGGGCCACCCATGGCCGCGATCGAGAGTTCGTACCACAAGACTCCCTGGGTCATCGGCAGGGCATAGGTTCCGCCCTGGTGCCGACCCAGCCGGGCGGCCTCCGCCAGGGCGTCCATGATGATCCCGGCCGCCTCCTCCCGGGAGGACCTCACGGATGGTTTTGCCGAGAAAGGCGTCCGGCGTCAAATAGAGGTGTTCCGAAGTGGCGGAGTGGTATTCCAGGATGCGCCCCTCCCGATCCACCAGGAACATGAGATCGGGGAGGGCGTCGATCATGGCCTTCAGCCGGTCCCTGGTGGCGCGCAGCTCGGCGGTCTGCGTCGCCACCCGCCCCTCCAGGCTGACGTTGAGACCCCGCAGCTCGGCTTCGTCGGCCTCCAGGTCGGCCTTCTGGAGCTGGATCTGGTGGGCACGGCCGGTGTAACCCAGCATCAGAATCTGCAGTAGGGCGGCGAAGACCAGGCCGACCATGCCAACACCCCAGGCGGCCCAGGAACGGTGTTGCCGGAGATAGGCCGGGGTGGCGCTCAGGGTCAGGTGCCAGTCGCGGTCGCCCACTCGCAGGTGCCCCCGCCATTGATCCCCGGGGTGGCGGGTGGCGCCGCTCGGGCCCGGGAAGTCGTCGGGGCGGTAGATCACGCCCTCTTCCGCCCCTGGCCTAGCGGTTTCGGTCAATTGCAATTGCAACCCGGCGGGGACCTTGCCCTGGGTGGCGAGGGTAATCAGTTGATCCATGCGGACCACCCCCACCACGAACCCCAGCAGGCGGGGCAGACCCGCCGCGTCGGTCGCCTGGTGGTCCCCGACCGGGAGCATCTCCAGCATGCCGGTGCGCCGCGCCGTCTCCTGCACCAGGTCGATGGGCGCGGCCACCGCCAAGCGGCGGTGATTGCTGACACGCTCGATGGCGGCGCGACGCACCGGCTCGGAAAAATTGTCAAAACCCAGGACGGCCTGGTTGGGTTCCCAGGGCATGATGTAAGTGACCGGCGCATATTCCGGCCGCATCCCGGCGGGCACCGGGCGTCGCTCGGTGTCCCGTTCCAGGATCTGGAAGTGGCCCGTGGGGACCTGCTGGCTCATGCGCGCCTCGAAGGCCTCCCGTTCCGCGGCCTTGACCAGGGGATTGAAGTTCAGGGCGAGGAGATCCGGGTTGTCGGCCAGGGTGGCGCGGGTGAACCGCTCGAACTCCGCGAAGCTCAGGTCGGGCTTGACCTCGATGAAGTACCTTAGGGCGGACAGGACCTCGCGATGGGTATGCAGGCGGTTGTCGAGGTCGCGGGCAATGGCCTCGCCGACCTGGCCGAGGCGGGCCTGCCGTTCCTCGCCTTCCCACTGCCCGGCGCCATGAAAGGCCATGACCCCCAGGGCCAGGATGATCGGCAGGGGCAAGAAGATGTGCCGCCAGCGGTCCCGCCAGCGGGGATCCCGTCCCTCCAGCAGCGCCAGGGTCAGGGGGGCGAAGACCAGGATGCCGATGACATCCCCCACATACCAGGTCCACCAGGTGAAGGCGAAGTCGGTGACACCGATCTGGCCGATGGCGCCGAGACCCGCGATGCCGATGGAGGCGGATACCAGTCCCGCCAGCACCCCACCCAAGAGGAGGAAGCGCAAGATATCCCCCACCCGTGCCAGCGCCCGCCAGGCCCCGCCCTGCCAGCGCCGTATCAGCCAACTCCCCCACCAGCCCTGCAGGCTGGCGCCCGTGGCGATGGTGGCGGCGGTGGCTACCAGGGTTAAGGTCGAACCATCCCCCAGCCAGGGTTTGCCCATCCAATGCAGCCCGAGATTGAGCACCAGGGCCCCCACCCAGATGCCGGGCAGGGCGCGGTTGCCAAACCAGAGCAGGGCCGCCAGGGCCAGGCCGGCGGGGGGAAAGAGCGGGCTGGGTTCCCCCAGCAGCAGGCCCAGGGCGCCGAGCAGAACATAGGACAAGGCCAGGGACGGGAGCAGGCCACGCGCGCCGATTTTTGACAAGGGGTTGTCCATCTTCGGGTCTCGGGATACGACGGGCATGTATTCAGGATACACCATGGGTACGAACGCGATTCGTTCCCTGGGCCTTGATGGTTGCCGGCCAATCGTTATTCGCTTAATTTATCCTTGAGAGTCTCGGGGAACTGGGTCTCGCCGAGGGTGGCCGTGCCTGCGCCCCCTCCTCTCCTTTGGCGCCACCGGTAACTTCTATGCCCAGATCAAAGACGGGACACCCTTCGCGGTCTTCCTGTCCGCCGATGCCAAGACACCGGCCAAGCTGATAGTGGAGGGTGACGCCGTCCCGGACAGCCGCTATACCTATGCCATCGGCAGGCTGATACCCTGGTCAGCCAGGGAGGGCTAACTTGCTGGAACAAATCGATTTCGCCGCGATCCGGCTGACCCTGGAGCTGGCGACCACCAGCACCCTCATCCTGCTGGTGGTCGGCACCCCCATGGCCTGGTGGCTGGCGCGCACCCGGTCGCGGTGGAAAGGGGTCGTCGGGGCCCTGGTCGCCCTGCCCCTGGTGCTGCCCCCGACGGTGATCGGCTTCTATCTGCTCCTGACCCTGGGGCCCCATGGCACTATCGGTCAGTTTACCCAATGGCTGGGCATTGGCCTGCTTCCCTTCACCTTCGCGGGCCTGGTGGTGGGGTCGGTCTTCTACTCCCTGCCCTTCGTGGTACAGCCCCTCCAGAATGCCTTCGCGGCCTGCGGCGACCGCCCCCTGGAGGTGGCCGCCACCCTTCGGGCCGGGCCCTGGGACCGCTTTTTCACCGTGGCCCTGCCCCTGGCCCGGCCGGGTTTCATCACGGCATCCATCCTGGGCTTTGCCCATACGGTCGGGGAATTTGGCGTGGTGCTGATGCTCGGCGGCAACATCCCGGAGCAGACGCGCGTGGTGTCGGTCGCCATCTATGACCATGTCGAGGCCCTGGAGTACGCCGAGGCCCATGTCCTGGCCGGCGGCATGCTGGTCTTCAGCTTCCTGGTCCTGCTGGCGCTCTATTCCCGCAACAGCCGGCCCTGGACTTGAGGAGGACATGAGCACCCCGCCACCCATCATCCCCGATGCCGATGGGGTGATCGCCCAATTCCTGGTGCGCTGGCCAGGCTTCGCCCTGGAGGTGGATCTGCGCCGGCCCGGCCGGGGCGTGACGGCCTTCCTGGGGCCCTCGGGTTCGGGCAAGACCACCCTCCTGCGCTGTATCGCGGGGCTGGAGCCCCAAGGGCGGGGCTACCTGGTCTTCAAGGGCGAGGTCTGGCAAGACAGCGGGCGCGGCCTCTGCCTGCCGACCCACCGGCGCCCTCTGGGCTATGTCTTCCAGGAGGCCAGCCTCTTTCCCCACCTCTCGGTCCGCCGCAATCTCGACTATGGGCGGCGGCGGGCCGCACGCTCGCAGCCGGGGCCGCACCCCGTCGCGCTGGAGCAGGTCATCGCCCTGCTGGGCATCGGTCATCTGCTGGACCGGATGCCGGACCGTCTCTCGGGCGGCGAACGGCAGCGGGTGGCCATCGCCCGGGCCCTGGCCACCAGCCCGCGCCTGCTGCTGATGGACGAGCCCCTGGCGGCTCTCGACCAGGCGCGCAAGGCCGAGATCCTGCCTTATCTGGAAAGGCTCCACGACGAACTGGCGATCCCGGTCCTCTATGTCAGCCATTCGCCCGACGAGGTGGCGCGGCTGGCGGATCACATCCTGGTCTTCGCAGACGGCCGGATCCGGGCGGCGGGTCCCGCCCGGGATATCCTGGCGCGCCTCGATCTGCCCCTGGCCCGCGACAAGGAGGCCAGCAGCTTTCTCGACGGCCAGGTGCTCGCTTACGACCCGGCGTATGAACTCCTGCACATTCAGGTCCCCGGTGCCCGCCTCTGGGTGCCGGGTGCCCATCGGCCCCCCGGCGCCCGCGCCCGGGTGCGCATCCAGGCCCGCGATGTCAGCATCGCCATCGGGGTACCCGGGGCCTCCAGCATCCTCAACGTCCTGCCCGCCCGCATCCTGGAAATGGGCGCCAGCGAGGGTCCCCGGCTGCTGGTCAAGCTGGGCCTGGCCCCCCCGGGAACCGACGCGGCAGCCTTCATCCTGGCCCGCATCACCCGCCAATCCCGCGACCGCCTGGACCTGACCCTCGGGCAACAGGTCCATGCCCAGGTCAAGGCCGTGGCCCTGATGGAGTAGGGGAATGAGTGGACAAATGGGTTCGTTTGGTAATTTTGACCCAAAACGCGAGTCGGCTTTGGCCAGGTCGCTTGGCTCGAGAGATCATTATCGGCCACTGGAGTACGAGGAGGCTCCTGCTGGTCTCTTTCGTCGAAGGGGCCAACAATCTGATTCGAATCAACAGGGCACGGCAACCCACACCGCGGGAGCGAAGCGATTATGAGAAAAATCGCGGTCACTGAACAGATGGTCGATGGCTCCGACGAACTCCGGGAGGAGTACCGCTTCGACTACGGCAAGGCCAAGCCAAACCGCTTTGCGGGACTGCCAGCCGAACCCCGCGTCGTGGTGGTGCTCGACCCCGACGTAGCCGAGGTTTTCGAGACCCCGGATGCGGTCAATGAGGTGCTTCGGGCGCTCATCAAAACCATGCCCAAACCCAGGATCCTGGAGGGATCAGCCCCACCCGCCGGGCAGCGCTGACGAACGGGTAGATCCGCGCCTGCCCGGTGGGGTCTTGGCGACCAGCCAGTGCTGTCGCGGAATGCGAAGACCAGCGGCCTCTCAGCTACCGGGACCTTACTCCCGAAAGGCATCCCGGATGGCCTCGCGGATCGCCTCCCAGATACCCTCCTCGGCGAGCGCCGGGATTTCCTTGGCCAGCACCCGAGAGAGTTGACCTTGATTGTCCTCCGCGGATCGGATGACCCGGTCGATTTGGTGGTCGGGCATCTCCATGATGTCCTTGATCGCTCGCCGCGCCCAGCCATGGCTGCGCAGGTAGCGTGATTCTTCCCGCATGTCCTCGCGGAGGGTGTGTTGGAGCAGTTGCGCCAGGTAGATGACATGGCGACTGAGATCCGGCATCCGCCAAGCCGGCCGGACCACAGCGTCCCCCCGGCAGATGCAATTGGAACTGATGCCATCGGGGTAGGTGTCAGGCTGGGCGGCGAACTCATAGCGGCCAGCCAGGGCGCTCATGATCGGCCGGGAAACTGAGTCGAGGATCTCGTCATAGGCCCGCCGTTCGGCCGGATCACGGGTGATCGTGGCGGAAACGGGCAGAATCATCGGGGCCGTGATCGCGCCATCCCTCCGAAGTTGGTCATTGATCAGGAAGCGGTGCAGCCGGCCGTTCCCGTCGGCCAGGGGATGAAGATAGACGAAGCCAAAAGCCGCCACGGCACTGCGCATCACCGGCGATTGCCCTCGGGTTCTCGCCAGAAAGGTACGCAAGCCCTCCAACATGGCGGCTAGCTCATCGGCCGGGGGCGCCACGTAATGGACGACCTGGTGAAAGCGCACCACCTCACCGACGAAGACGGGTGACTGGCGGATGCCAAACGACGCGAGGGAGGTGCGCTGGCCCAGAATCTCGGCCTGCAAGACGGCCAGCGCGGCCTCCTCCAGAGGCCCGTAACCCTGGCCGGCGCGACGTGCCAGCACATCCGCAAAACGCTGAATGCGATCGGCTTGATCGCCTTCGCCTTCGAGGGCGAAACTGGACTTACTTTCGCGCAGGGTCATCCAGACCGCTGAGCACAAGAGCAACTCATCGCCGAATTCGACCGCCAGGTCACGGAGGAGCCCCGGCACGTCCAGGGCCATCGCGCTCAGGACCTCGGGTGTCTTGTGGATCACGGGGCAAAAGGCACGGGTTCCCGGCAAGTTATTTCGTACCCGCCACCGCCGTTCAGGTACCTCCCGTCCCTTGGAAGCCGCCACGAGTTTATGGCTATCAATGGCATCGACATAACCGCCGCCGACGGCGACGCTGATGTCCAGTTGGCGACCCGTGAGGAATTCGTAGAAGAAACCCGCCCGGCGGGCGTATTGGCCCGTGGGTTCGGTTGCGACCCAGTCAGCGACTTCGCTGCCCTCGATGCTTGCGAATAATCGGTAAAGCAGCTCCAGATGGGGCACCTCATGTTTGAGGTGAAAGGTCAGGTGACCCCGCCAGGTCGCGACCGGTCGCATGGCCGCCACGAAGGTTTCCGTCGTGACGCCTGCGACGCTTTTCGTCACCCGCCGCCCCCCAATCCGACTGACGACCTTGAGCGGCATGACCAGTTCCAAGCCATAGGTGGTCGCCAGCCACGCACCGCCAATTCCATCCTTCATCGCGTCAGGCATCGGGACAGGCATCGGGACAGGCATCGGGACAGGCATCGGCTCTGGGTGCGCAAAAACAGTCACTGATGCGCAAAAATGATAACAATCGGCATTGAGTGCGCCAATTATTCCCGATCATGCTGCAAACTCGTTACCTCCCATCGCCCTATCCCGGTACGCCGGGACCCAAGAGGATCGGGCGGCCAAGGATGCCGCCACGCCAACGCTGAATGCGGTCGGGTTGATCCTCTTCACCTTAATCCTGTCTCTCTGGCCAGAAGCCCTCGTCCATGATCGTGGTGAAGGACCAGGGATTGGTCGGAGGGAAGGTCGCCTCGCTCAGTCCACTTTCCCGTGCGGCCAACAGCACGGCATCGCCATATGCCGCATCAAGGATTTCCGGCAACTTGGCCTGGAGGCTGGGGTTGTCCGCGAGGTGCCGGCCGATCTCGCGTCGTTGCACCTTGATGGTCGCCTGCCAGGAGTTGCCGCGCAGCATCGGCTGCGCCTGCCATTTGAGCAGATGCATCAGCAGGATCGCCAGGCGGCTCAGCAACTCCCGTTTCTCGCTGCGACCCATGCTCTCGATCTCCTCGGCGATGTGTTCAACGTCAGCCTGTGCGAACTGGCCGGCCCGCAGCAAGGAAGCCTGTTGGTTGGCCCAGGCAAAGAAATCTCGCTCATAGAGCGGAACGGTCGCCTTGGTACCGCTCGGGGCCATCATTGCGGTCATGAGTCATTCCCCCTTCGCGTCTGATAAATATCGCAAATCAAATGTCGGCTTTCCCGAATCCGCCGTGGCCAGACGGGAAACCGCAAAGGTCTGAAGAGTGCTTACCCTTGCGGATTGATGATACCCGGTATCGATTTGCAAGGTGAAATGGCCCAGCCACCTCGACCCTTGCCCGGGGCATACCTCAGGGCAAGAGGCAAAGGGGGTTCCTGCCATCGAGACTATCC
>JADZBU010000292.1 GCA_020851955.1 Chromatiaceae bacterium | reverse complement strand
CCCCCCCCCCCCCCCCCCCCCCCCCCGACCCTCACGCCATGGGGTAACCGTTCAGACCCTGCGGCTGCAGGGGATGGGTTCGATAGCTCAAACCACTGATTCTCTTGCTCCCTCCCCCCTTGCGGGGGAGGGTTGGGGAGAGGGGGTCTGAACGGTTACGCCATGGGTTTACAGCTTCGTCTGCTTGGGGCCGGGGGAGGAAGGGCTCTGGGTATATACTGCGCGACTCTTTAGCGGCGAGATGACGACAGGTGTTATGAAAGCAGGGCGGGGGCGATCGGGAATGCTGGCCTCGGGAGCGGTGACAACCGGCACCCTGGCGACTCCCTTGGGGACCCTGGTGTTTTCCTGGGAAGCGGAGGGATTGGTGTGCCTGAACCTGGCCGAGGAATTGGCCCCCGACTCCCCCGAGGACCGGGCGCCCTTCGAAAGCCTGGTGGGTCTGACGCCATCGGATGACGCAAACCCTCGCGAGCCGGTGCCCCTGGCCATTCGCGCGGCCGTGGCGCGCTATTTTGAGGCGGGGACGGCGGGCTTGACTTTGCCCTTGGCGGCGCGGGGCACGGAATTCCAGCAGCGCGTCTGGCGGGCCCTGCAAGCCATCCCCCCGGGTGAAACCCGGACCTATGGCGATCTCGCCCGGCAACTGGGCACCAGCGCCCGCGCTATCGGCGGTGCTTGTCGTGCCAACCCCTGCCTCATCGCCGTGCCTTGCCATCGCGTCATCGCCAAGGATGGGCTGGGGGGCTTCGCGGGGGATGTCGCGGGCCGCCGCCTGGCGGTCAAGCGCTGGCTGCTGCGCCATGAGGGCGCGCCCGCGGCCTGGGTGGGGGCGGGCGAGGGATGACGGACTTGGGGACGGACGCGGAGGCGAGCCGCTCGGGGGCGGACTCGCTCCTGAACCAGGGGCCGCCGCTGGACGAGGTCGGTGGCACCTATGCCATTGGCGATGTCCAGGGCTGCTTCGATGACCTGCTGCGCCTCCTGGATCGCATCGACTTCGATCCCGCCGTCGATCGCCTCTGGTTTACGGGCGATCTGGTCAATCGCGGGCCTAACTCCCTGGGCCTGCTGCGCTTCGTGCGCGGCCTGGGTCACGCCGCCGTCTGCGTCCTGGGCAACCACGACCTTCATCTCCTGGCCGCGGCCTCCGGCGCCCTGACCTTCGGCAAGAAGGATACCCTGGCCAGTATCCTGGAGGCCCACGATCGCGAGGAACTCCTCTTCTGGCTGCGCCACCAGCCGCTGCTCTATCACGACGAACGCCTCGGCTATGCCATGGTCCATGCCGGTCTGCCGCCTCAGTGGGACCTGGCCATGGCCAAGGCCCGCGCCGCCGAACTGGAGGCCCTGCTGCAGAACCCCGCCTATGGGGATCTGTTTCAGCACCTAGGGCCGGAACCACCCTGGCACTGGCGGGATGATCTGGAAGGCTGGGATCGTCTGCGCTACATCGCCAACTGCTTCACCCAATTGCGCTGGTGTGATGCCGATGGCCGCCTGGATCTCGAGGGTGAGCGCCGCAAGCTCAAGGGCGCCCGGCGCTCCCGGCCCTGGTTCCAGGTCCCGGGGCGCGCCAGCCAGGGGGTCCCCATTCTCTTTGGTCACTGGGCCCGGCTGGAACGCGAGGGCTTCGTCCCTCGGGGTTTGCGCAAGCTGCTTGTCCATCCCCTGGACACGGGTTGCGCCAATCGCGGCCGGTTCACCGCCCTGCGGCTGGAGGACAGCCGTTACTATCGCGTCCGCTGTCTCAACGAGGCCGTGCCTTGGGCGGAGGGGTGAAGGAGGAGCCGGCCGCCCCGGATAGCCTCATTGAGGGCTTCGCCGATGCCCTCTGGATGGAACGGGGGCTGAGCGCCAATACCCTGGCGGCCTACCAGTCCGATCTACGGGCCTTTAGCGCATGGTTGGCCACGGAGCGGGGCCTGGGGCTGGCGGGGGCAACGCGGCTGGATCTGCTCGATTATCTGGCCCGGCTCTCCCTGCAAGGCCTAAAGCCGCGCTCGGCGGCGCGGCGCCTGTCCTGCCTGCGCCAGTTTTACCAGTACCTGCTGCGCATCGGCACCCTGCGCGAGGACCCCAGCGCCCGGGTGGATGCCCCCCGGCTGGGCCGTCCCCTGCCCCGCATCCTGACGGAGGCGGAGGTGGAACGCCTGTTGCGAGCCCCGGATACCGAGGATCCCCGCGGGCATCGCGACCGCACCATGCTGGAGGTCCTCTACGCCACGGGGCTGCGGGTTTCCGAGTTGGTCGATCTCAAGCCTGGGGAGGTGAGCCTCAATCAGGGCCTGGTGCGGGTGCTTGGCAAGGGCGGCAAGGAACGCCTGGTGCCCCTGGGCGAGGAGGCCATCGCCTGGCTGGCGGATTTTACCCGTGGTCCGCGCCAGGACCTGCTGGGCGGGCGACTCAGCGACTTTCTCTTTCCCACCCGTCGCAGCGACCACATGACCCGCCAGGCTTTCTGGCAACTTATCAAGCGCCACGCCCTCGCCGCTGGCATCCAGAAGGAGCTGTCGCCCCACACCCTGCGTCACGCCTTCGCCACCCATCTGCTCAATCACGGCGCCGACCTGCGGGTGGTGCAGATGCTGCTCGGCCACAGCGACCTCTCCACCACCCAGATCTATACCCACGTCGCCCGGGAGCGGCTCAAGCAGCTCCACGCCAAGCACCATCCGCGGGGCTAGGACTGGCATTGCCGCAAGCCTTGCTCTAATGTAGCCAGCCTTCAGCAGCCGGCTAGGGGAGACAAGATCGATGCCGTCTTTCGACGTGGTTTCGGAGGTGGACCTGCAGGAGGTCCGCAATGCGGTGGACCAGGCCAACCGCGAGGTGGGGACCCGGTTCGACTTCAAGGGCATCACGGCGAGCTTCGAGTTGGCCGGCGATGTCATCAAGCTGGCCTCGGAGCGGGATTTCCAGTTGCGGCAGATGATGGATATTTTGCGTCAGAAGCTGGTCAAACGCGGAGTCGACATCGGCAGCCTGGATATCAAGGACTCCACCACCAGCCTGAGCGCGGCGCGTCAGGAGGTGGGCCTCAAGCAAGGGATCGATACCGAGACGGCCAAGAGCATGATCAAGGCCCTCAAGGCGGCCAAGCTCAAGGTCCAGGCCCAGATTCAGGGCGAGCAGTTACGGGTGTCGGGTAAGAATCGAGACGACCTGCAGGAGGCTATCGCGCATCTGCGCGAGGGCGATTGGGGCTTGCCCCTCAAATTCACCAATTTCAGAGATTAGAGGTTAACCCATGAATGTGAAGATCAAGATAGGGCTTGCGGGCGCCGTGCTGGCCCTGGTCTCGGCTCAGGCCCTGGCGGATGCCACCGCCATCAAGAAGAGCCTGGCCAAGATACTGCCGGAGTACGAGGTTGGGAGCGTCCACGAGACGCCGGTGCCGGGTCTCTTCGAGGTGCTGGTGGGTTCCGACGTCATCTACGTCAGCAAGGACGGCCGTTACATGGTCCAGGGCCGCATGATCGACCTGGTCAGTAAGGAGGACCTGACGGAGACCTCGCCGCGGCTGGCGGAGGCCCGCAAGCAGGAGGCCAAGGAGCGGGTGGCCGCCGTCAACAAGCTGGGCGAGGACAAGATGATCATCTTCTCGCCCCCGGGCAAGGCCGAGCACACTATCACCGTCTTCACGGACATCGACTGCGGCTACTGCCGCAAGCTGCATGGCGAGATCGATGGCTATCTCGCCGAGGGCATCAAGGTCCGCTACCTCTTCTTCCCCCGCTCCGGGGTGGGCACTCCCTCCTTCGACAAAGCCATCTCCGTCTGGTGCGCCGATGATCGCAAGGCCGCCCTCACGGACGCCAAGGCCGGCAAGAGTATCCCGGACAAGAAGTGCGATAACCCGGTCAAGGAGCAGATGGAGCTGGGCGAAAAGCTGGGCGTCTCCGGCACCCCCGCCATCATCCTGGAAAGCGGCGAAATGGTGCCCGGCTATGTCCCCCCCAAGCGCCTCGCGACCATGCTGGGCGAGAAAAAGGGCTGACAGCCCCCCTAAAAGCCTTCGGTGGAGGTGAAGAGCCCCACCCGAAGGTCCTTCATGGTGTAGATCTCCCGGCCGTCCACCTTGACGCTGCCATCGGCGATGCCGAGGACCAGCTTGCGGCTGATGATGCGTTTCATATCAATCTGATAGGTGACTTTCTGGGCCGTGGGCAACACCTGGCCCGTGAACTTGACCTCGCCGACCCCCAGGGCGCGGCCCCGGCCGGGGTTCCCGATCCAGCCCAAAAAGAAACCCACCAATTGCCAGGTGGCGTCCAGGCCCAGGCAGCCCGGCATGACCGGGTCGCCGGGAAAGTGGCAGCCAAAAAACCAGAGATCCGGATGGATATCCAGTTCGGCGAGGATCTCGCCCTTGCCAAAGGTACCGCCCTCATCACTGATCTTGACGATGCGGTCCACCATGAGCATGTTGGGCGTCGGCAGTTGGGCATTGCCCGGGCCAAACATTTCACCGCGACCGCATTGCAGTAGCTGGTCGTAGCTGAAGGCTTCCTGTCGCATGGCAAGGATTTCCTGGGTTATGCCGCTCCCTGGCGGGTGAGGGCGGTCGGGTGAGGATTGGATGGGGGCGAGAATTAAGGAGGCCTCTCGGGTCCGTCTGGCCCGGGGCGGCGGTCCTGACGAAGACCGTCGCGGGTCAGGCCGCGGCCAGCGCGAGGCGTTCGCGCAGGAAGCCCAGGACCTCGCCGATGGGCACCAGGGTCATCTCCGCGTCCCGGCGACCCTTGTATTCCAGCAGACCCTGGTCCAGCCCCTTGTCGCCGACGACCAGGCGATGGGGGATGCCGATGAGTTCCATGTCCGCGAACATGAAGCCGGGGCGTTCGTCCCGGTCGTCGAGGAGGACCTCGATGCCGGCGGCGGTCAGTTCCTGGTAGAGGGCCTCGGTGGCCTCCCGCACCCGGTAGGATTTGGCGAGCTTCATGGGCAGCAGGGCCACCTGGAAGGGGGCGATGGGCTCTGGCCAGATGATGCCTCGCTCGTCGTGGTGTTGCTCGATGGCGGCGGCCACCACCCGCGACACGCCGATGCCGTAGCAGCCCATCTCCAGGGTCAGGGCGCGGCCGCCCTCGTCCAGGACGGTGGCCTTGAGGGCCGCGCTGTACTTCTGTCCCAGCTGGAAGATATGTCCGACCTCGATGCCGCGGGCGATGGTGATCTGGCCCTGGCCGTCCGGGCTGGGGTCACCCTCGACGACACTGCGCAGGTCCGCCACCTCCGGCAGGGGCAGGTCGCGCCCCCAGTTGAGGCCGAACCAGTGATGGCCGTCCTGGTTGGCCCCGGCGCTGAAATCGGCGGTGACCGCCACGGTGCGATCGACCACGCAGGGGATCGTCAGGCCCAGGGGCCCCAGGGAGCCGGGGCCAGCGCCCAGGGTGGCGCGGATCTCCTCTTCCGTCGCCATGCGCAGGGGCACGGCCACTTGGGGCAGCTTTTCGGCCTTGACGGGGTTGAGCTCGTGATCGCCCCGCACCAGCAGGGCCACCAGTGGGGCGCCGCTGCCCTCGGCCGCGGCCACCACCAGGGTCTTGACCGTGTGGGCGATGGGCTGGTCGAACTGGTCCACCAGTTCCTGGATGGTCCTGGCCCCCGGGGTGGGGATCAGGCGCTTGTCCTGGGTGGGCGCCGGCAGGCTGGCCGCCAGGGGCAGGGCCTCCGCCAACTCGATGTTGGCGGCATAGTCGCTCACCGTGGAGAAGGCGATGGCGTCCTCGCCGGCCTCCGCCAGGACATGAAACTCATGGGAGGCCCGCCCGCCGATGGCGCCCGTATCCGCCTGGACGGGGCGGAAATCCAGGCCGCAGCGCTGGAAGATACGGCTGTAGGTAGCGTGCATCACCTGGTAGGTCTCGGCCAGGGAGTCGCGGTCCAGGTGGAAGGAGTAGGCGTCCTTCATCAGGAACTCCCGCGCCCGCATGACTCCGAAGCGGGGCCGGATCTCGTCGCGGAACTTGGTCTGGATCTGGTAGTAGTTCACCGGCAACTGCTTGTAGCTGCGCAGTTCCCGGCGCGCCAGGTCGGTGATGATCTCCTCGTGGGTGGGGCCGAAGCAGAATTCCCGCTGGTGGCGATCCTTGATGCGCAACAGCTCGGGACCGTACTGCTCCCAGCGCCCGGACTCCTGCCATAGCTCCGCCGGCTGCACCGCCGGCATCAGGACCTCCAGGGCCCCGGCCCGGTCCATCTCCTCCCGGACGATCCGCTCCACCTTGCGCAGGACCCGCAGTCCCAGGGGTAGCCAGGTATAGAGGCCCGCCGCCAGCTTGCGGATCATGCCCGCCCGCAGCATCAGGCGGTGACTGACCACCTCCGCGTCCGCGGGGGTCTCCTTGAGGGTCTGGAGGGGGAACCGAGATGTGCGCATGGGAGGGGCCCGGCGAAAAAGAGATTCATTGTAGGGAGCCGCCCCCAGCGGGACAAGCCCCGCCGGCCCGAACCGGGTTTTTGCGGATTGACAGGCCGCCCTGCGACACGCCGTCCTTGACCGATCCCGGTCCTATCCTGTAGCTTTTCGACCCTTTATACATCTCCCACTTTTCTGTCTCGCCGCGCGGACCCGGCAACAGGCCGGCAAAGGGCCGACCCGGGGTGGTCATACAGATGGAGGTTAGTTGAATTGGAACTGAGTGGAGCCGAGATCATCGTTCAGGCGCTGATCGATGAGGGCGTGGAGTATGTCTTCGGGTATCCCGGGGGCGCCGTCCTGCATACCTACGATGCCTTGTTCAAGCAGGACAAGGTCAAGCACATCCTGGTCCGTCACGAGCAGGCCGCCACCCATGGCGCGGATGGCTACGCCCGCGCCACCGGTCGCTGTGGCGTCGCCCTGGTCACTTCGGGGCCCGGTGCCACCAATGCCGTCACCGGTATCGCCACCGCCTTCATGGACTCCATCCCCATGGTGATCCTGTCCGGGCAGGTGCCGACCCCCGTGATCGGCAGTGACGCCTTCCAGGAGGTGGACACGGTCGGCATCACCCGCCCCTGCGTCAAGCACAACTACCTGGTCAAGGATGTGCACGACCTGGCGCTGACCATCCGCAAGGCCTTCTACATTGCGATGTCGGGCCGGCCGGGGCCGGTGCTCGTGGATATCCCCAAGGATGTCACCGACCCCAAGATCAAGATCCCCTACCACTACCCCAAGGACATCAAGATGCGCTCCTACAGCCCCGCGCTGAAGGGGCACCCGGGGCAGATCAAGAAGGCGGTGGACGTCCTGCTCCAGGCCAAGCGGCCGGTGCTCTATACGGGTGGCGGCGTCATCCTGGGCGAGGCCTCCCAGGCCCTGCGCGATCTGGTCGAGAAGACGGGTTTCCCCATCACCAGCACCCTCATGGGGCTGGGGGCCTTCCCCATGACGGACCCCAGGTTCCTGGGCATGCTCGGCATGCACGGCACCTACGAAGCCAACATGGCGATGCACGAGACGGATGTCCTCTTCGCCATCGGCGCCCGCTTCGACGACCGCGTCACCGGCAAGATCGAGCAATTCTGCCCCCACGCCACCATCATTCACCTGGACGTGGACCCCTCGTCCATCTCTAAGAACGTGCGGGTGGACATTCCCATCGTCGGTCCGGTGGGCAGCGTGCTGGCCGACATGGCGCGCCTGCTCAAGGAGCACAAGCAGGGACCGGACCCGGTGGCCCTGGCGGAATGGTGGCGGCAGATCGAGGAGTGGCGCGGGGTCAAATGTCTGGCCTACGATCGCCACAGCCCCCTCATCAAGCCCCAGTTCGCCGTCGAGACCCTCTACAAGGTCACGGAGGGCGGTCTCTACCTGACCTCCGACGTGGGCCAGCACCAGATGTTCGCCGCCCAGTTCTACCCCTTCGACGAGCCGCGGCGCTGGATCAACTCCGGCGGCCTGGGCACCATGGGCTTCGGCCTGCCGGCGGCCATGGGCGTCCAGCTGGCGTTCCCCGACGCCACCGTGGCCTGCGTCTCCGGCGAGGCCAGCATCCTCATGTGTATCCAGGAGATGGCGACCTGCAAGCAGTATGACCTGCCCATCAAGGTCATCCTGCTCAACAACGGCTACATGGGCATGGTGCGCCAGTGGCAGGAGTTCTTCTACGAGAGCCGCTACTCCCACTCCTACGTCGATGCCCTGCCGGATTTCGTCAAGCTCAGCGAGAGCTTTGGCCACGTGGGTATGCGGGTGGAACAGCCGGGAGACCTGGAAGGCGCCATGCGCGAGGCCTTCGCCATGAAGGATCGCTTTGTCTTCATGGATATCGTGGTCGATCCCGCCGAGAACGTTTACCCCATGATCGAGGCGGGCAAGGGTCATCACGAGATGCACCTCTCGCCGGAAAGGGAGCTCGCCTGACATGAGACACATCATTTCCGTCCTGCTGGAAAACGAGGCCGGCGCTCTGTCCCGGGTGTCCGGGCTCTTCTCCGCCCGCGGCTACAACATCGAGTCCCTGACCGTGGCCCCCACGGACGATCCCACCCTGTCGCGCATGACCCTGGTCACCACCGGCAGCGAGGAGATCATCGAGCAGATCAAGAAGCAGCTCAACAAGCTGGTCGATACCGTCAAGCTCCTCGACCTCACCGAGGGCCGCCATATCGAGCGCGAGATGATGCTCATCAAGGTGCGGGCGGTAAAGGAGGGACGCGAGGAACTCAAGCGCCTGACCGACATCTTCCGCGCCAAGATCATCGACGTCACCGAGACCAGCTATGTGGTGGAGCTGACCGGCACCTCCCAGAAGCTCGATGCCTTCATCCAGGCCGTGCCCGAGGGCCTGGTGGTGGAAGTGGTGCGCTCCGGCCCCACCGGCATCGCCCGCGGCGAGAAGGGCCTCACGCTTTAATTCGGATTACACCGCCCGGCCCCCCGCCGGCGCCCACCTCAAGGTTATGACTATGGCCATCAACGTTTACTACGACAAAGACGCCGACCTCTCCCTCATCCAGTCCCGCCAGGTCGCCATCATCGGCTACGGCTCCCAGGGCCACGCCCACGCCAACAACCTCAAGGACTCCGGCGTCAAGGTCACCGTCGGCCTGCGCCCCGGCTCCGCCTCCGCGGTCAAGGCCGCCCACGCCGGCCTTGACGTCAAGCCCATCGCCGAGGCCGTCGCCGCCGCCGACGTGGTCATGGTCCTGGCCCCGGACGAGCACCAGGCCCGCCTCTACCGCGAGGACATCGCCCCCCACATCAAGCCCGGCGCCGCCCTGGCCTTCGCCCACGGCTTCAACATCCACTTCGGCGCCATCGAGCCCCGCGAGGACCTGGATGTCATCATGATCGCCCCCAAGGGCCCGGGCCACCTGGTGCGCTCCACCTACACCCAGGGCGGCGGCGTCCCCAGCCTCATCGCCGTCCATCAGGACGCCAGCGGCCAGGCCCGCGACATCGCCCTGGCCTATGCCTCCGCCAACGGCGGTGGCCGCGCCGGTGTCATCGAGACCAGCTTCCGCGAGGAGTGCGAGACTGACCTCTTCGGCGAGCAGGTGGTCCTCTGTGGCGGCCTCACCTCCCTCATCCAGAACGGCTTCGAGACCCTGGTGGAGGCTGGCTACGCCCCCGAGATGGCCTACTTCGAGTGCCTGCACGAGGTTAAGCTCATCGTGGACCTCATCTACGAGGGCGGCATCGCCAACATGCGCTACTCCATATCCAATACCGCCGAGTATGGCGACCTGACCCGCGGCCCGCGCATCGTCACCGACCAGACCAAGGCCGAGATGAAGCGCATCCTGACCGAGATCCAGTCCGGCGACTTCGCCAAGGAATTCATCCTCGAAAATCAGGCCGGTGCCCCCAAGCTCAAGGCCCTGCGCCGCCTGGGCCAGGAGCACCCCATCGAGGAAGTCGGCGAGCGGCTGCGCGGCATGATGCCCTGGATCAAGGCTGGTAAGCTGGTGGACAAGAGCCGCAACTGATCGTGGTGTCCGCCCGGTCGCGCCCTGCGGTCGGCATCGCGGGGTCGAACGCGACCCGGGTGGCCCGATGCCAAACCCCTGGCAAGGGCCATCAGTCAGCCGCGTTCGTCATTCCTTTCAGGAGAGATCATGGGCATCATCCGCGCTGAATTCGAGTTTTCCAATCCCGCGAATCGCGCCTTGCAGCCCGTGAAATCCCTGGCGCTCATCGACACCGGCGCGCTCCATCTGTGCCTGCCCGAGCACCTGGCCATTCAGCTCGATCTCAAGGAGTTGGAGAAACGGGAAGTCACTCTGGCCAATGGCCATCATGTCACGGTCTCCTATGCGGGTCCGGTGGAGATTCATTTCAAGAATCGGCGCTGCTTCACGGGTGCCATGGTGATGGGGGACGAGCCCTTGCTGGGAGCCATACCCATGGAGGACATGGATCTGGTCATCACGCCCAGCCTGCGCCAAATCGATGTCAATCCCGCCAGTCCCAACATCGCCATGTCCCTGGCCAAGTAACCCCCCGGGGTTGGGCCATGATGCCTTTTCAGTCTCTACTCCCGGTACCAGACACCCCGACGTGATCCTCATTCCCGCTCGCGACGAGGCCCATTCCATCGCCCAGGTCATCACCGAGGCCCGCCGCCACTCCCAGGCGCCCATCGTCGTCATCGACGATGGCAGCCAGGACGACACGGCGGCGATCGCGGCGGCGGCGGGGGCCTTGGTGCTGCGCTTGCCCTTGCATCTCGGGGCCTGGGGAGCCATGCAGACCGGGCTGCGGTACGCCTATCGCCAGGGCTGGGACCTGGCCATCACCCTGGATGCCGACGGCCAGCACGATCCCGCCGATATCCAGGCGCTGATCGCGCCCCTGCTGGCCGGCGAGGCGGACGTGGTCATCGGCGCCTGTCCCCTGCGGGTGAGTCGCGCCCGGCGGCTGGCCTGGCACTATTTCCGGGGAATAACGGGCATTGCTCTGGAAGACCTCACCTCGGGTTTCCGGGCCTACAACCGGGCCGCCATGGATCGCCTCATCCGCCCCGACGCCACCCTGCTCGACTATCAGGATGTGGGCGTCCTCCTCATCCTGCGCCGCCAGGGTCTGCGCATCCGGGAGGTGCCGGTAACCATGCGGGATCGTAACCACGGCCGCTCCCGCGTTTTCAACTCTTGGTGGACCGTGGGTCGCTATATGGTCCGCACCAGCCTGCTCAGCCTGGCGGGCATCGGCGGCAACCGGGGCCAAGGGGCCCCGGACGAGGATCCCGCATGACCTATCAGTTGACATCCCTGGCCATCGGCCTGGTGCTGGCCGCCGCCATCATGCTGTTGGTACGCCGCGCTCATCTCCACGGCCCCCATGCCCTCTGGTGGCTGGGCCTCGCCGCCGCCATCATCCTCCTCGGCACCTGGCCCCGGCTGACCGACCTCATCGCCCCTTATCTGGGCGTCAGCTACCCCCCCATCGTGGCCGTCATCCTGGGTTTTGCCCTGGTCCTGGTTAAGATGATGAGCATGGACCTGGAGCGATCCCGACAGGAGCAGGGCCTCCGGCGTTTGGCGCAGCGGTTGGCCTTGCTGGAGGCCCGGATTGAGTCAATAAGTGCCTCGGCCCCGGAGGCCGGCGATCTCCCTGACCAACCAGACCCTCGGAAGGGTCAGGACCCACGGGAGTGACCCAACTCAGCCCGTCGGTCCATCCCTGAATTTCCCATGCGTGTACTGCATGTCGGCAAGTTCTACCCGCCCTTCGCGGGGGGCATGGAATATTTTCTCGCGGACCTGATGCGCGCCCAACAGGCCCAGGGCATGGAAGTCGCCGCCCTGGTCCATGACGAGGGCCCGGGCTGGCGGGGATCAGTCCCGGCCGCCGCCGATCCGCCGCCCCGCATCTACTGCGCCCCTTGTCTGGGCCGGCTTCTCTATGTGCCCCTGAGCCCCAGCTTTCCCGCTTGGTTGAATCGCGTCATCCGCGACGTCGCCCCCGATCTGCTCCACCTGCACCTGCCCAATACCTCCGCCTTCGCCGCTCTCCTGCTGCCTCGGGCCCGCCGTCTGCCCTGGGTGGTCCACTGGCATGCCGACGTGGTGGCCTCGGCCATCGACCGCCGTCTGGCCCTGGCCTATGGGCTCTACCGCCCCTTCGAGCAAGCCCTGCTGCGCCGTAGCCGGGCCATCATCGCCACCTCGCCGCCTTATCTTGCCGCCAGTCAGGCCCTGCAACCCTGGCTAGAGCGCTGTGTCACCATCCCTCTGGGGCTGGACCCCGGCCGCCTCGCACAACCAGATAATGCAAGCTTGGCCCAGGCTGAAGCGCTCTGGGGGCCGGCCTCCCTGCGCGTCCTGGCGATTGGCCGGCTCACCTACTACAAGGGTCACGAGGTCCTGATCCGCGCCAGCGCCAGCCTCCCGGGCGTCCAAACCCTGATTCTGGGTGGTGGTGAGTACCGACCGCGCCTGGAGCGCCTGATCCAGACACTCAATGTCGGCGACCGGGTCCGCCTCACCGGCTACCGTACGGAGGCCGAGGTCGCCGCCCTCCTGGCCAGTTGTGACCTGGTCTGCCTGCCCTCCCTGGAGCGCACCGAGGCCTTTGGTCTGGTCCTCCTCGAGGCCATGCGCTATGCCAAGCCGGTGGTCGTCAGTGACATCCCCGGCTCCGGCGCCCCCTGGTTGGTGCGCCGGGCGCAACACGGTATCCTGACGCCCCCGGGGGATGCGCCAGCCCTGGCCGCGGCCCTAGCGGCCCTTCAGGCCCATCCCGCGCGACGCCAGCAACTGGGTGAAGCCGGGGCCCGAGCCCTGCAAGGGGAATTCGGCATCCAGCCCGTGGCGGGGGCCATCAACCAGCTTTATGAACGAGTCTTGGGGACTCCTGGCGATAGCCCGCCACCTCTAGCCATACCGTCATGCTCCAGAACAGGAAGGCGGGCATGAAGTGCAGCAGGAGGCGGTTGATGCTGGTGGCCTGGATGGCCCAAAGGTAGGCATCGGTCCAAAAGAACAGAAAATAGAGGGCCGCGATACTGCCCAGGGCCCAAACCAGACCGGCCCTTTGCCAGGCCTGATCGGGGGCGCGCCAGAGGCTGGCACTGGCCGCCACCAGGGACAGGACCACCAGATAGGCAAACAAGTGCCAGTTGCTGTATAGGAAGTACTGCCGCAGTACCGGCTCCCAGGGGGCATGATTCTCCAGCCTCATCTCCCCGATCAGGGGCAGTTGGATAAGATCCGCCGACAACCGGATGGCGCCCAGGCCCGGCACCTCGAGGGCAAGCCCCCCCAGCACCCAGAGCAGCCCCCCCAAGGCCAGCAGCACCCCGCCCACCATCAGCAGCGAAAACCTTCCCAGCTTGGCGGCCAGCAGGGCCGGGATGAAGAGGGCTGCCCAGACCAGCCCCTCCCGCTTGATGGCCACGCAAATCAGCATCAGCAAGATGGCCAGCCACCCCTGGCGTTGGTCGCCGCTACGCACCCACTGTAAAAACGCCATCAGGGCCAGCCCATAGGCGGTCGCCATCCATAAATCCGCATAGCCCGCCAGGGCGACATGGGTATTCAACAGCGGCACCGACATCACCAGCCACACAAAGACCAGGGCCGTCAGCGGCGAAGCCCCCCACAGCCGCGCCTGACCATAAAATCCCAGCCCCAGGGCCAGGCCCACCCCCAGCCAGGGCAGATTGGCCGCGGTCTCGTTCCAGGTCCCTAGAACTAAAGTTGGCCAGGTCGCCACCAGGGAAATGGTCACGGGATAGCCCCAGGCACCGATAGTGTGTAGCGTCCCGGTCCTGTCCGCCAGCCAGGCCTCCGGGGAGACGAAGGGGACCAGCGCCTGGAGTTCCGACCACACCTTGGCCCGCGCGCCCCAAGTGGTCCAGGCGTCCCAGGGAAACAGGGGTTGCCACCAGACCTCCAAGGCCAGGCCCACCCAGCGCGCGACCACCCACAAGAGGATCAGGCCGCAGGCCGGGCCTTGCCAGAAGTTCAGTCGCTCCCGTGCTCCCTGCCACGCCGGGCTAGCGGCAGAGGGTCGCTGAACCAGCAGAAACACCGCCGCCACCAGCAGCAATCCAGACACCGTCAAGGGTATGCCGCTCCCCAAGGGCCAGCCTAGCACCCCCTGGAACCACAACAGCGCCGCGACCCCCAGCATCCCTAACAAGTACCCATACCCCAGGACCAACGGCCAACGCCCTGGAACCGCTTCTGGCCATAAGAGGCGCAGCCACAGCGCCATCGTTATCCCCGGTAAGAGCAGCGCTAACGCCAACCACCACCCATCCATCTCAGCCCCCTCCCGGTATGCGATATAAGCCGCCAAACCCCTGCACCTTGCTAAGGGGCTCCACGGGTAGGGATGCCTCCCCGTCAACCAGGCGCTTATGCGTCCCATCAAACCGGACCACCTCGGGATTCGCAAGGACCAGGAAATGGTCCCCGGCCTGGATCTGCTCGGGATTGGGCAGGTGATCGGAGGCGAAGACCCGAAGAGGTAGCAGATGATAACGAACCCGCAGGGTCAGGTAATCGCTGGGATTCTTGCTCAGCAGGAAAATTCGCGATGGTTCCTCGGGCAGGGCCTTGCGCAATTGGTCAAGGGCTGTGACAACATGGGCGTCCGGCCGGGCGCTGGGTCGCTGGTCCGGCGTCAGGTGGCCATAGCGCTCATAGGTCTCCTCAAGCCGGGTCGCTAGCAGCCACTGCCAGCGGAGATCCAGCAGCAGCCACCCCCCCAGAAAAAGGAGGGCCAGTCCCCCCAGGAGATGGCGGCTGGAGGAGAGGCGGTCGAAGAATACCAACAGCAGGCTACCCAGCCCCACCCAGAGCCCGACGAGAAGGACCGGCGTCAGCAGCCGGTCTTTCGTGGCGGCCCCGACATGGAAGTTGATCGAGCGCCCGGTCCAGGGCTCTTGGTGAGTCCAGTCCCCTGCCAGCGACCGGAGGGCGGTCAGTGGGGTAGGGGGCTCGCCCTCAAGCGTCAAACCCTTCACCAGTACCGGCTCCGGCAGATTGCCTGTCACCAGGAGCCCAAATTTTAGGATTTGCCCCCGCCAGGTGGGATCATCCTCCAGTTGCAGGAAACCCACGGCCCGCTCCTCCGGGGTGATCTTGCGCGTGCGGGGCTTGTTGGGATCGGTGTTTGTAACCCAGATCAGGGCTAGGTTCTGTTGGGGCTCAAGGCCTCTGATATCCCAGGAGAAGCGGGCAAATTGCCCAGCCTCAAATGGGAGGGTTGCGGCCATTACCATGGCGGGCTTTCCTGGCGGCCGGCGCCGGATCAGGATACCATCTTCCATTTTTCCCCCCTCGCCGGCGACCAGCTTGAGCTGCTCATCGGTCATCACCAGGGCCGGGGCTGTCGTGTCGGAGCCGAGTTGCTGGTACCACCAGACTCCCAACCAGAGGACTAGGGCACCAACCAGCGCGGCAAGGATGGGGCGATAAATGACATTGTCCAGGATTGCCATAGACATGTGTACTTCCAAGTGCAGGGCTGGCGTTGATTTTATACTACGAAGGCATGGACGCCCTCTATTGCTCAGAAATAAACAAAATACATTTTTCTGTATTAAAAACATATAGTTACAGAGAACAATGTCTTTCATGTCTATTTTAAGATCTGGCCCTTTACAAACCAGGGGCTACCCAGTAAGGTGCGCTCTTCCCGTGAAGCTTCGCAAAGCCATTTATTAACTTATTGATTTTGCTAATTTTATTATCCGTTTGGAACGCCGTGCAGGTTGACGATCTACGGCTACCGCCATCAAACAGGCTGGAAAAGTTGGGCGGCGACCGTCAAGGCCTGTGGAGTTTTAGGGTCAACCGGCAGTGGCGCATTTGTTTCCGCTGGGTTGACGGTGACGCATTTGATGTTGAAATGGTAGATTACCATTGAGGTGTCATCATGGGTATTCGTATTGAAGAACTGAAAACGATGGATTTTTCTGACATTGCTACCGGGGAAGGGCTGCCTGCCGTTACCCCGGGCGATGTCCTGCAGGATTACCTGGACGGCGCTGGCGTCCCCGCTTCCCGACTGGCTCAGGCAACCCACATGCCCCAGACGTGGGTCAGCGACATCCTGAAGGGCAGGCGCGCCATTACGGCGGATACCGCGCTGCGCTTGGGGCGGTTCTTCAGCACCACGCCGCAGTTTTGGATGAATCTGCAATCAGGGTACGACCTGGACATTGCAGAGAATTCCGTGGCAGATGAGTTAGAGGAAATTCGTGCCTGTGGTACCTGATAACATGTTCTTTGTCCAGCCAGAGCCACACCGGCCTTCCAGCAGTTCTGGTGCGACAACGATGATCTGGCGCCGAAGCATTACTACAGACTGCGCGGGCGGCAGATGAATCGGGTTCTATCGATGGGGATGGCTGTTAGGAGGTCTTACCTGGGGTGTGCCAAACGCGCCTACCGCAATCATGACGGAAACTATGCTGACAACGCTTCTAGGTCATCTGACGACATTGCTGGTCGCTACAGGTGGCTGGGTTTTTGCCTACCTCATGCAACGCGATGCCAAGCTGCGCGCACGCCTGGAGGGCAAGCTGACACGTCTCGAAGACGAAGTTCGCGCAAGGATTGCTCTTGAGAAAGCCGCTTGCGTATGGCTCAGTGAGCTGACTGAAAAAACCCATCATGCAGCCAAGTTGGAGTTGCGCAAGCGCGCACAAGATCGTTCTGGCTTGCGCCCAAAATTGGCAGAAAGTGATCTCAGTGCAAGCCGCGTGACAGATTGAGGAACCGTACAGTGAACAGCGCCTACACCCTGGCCAGCGACGGCATCAACGAGCCCGCCTCCCCAATCCAACACCGCGATGACGAATATCCCGAAGACGGCTTCGCCACCCTCTGGGCCATACAGGAGCGGCACTTCTGGTATCGAGGACGGCACCGGTTCCTGCTCCATGCCCTCGACCGCTATCGCCCGCGTGGCAGCGGACTCCTGGCGACCGTGGACCTCGGGGGGGGGGTAGGTGGATGGGTGCGCTATCTTGCCGACCGGCGACCCGGGCAGCACCAGCCACTGGCCCTGGCCGACTCCTCGCGCACGGCGCTGCGCATGGCCGGTGGCGTGCTGCACGCGGGCGTCGAGCGCTATCAGATCGACCTGATGAATCTGGGCTGGCGCGATCACTGGGATGTCGCCTTCCTGCTGGATGTGATTGAGCACCTGCCCAATGACCTGGAGGCCCTGCGCCAGGCGCGCGCCGCGCTCAAGCCCGGCGGACTGCTGTTCGTCACCACCCCGGCCTTCCAGCAGTTCTGGAGCTACAACGATGATTTAGCGCTCCACCTGCGCCGCTACACCCGCGCCGACTTCGTGCGCCTCGGCGAGCAGGCTGGCCTGCACCTCTGCGACGCACGCTACTTCATGTTCCTGCTCAGCCCGCTCTACTGGCTGGCGCGGCAGGGGAAAGGGATCGAGGGCATGACCGAAGCACAGAAAATGGGGCTGATGCACAAGACCCACCAGGTGCCATCCGCGCTACTCAATTTACCCTTGACCGCGATTTTCGCGGCCGAGACGCCCTTGGGGCACTTGCTGCGCTTTCCTTGGGGTACTTCGGTGCTCGGAGTATTTCGCAAGCAGATAACTTCCAAAGTGTAAGCATGAGCCGTTCACATCTTTCCGTCGTCTCACCGGTTTATGGTTGTGGCCAAGCGCTGCCAGAGCTTTGCGAGCGCCTGCAAACCGTCCTGTCGAGCCTTACGTCGGACTACGAGATCATTCTGATCAATGACGCCAGCCCGGATGACAGTTGGTCAGTTATTCATCAGCTTGCAGCGGTAGACGGACGGGTCAAGGGAATCAACCTCTCACGTAATTTTGGACAACACTACGCAATCACGGCAGGATTGGATTTTGCCCATGGCGACTGGGTGGTCGTGATGGACTGCGACCTCCAAGATAGGCCAGAAGAGATACCCAAGCTTTATGAGAAAGCGCGATCGGGTTACGACATCGTGGTTGGCCGCCGTGCAGAGCGAAAGGACCATTGGGCTAAGAAAGGACTGTCCAAGCTCTTCTATCGCGTGTTCGCGTATTTCAGCGGGACTAAGGTTGACAACCGTATCGGTAACTTTGGGATCTACGCGCAAAAGGTGATCCGTAGCATCCGTCGCTTAAAGGAGCAGAATAGATCTTTTGGACTAATTGCCATCTGGGTTGGATTTCGTCGTGCTGAGATCGACGTCAATCATGCCGAGCGGTCGCATGGTCGCTCCAGCTACACGCTTCGTAAGATGGCCAAGCTGGCGCTTGATAGCATTGTCGCGCATTCGGACAAACTTCTTCTGCTCACCGTCAAATTAGGGCTGACCGTTTCGGTGCTCTCCCTCTTCTATGCAGCTTGGATCGCGTTACGCTATTTTTTGTGGGCGACGCCGATTATTGGCTGGACAAGCCTCATTGTCTCCGTCTATTTCACTGCCGGGTTGATTATTGGTACCATCGGCATTGTCGGCTTGTACGTCGGTAAGATCTTCGATGAGGTCAAAAACCGACCACTGTATATCATCGATTCTTTAACTTTCGAATATAGGCAAGAAGATGAATAAGCCACTTCGACTGGGATTCATCGGTGGCGGAGTCAACTCAGCCGTCGGGACAACACATTTCATTGCTGCACAAATGGACGGCCTGTTTCGTGTCGACGCAGGCTGTTTCAGTCGGCATGCAGACGTGAACGAGCAAACAGCGGCTCAATGGGGTATTGCTGGAGACCGGTGCTATGCGCGATGGGAGGAGATGCTGGAACGTGAGCAAGACCGGCTCGACGGAATTGTCGTTTTGACTCCGACACCAATGCACCGCGATCCAGTGATTGGTGCGTTACAAGCCGGCTACCCTGTGATCTGTGAAAAGGCACTCGCGACGACTGCGTCTGAAGCCGAGGAGATCGAGCAAACGGTCAATGAAACCAAGGGGTTCTTGACGGTAACTTACAATTATACGGGTTATCCGATGGTTCGTGAGCTGCGGGAGATGATCCAATCGGGTCGACTTGGCCGGGTGGAACAAGTCCATCTTGAAATGCCCCAGGAGGGTTTTGCGCGCCTCAACCGCGACGGTCAGCCTGTAATCCCCCAGCAGTGGCGTCTGCAGGATGGCGTCGTACCGACTATTTCGCTGGACCTTGGGGTTCATCTTCATCATCTGGTCGACTTTCTTACAGGAGAGAAGCCCCGTGAGCTGGTGGCCACACAGAGTAGCCTCGGCCGTTTTCGGCAGGTTGTTGACAATACAATGGCCCTCGTTCGCTATACCAACGACTTGGAAAGCAGTTTCTGGTTCAGCAAGGCAGCACTCGGTTACCGGAACGGCCTGCGCGTGAGGGTCTTTGGCGAGGAGGCGTCAGCGGAATGGGTTCAAATGGATCCCGAAGTGCTTCAGTTCTCCGACAATCGGGGACACCAGATGCGGATCGATCGAGCAAGCAGTGACGTTCAACTCGCGCAGTTGGACCGTTATAATAGGTTCAAGTCGGGACATCCAGCAGGGTTTCTAGAGGCTTTTGCGAATCTGTACGGAGACATTGCCAAAACCTTAGGTGGAGGTAAATCCGATGGTTGCCAATTCTCCGATTATGTGTTTTCTGCAAGGCATGCTCGGGAAGGGCTTATCCTGCTTGAAGCGATTGGTCGATCGGCGCGCGAGCGCCAGTGGATCGCTCCAGATTTGGGAGATTCATTATGACAACAGGCTCAAGGGCGCTTTTGGTTGACGCTTTCGAGGATAACGAGCAGGCGATCAGCTTTTGTGCTGCCTTCTTGCACGAGTCCGGGAATCGCTACGCGTTCGGATGTAATGCTTGGGCGGAAAGCATTGCGCAGCATGTTGATCTGGATGGGTTCGTTGATGATTTCACCGCTGACGAAGAATTCTGCGGTAAGCCGATCATCCGAAGCAAAGATCTGCCTAACTGCGCAAAGGTGGTTTCTGCTATTGTTGGTGAGCGCCCGCTGACAGCACAGCAATGTATCGCTGACCGAGGGGTTTTAGGACTTGATTACTTTGCCTTTCAAAAATACTCGGGGCTGAATCTGCGCGAGGTCCTGTTTCTGGGAGACTTCGAACAAGAATTCGAATCACATCAAGATAATTATCAATGGTTGGCGTGTCGTCTGAAAGACGATGAGTCGCGTCGCATTCTGCGGCGCCTGATCAACTTCCGACTTTCTCGGGACATCCTTTACATGGATGGGTTTGTAGACGCGCAGGATCGGCAATATTTTGAGCCGTTCCTTCAGCTACAGACGGCGGGCGAGACCTTTGTGGATGTCGGCTGCTTTGACGGCTATACCAGTGCCGAGTTTATCCGGCGCTGCCCTGATTACCGGTCAGTCCATGCGTTTGAGCCGGAACCTTCGAACATGGTGAAAGTGCGAGCACGTTTGAGCGGACATCGGGATGTTCGTTATCATCCGTATGGGGCTTCAAATCGTGCTGCGACCATGAGGTTCGAGACAGGTGGCTCGGCGTCACGCATCAGTCATTCCGGGGAACTGGTGATCAATGTCGAACGTGTCGATGATGTTATTGATGAGCCTTACACGTTCTTGAAGATGGATATCGAAGGCGGAGAGGTCTCAGCTCTGCAAGGTGCATCAGAAACGATCTCGAAGTATCATCCCCGGCTTGCGTTGAGTGTTTATCATAAAGCTGATGATCTTCGTATCATTCCTGATCTCGTGTTGTCATATCGGGACGATTATGACCTGTACTTGCGTCACTATACGGAAGGCGTCACCGAGACTGTGATGTTTTTCGTTCCGTCATCGTGATCACCGTGCCTACGAGTAAGCCACGGTTGCTGGTAGCCGGCGGGGGACACTCCGATATCCCTTTGATCCAGGCAGCGCGTAGGCTTGGCTATTATGTAATTACCAGCGGGAATCGGGCGGAGGACCTTGGCCATCGGTATGCCGACGAAGTGCGACTTGCGGATTTCTCCGATGTCGATGCGATGTTGTCGCTCGCCCGAGAACTACGTATCGACGCCATCTGCGCCGCTTGTAACGACTTCTCTGCGCTGACGGCTGCTTACGTTGCGGAGCAGTTGGGATTGCCGGGACATGACTCGACCGAGGTTGCACAGCTTATCCATCACAAGGATCGCTATCGGGACTTTGCGCAGAAGCTTGGCATCCCGAGTCCTCGCGCGTTGGGTTGTGGGAATCTGGAGTCGGTTGAGGATGCGACGCAGCACTTCTGTTTTCCGCTCATCATCAAACCCGTGGACCTGACCGGAGGGAAAGGGATTGCACGGGTTGATCACCGCCAGGACGCCATGTTGGCGGCGCAGGAGGCGTTTTCCATCTCGAAAGCAAAGCGAATCGTTGTCGAGGAATTTATCACGGGAAGCCGCCATGGTTTCAGTGCCATACTGCGCGGTGGCCGCGTGGTTTTTCATTTCGCTGATGACGAAGACTACCACCTTTCTCCATACCTGGTGTCTGCCGCGTCGACGCCGAGCAGCTGTCGACCAGAATCGCTTGATCGGCTAATTGAGTACAGCGAGGCGATTGCTGAAGCGCTCCAATTGGTGGATGGCATTTTTCATGTCCAGTTCATCGAGCCGGAAGCCGGGGATCCTGTGATCATCGAGATTTGTCGGCGGGCACCTGGAGATCTCTACATTGAGTTCGTTCGGCATGCGACGGGTGCTCCCTACGCCGAATGGATCATGGCCGCTAGCAGTGGTAGGAGCATTTCGGAGGTCAGGTTTATGCCAGTGCGTCGCTGTATGACCAGGCATTGCCTGATGGCCGATGGGGAGGGCACCTTTGCTGGCTTTGATTTTGATCCTAACATTGAAAAAAGGGTCGTTGATCGTCTGATCTGGGCGAACGAAGGCGATCGCGTTGCGGATGCAACTACTCACAAATTCGGTATCGTTTTTGTCGAGCATGCGGACCGCGAGCAAATGGTCGCACAAGCGGGACGGCTTCAGACCTTGCTCGCTGCGAGGGTCCAATGACAGTTACGGCATTTCAACGGCAGATGAAAGAGGGAATTCAACTGCTCGCCAACTTGCCGGTGAAAGAGCTGATTCGCTATGCCATCGTCGGGCTCACACTCAATTCCTTGGGTTATATGGTCTATTTATTGGTCACTTCCTTTGGTGTCAGCCCACTGATGACGGTGACTATTTTTTACCCATTAAGTGTGCTGGCAGGCTACTTTGCGCATCGTCGCCACACGTTTAGGCACAAGTCACAGGGTCTGGAGGGCACGGTTCTGGTCCGCTACATTTTGGTCTATGTTGCCGGTTACTTAATTAATGCATCCTTGCTTGAGATTTTGTATCAGCAGATGGGTTATCCGCACCAATTGGTTCAGATTCTGGCAATATTCATGGTGGCTGCTTTCTTCTTCGTTGCGATGAAGCTTTTTGTGTTCAGAAAGGCCAACCTAGCTGCAGCATCGTCATGAGTCTGATTCCGTTCAATAAACCCTATCTGACCGGCAAAGAGTTGCACAATGTGGCGGCAGCTCATGGACACGGGCAGCTTGCTGGTGACGGGCAATTCACTCGCAGTTGTAATCGTTGGCTTGAACAACGCACCGGCACACGCAAGGCCCTCCTCACCCACTCATGCACCGCCGCGCTGGAGATGGCCGCCATCCTCGCCGACCTGCAACCGGGCGACGAGGTGATCATGCCGTCCTACACCTTCGTCTCCACCGCCAATGCCTTCGCGCTGCGCGGCGCTGTGCCGGTGTTCGTCGACATCCGCCCGGACACGCTGAATCTGGATGAGCGCAAGATTGAGGCCGCCATCACGCCGCGCACGCGCGCCATCACTCCGGTGCATTATGCCGGCGTGGGCTGTGACATGGACGCCATCATGGGCATCGCCGAGCGGCACGGGCTGCTGGTCATCGAGGACGCAGCGCAGGGGGTGCTGGCGCGTTATCGCGACCGCCCGCTCGGCGCCATCGGACATCTGGGCGCCTACAGCTTCCACGAGACCAAGAACATTATCTCTGGCGAGGGCGGGGCGCTGCTGATCAACGATCCGGCCCTAGCCGATCGCGCCGAGATCATCCGCGAGAAGGGCACTAATCGTAGCCAGTTCTTCCGCGGCCAGGTAGATAAATATACCTGGGTGGACATCGGCTCGTCCTACCTACCGGGCGAGATCATTGCCGCCTTCCTCTGGGCGCAGATGGAGGAGGCCGATGCCATCACAGCAGGAAGGTTGGCGATCTGGCAGCGTTACCACGAGGCTTTCGAGTCGCTGGAACGGGCGGGGCGCGTGCGCCGGCCGGTGGTGCCGGACGACTGTGGCCATAATGCCCATCTTTATTACCTGTTGCTGCGCGATCTGGATGATCGCACCGCCTTCATCAACCAAATGAACCAGGCGGGGATCAACTGCGTCTTTCACTATGTGCCCTTGCATAGCTCACCCCGGGGGCGGGCGGCTGGTCGGGTCAAGGGCAGCCTGCCCGTGACCACTGATCTGGCTGACCGACTTGTACGGTTGCCGTTGTGGCTGGGGCTGGAGGCGGAGCAGGAGCGGGTCATAATGACAGTGACGGCATTACTGGAGCGCTGATGGTCTCGTCTCCATGCTGTGTTCTGCCTGCCGTGCCCAGTCAAGCTGATTCCTACACACACTCACTGACGGCCATGGTGAGCGAAGCGCAGGCCGGTAGTCCCCCGGAAGGCGTCAGGGCGAGCGTGCCGCCGGAGGGGCGCAGGGGCCGCAGGTCCTGGAGCCGCGGAGGCGGTGCGTGCGACATGCCGTCAAGCCATTCGTCGTAGGGTCATGGCCTAGTCCGACCATTCCCGTAGGGGACTTGTCGTGACGGAGCCGTGACCCGGAGCGGGGCGGCCGGGGCCTAAGGGTTGTCGCCGAACGCAAGGCGGAAGGGGGACTGGGATGTCCCGTTTCGCATCCTGAGGGTAGAGGGATTTTCCCCCGCAGGGGGAGAGAAAAGGGGGGAAGAGCGGGTATGGCCGGCCAAGGGCTGGTAAAATGAAATGGTTAGCAACGATTCATTCCGATACCCAAGATGGATACTACCTGTAAGTCCCGCCTGTCGCAATTCTGGAACCACCTCCAGCACGAACTGTTTCCCTTTCTGCGGGAGGAGGATCACCTGGCGTTGAGTCCATCGCTGGGGATCAATCGCTTCATCCCGTCGAGCCGTGGGTGCGTCGGGCGTCCGCCAAAGGATCGGGTGGCCCCGGTGGAAGCGCTGGTTGAGCGTCAGTTCACGGAAGGTCTCGGCGATCACCACCAGGCTGGTCTGGTCGTAGACGTACTCCTTGGGGTACCCGCCAAAGGCGCGGAAGGCCGCATCGTGCATGCGGATCAGGACGGCGGTGTCGACCGCCCGGGGGCTCGCCACCACCTGCATCAGTCGGGAGTACGACAGCACGAAGACCACGAAGTACACGGTCGTCTCCCGCCCGCCGATCATCACCCCACGCAACTCCCCGCCGTCGACCTGGCACTGGACCCCCGGTGCCAGGTCCAGCACCGGCTCGTAGTAACGCACTTGTTTGACGCTGACCGTCTCCTTCAGCGCGCTGATATAGCGCCGGGCGCTGCGAGCCGATACCCCCAGTTCGCCATGCGCCTCCTGCAGCTCGCGCAGCACCTTCACCGCCATCAGGCGCGGGTAGGTCGCCAGCAGATGGACGATTTAGTCCCGGTGCCCGTCCAGGCGATTGGTGCGCGCCCGCTGCCCTTGGTCGGCGGTGATCGCCTCCGCACTCATCGCCAGATACTTGCGTACCGTGTTGCGTGAGATGCCCAATTGCGCCGCGATGGCGTGCAGCGAACTGCCCCGCCCCTCGTCGTACAATGCTTTGATCTGGTGAATCATGACCCATTCCTTCAACTTTTCGTGTCCCCAGCAAACCAAGATGCGGGGATGCTACGGGCCTGGCGGCCTTTATCCCTACCCTGGGGCAGGTCAATATTGTTGGGCGTAGGTGGGTCAGTTTAAATGGCCAGTAACAGCGCAATTCGACCAAGCTGTTTGAGACGTTTCTGGAGTTAAAAAAGCGTTACTGGGGCCGGCACTTTTGGGCACGCGGCTATTTTTGTGTCACGTCTGGAGAGGTGACCGAGGAGATGATTCGGAACTATTTGGAGCATCATTTTGAGCCCAAGACCGAAGACAACTTCCGAACCGAGTAAACGGGTCTATCGACCCCTATCCGGACTTTCAGTCCGTAATTTCAACCCACCAGCTTTCGCTGGTGGTTTTTGAATCTCGTATTCTAAACTAAAGAACTGAATACCTAGCGCTCTTGGGTCACCCTCTACACGGACTGTTTTAGGTAATTGGAGTTCCAAACATATAATTTGCGAATTACTGGGCGGTGCAACTGAAATATTTAATTCGCAGCCCTGCGACTTACAAACATTTGAAATCCATTCCCCCCGATTAGCTCGCACCATAATATTCTCGCCAACCAAGTCGGAAACAACCCGTATATCCATTTTAACAGAGAAAACCCAAGAATCCATGGAATCAGTGGGTAGCAAGTAACACATATTTAAATATGATATATTAGACCATCTATGCGTGGGTTCAGGACCTGAAAACCCTTTAAAGTAAAGATAGTTCTCCTCATTCTTCCAGTCAGCCACA
Source organism: Chromatiaceae bacterium (assembly GCA_020851955.1). Classification (GTDB taxonomy): domain Bacteria; phylum Pseudomonadota; class Gammaproteobacteria; order Chromatiales; family Chromatiaceae; genus M0108. Next base: position 42,618 of record JADZBU010000292.1, on the reverse strand, counting down.
ACACCAATAGCCAGCGGAGAGAGAGCTACAGAAAGATAATCATTTTTTGATTTTGCGCCGACATAAACAAACGTCAGCCATGCTGCAACTGTTAGCAATGAAATAATATATGTAAGTTGGCTCATGATACCCATTGATCTTTCAATTGCAAGGCAGCATAAATGGTAAAATGGTAAAATAGAACCACGAAAAATAACAGAGCAAATGCACCAATAATTATTTTCCCAGCCTTTTCAGCCCCACCGACCACCTTACCGTCATCCAGAAAAATTTGCCTTCCCCCCATCGCAAGAATAACCGACATGAACAACGGTAGCGCCATGAGAAACAAATTGTGGCGCCCGAAATTTTCAATTGACGCAGTTATGAATCCAAACAACGCAGCAAACACAAGATAGAGAAATATTGATAATAAATTTCTTTTTATCAAATACCTAGCCATAAAAATTATTGCCAAAATATTTAATAAAAAAACCAGACCAGAGAACTTCGTGGGTTCGAAATATTTTAGCATAACTCCAGCGACCTCAATAGTCCCGGTGGTCAGATGGCGAAACGAGTCTATTGAAAGCCACAAAGTTTCACTCTGAGAAAGTCCAGTCGCATGAACTTCCCATGCCGTGATCGCATTTTTGTATAACAGTGTATCCTCAAAAAATAAATAATAGTAGACTGTTAGCACGGCGGGAAAAACACAAACAAAAGGAGTGACATTTATAATCGATCTGATACTGGCAACTAATTTTAATCTTCGCTCATCACCCAACGAACCAGTCTCACCCGACAGCACGAAATAATACAAAATTGGTACAAGTATAAGTGCATGCGGCCTAGTGATTAGGCCATAAGACACCACTAGCGCAGCCATCCTATAATGCCCACGACCAGATAAACAGAAAAACAAACCAATAACCGCAAAATAAGCGGCTTCAGAGTAGCCATTAAAAAAATAAATTGCATAAGGCGTGAACGATAGAATAAATATAAAGACATATCCCTCGAGCAGGCCAATTCTATTGCCAACATAATTTGCCAGGCAGAATGCGCCTATAAAATATAACAACACAGAAGCAATAAACTGCATGTACGCGAGATCAATTGGTAAAAATATTGACAAAACATACACCAAAACGGGATAGCCTGGTAAAAAGGCGACATTGTTTTGCTCCAATATATTGCCATTAAATGAATATCCTACCGCACTAATTTGCCGATACCATGCAGCATCCCACCGAAAATCTGAGAAATCCATTACTGACCATATTAAAAAAAACCAAACAGGTGATATGAGCAAGATGGCAAAGAGTATGATATTGTTTTTTTGCATTTAATTGGCTCTTTGTTTACAAACGATCGTCTTGTAAAACCTGCGCAAGTCGCAAAGGTCTCTCTTTCCACGTTAACCACGGTATATTATCTGACATTGGATGCCGGCCACTTCTATGCAACACAAGCCATGCATTAATTGCATCAACCAACACGTCAGGAGTTGGGCCATCAAAATAATATGCATACTCACCGGCCACTTCGCGGAACGCGCGAATATCCCGTGCAATGATCGGCAGCTTATGCTGGGCGGCAACAATGAGAGGCAAGCCGAAGCCTTCGCCGTAGGAGCCGGCGATCAGGCAGGTGCTGGCAGTGTAGACTTTTTCCAGGTATTCGTCGCTGATGCCTTCAAGCCAGAGCAGGCGTTGATTCAGTTCGGGGTGCGCGCGGAGACGGTCGAGGAGGGCCTCAACCATCCAGCCTTGTTTGCCAATGATGACGAGGTTGAGGTCACTGCTGGTCCTCCAGAGTTGCTCAAAGGCATCGAGCACTTGCCCATGGCCTTTGCAGGGTTCGAGCATGCCGACCATCAGAAAGGTGGGGCGGGCGCGTAAGCAATCAAACACGATGTCCGCATCTGGCGGGAGTGCTCTGGTTGGCGTCAGGTTGTCGCCATCGGCGCCAAGATGTAACAAATGGATTTTGAAGGGCCGTTGACGTGCTGGGCCATTTTCCTTGGCCCAGTCGGCGAGTTCATCGGCCACAGCCTTCGAGATGCACATACACGCCCTGCCTGCGTAACGCCAGATAAAACTCCCACCGTGCCGACACCACTTGCGGCTGCATATTGAGGCCGAGGAAATCATCGCCAGGCGGGTAGTCGATAGGTTCGTCTTGCAGCCACTCTTCTGGCCAGCCAACGAAACCCTGGGTAAAGCGGTGCGCATATCGATACCCCTGGTCTACCATTGAGATGCCATTTGTAAAGACTGCCTTCACGCAAAACCTGTGTCACAGCCATCGCCTTATGCATTGCCTCATCAATGGCTTCCGGGGTCTGCGTCTGAAAGCAATACAGCTTGATAAAGCAGCGGACGGGCTTTGGTCTTGGTGATCCGCAAGGATTCGACCAAATTGAATTCATCCGCATCTGCCTTGACGTATCCCAACACCTTAAGCGCATTCAAGGCCTAACCTCATGTTAAACCATCTTGGCCACGCCAAAGGCGGGCGTACCCTGCGGTTTGAATAGCAAATGCAGGGCATTGCATACCTGCTGTTCGGTGGCAATCGGAGATGGCTTGCTTGATTGCGGTAATCAGCATGGCTTATCCCTCAAAAGTCCGGCGCTGTACGGACGGCATAGTTACTCGACAATCACGTGCGCGGTTACGCATTGGAAGCCTTGTTCCTCGAACCAGCAAAAGCCCTCTTGTACGAGCGTCAAAACAAGCTGGTAGAGCCCCTTAGTTTTGGGTGCGATAACGATAACTAGTTCATTAGTCGCTTTACCAGGCTCCAGGGTTTCACATGCGAGCGGCGACCGCAAGCCATCGTGTTGGTAAGTGCTGCCGTCTGCCTTCAGCCAGTGATAGGAAAGCAAGACAGGATGACTGCCATAGCCGTACCAAGTGTTCTTGCCTTCGTTCTTAAGGGTGATGGGTATTTCTGTTGCGCTTCCCGGTGACATTTTTACTGGCAGGGAATCGGCCTGCAATGTACCCCCGATCTTCTCTGCGGCGGGGGTTTTGAATGCTTGCCCTTCCACTAACTTGCCCATCATTGCCCGAACTGCGGTCTGCGCATGCGTTATCAAAGGCGAGGGGGCTGCGTATAGCAAAGCCATAGCTTCAAGTTTTAATTTTATTTCGGGCGAAAAACCACCTACCAGATTAGGGAAACGGTGTTTCACAACATGCTCGTGCATTACGAAATAAGCTTGGTCAGGAATATGTAGATCAACTACCGATGCATTATCGGTGTCTATTGCATACAGGTAGGGGAAAGCTGAACGCATAAAGTCCAAAAAGTCCGGAATGGTGATCCGCTGTAGTACGTCCAGGCAGAAGTGATTCATCTCCATCACCACCGTGGGCTTGGTATAAGCAAGTAATTTCCCCCCCCCCTTGATCACCTTTTGCTCAAAACCCTCAACATCAATTTTTAAAAAGTTGGGTTTGAGTTCCCTATCCGCAAAAAAACCGTCCAATGTCTCTATTTGGATTGCTTCGGTAATATGTCCATTTTCTGGACGGATTTTTTCACTGATAAAACCGCCTGAACGGTTGTTGCTCGCAAACGTAATCGTCAGCGTCTCTGGTTTTGCGCCGAAGCCAAGGTTGACCGTCTCAACATTTAAAATTTCTGCGATTTTAAGGTTATTGCTTAATATCTTGTAGGTGCTTGGGCTTGGCTCGAATGCGTAGGTTTTTTTTGCTAACCCAGAAAAAAGCAGGGCCGTCAAGCCAATGTTGGCGCCTACATCCGCAACCACATCATTTGGGCTAACAAGCGCACGGAATAAATCCACCATGTGCGGCTCGAATTCACTGCCCATCGCTTCGAGATAATTGTCATCAGATATGACTTCGAAGCTTTTGTCGCCGATCTTAATATTTTTTTGCATGCCTAATTCCTAACTTTGATACTTCGTTATTTTTCTTGCCAATAGCTGCGCACTTTCTTTCCATGTCAACCAGGGCATGGCGGCTGATGTTGGGCGTTGCCCGGCACCAAACAGGTCCAGCCACTTATTGATCGCCTGGGCCAAGGCTGCGGGTAACTGGGAATCGAAATAATACGCGTGATCACCCGCTACCTCCCGAAACACTGGAATATCCCGGGCGATGATCGGCAGCTTGTGCTGGGAGGCCTCGATGAGAGGCAAGCCGAAACCTTCGCCGTAGGAAGCGGCGATCAGGCAGGTGCTTGCAGCGTAGACTTTCTCCAGGTATTCGTCGCTGATGCCTTCTAGCCAGAACAGGCGTTTGTCCAGTTCGGGGTGGATTTTCAGTAACTCAATAGTTTGGGGGATGTCCCGGCGCATGTCATCCGGCAGATCTTTCCAACCTTCTTTGCCGACGATGACCAGGTTCACATCAACATCATCGTGCCAGAGTTGGGTGAAAGCTTCTATGGTTTGCAGGTAACCCTTGCGGGGCTCGATGGTGCCGACCATCAAGAAGCTGGGGCGAGATCGAAGCTGGCCTAACATCCATTCGGCATTGTCGGGCAGACCCAAGCTGGGTGCGGAATTGGCGACATCAGCGCCAAGGTGAAACCAGCTGACCCGGAAAGGACGCCGACCTTTCCAATCGAAGCCGGCCTCCTCCTGCCAGGCAACAAGATCATCGGCAACGGCTTTTGAGATGCAGATAGCGCCATCGAAATTTGCAACCGTCTGCAACCACGTCGCGTGTATCAGGTCCGCACCCGGCGGGAACACTTCGGGGATGCGCACAGGCAGCAGGTCGAAAACCACGGAATACACCATGACGCCGTGGTTACGGTAATCCGCAAAAACCCCCGCACGCTCTGCCTGAACCAGCATGTCGCCTGATAGATCCAGCCCCAGCAAAATATCGCCACATTCGGGCTCGACAATCTCGTCGACGAGAGCATCCGGCGGGCAGCCCAGCAGCTCTAGCGTGTAGCGGCGAGCGTAGCGGTAGTGCCATTGCCTGCCGGCCTCGCTGAGATACACTGGTTCGATTCGGTAATCGGTGGGCGGGGCTTCCAGCAGCGCCAGCAGCAGAGCACGCGCGACACGCTCAATGCCGGTCTTGAGGTCGTTGCGGCAGGTGGCTGTCACATCCAAAAACAGGCGCTTGGCTGGGCTGAGTAATGGCAGGGTAGCGGAGAGGGTCTTGGCGAGTTGGCGAAGATCGGCGTCGCTGGGCACAAACTGATTCTGTGCCGCGATAGCTTGTATTAAGGCTGGCTTCGCAGTCTCGGCGCGACGCTGAAAATGCTCGATTGCTTCCGTATAACGCTGGGCGCACGCGGCAGGTGCGTGCTGGTTCAGGATGATTTCGCGTGCTCGTTCACCCACGGCCCGACGTCTTTCAGGCTCACGCCACATAGTTTCCAAGGCTTCGACGAGTGTGCCATCGGCAAATTCGTTGGGCAACATCCAGACGGCATCGGGGTTCAATTCCGCTATCGAGCCATTGGCATTGACGATAAGCGGCAGCGCATGGTTCATGCCGTCCAATACAGTGCCCGATGTCTCGCCCCTAGAATTGGCGCGGAGTTGCACCGCCATATCGGCTGCCATTAGGTACAGCCGGAACGTTTCAGGCGATGCGAAGCCGGTGATGTGGATGCGATTACCAAGGCCGCTGGCGCGTATCGTTTGCAAAATGGTTGAGCCGTAGTCGCCGCCGTGGTTCTCGCCTACGAATACCAATTTGCATCGTTTATCGCTGGCCAGAGCACTATCTAGCCAAGCGTTAAGCAAACGATGGTTGAGCTTGGTCGAATCCAGAAATCCAAAGCTGCAAACGACAAAATCATTCTCATCCAAGCCGAGCTGTTTTCGCGCGACAGCCTTGTCGAATGTGCTTGCTGGTGATCGCAGATGGAGAATCATTTCCCAAGCGTCTGTAAAATCTTCTCCACACCATTGGTGTACTAGGCTTCGTGAATATTTGGAATGCACAATCAAGCCTTGGGCGTGCTGGAGAACCTGCAAATTGACGGGATATTTGCGTTTTGCCGCTTCGGGATCACGATAGCGTTCGCGCACAGCGCCATAGCCGTGAGCGGCATAAAGCGCTTCTGTCCAAGCATGTTCTGCGCCAGCATACAACTCCAGCCAAGACATCAGCCCACTCATATAGAAATCATGAAGCACCACCACGCCCGGAATTTCCACAAGCAGAGGCAACATATGCTGATGGAAAGGGGAATTGCCTACCTGATAAAGTACCCTGTCGATAGCGTGGGTGTTTGCAAGGAACCATGACACGTCCCGCACCGTGCCATGGCGATTGACCCAAGGCTCATCGACCCGATCCTGCGCAACCACGACTTCGATGTCGTAATGCGCCGCCAGCGCCGGCAACAGTTCGGCGCTGTAATCGGCGATGCCGGTGCGTTCTGGCGGCAAGGGGGAAATGAAGGCCAGTCTTAGTTTACGCTCGGTTGGCTGGCTGCTTGCCTTTTGTTGCGGTTGTGATTTCAGCCAATCCTCCCACGCTGTAATCGCTCTTTTAGCCGATTCGTCCCAGGAAAACCGCTGCGCCTGCTGCCAGCCGTGCTCGCGCAGTTTGGCGCGGAAGGCGTCGTTTTCCAGCCCATGGGCCATTTTGGCGGCGATGGCGGCAACGTCGAGGGGGTCGAACATGGCTTCATCCAGTGCGATGACTTCCGGCAGGCTGGAAGTATTGGCGCCGATGACCGGTGCACCACAGGCCATGGCCTCAAGTGCTGGTAGACCGAAGCCTTCGTGCCAGGAGGGGAACACGAATAGCTCACACAGATTGTATAGCTTGACGAGTTCATCGTCCGTCACATAGCCCGTGAAAAGCAATTCATCCGGTTGGAGGCCGACGGATTTTGCTTGCTCTTGAAGGTGGGCGATATCACCCTGGGGCATTTTGCCGGCCAGCAGCAATTGATGACCTGCTCGCAACGGGGCGGGTAAGGTGGCGTAGGCTTGAATGAGACGCCGCAAATTCTTGCGTTGGTCCGCACCGCCGGTGTAGAGAACAAAGGGACGGGTGATGTCAAACTTGTGGCGCAGTTGCTGGGCAACGTCAACAGCGATCTGGCAGGGTTTGAAGTGGGGCTCGGTCCCTTCAGAGGTATTTACGATCACACTGGCGGATATGTCAAGATGCTCCACCGATTCCTTCCGGCTAAATTCCGAAACCGCAAGATATAGCGCTGATTTTTTCAGATGTTCGATTTTATGCTGGTAATAATGTGCATAGCGTGGATTGGGCTTCAAGTAGTGGTCCGGGTACAACAGAGGGATGAGGTCGTGAAGGGTCACACTAACCTGAGTGTTGGCGTCGAAACACCCTATGCTGGTCACTGCATCGTCGACATAGCCTTCGAATAGGCTGCTAAGGTGGATCACATCCGGCGCAAGACTGGCGAGGAAGGCTTCACGGATGAGTTCCGCTACCTTGCGGCGCCAGTCGTTACCCGGTTCGCATTCCTTCACTGGACCCGGGGCATACCAAACACGGATGTTCTCCTGCGGTAACAGGTCGTCGAAGGCTGCGCGTATGGACTCGATGGTGTCGGGGAACAGGCCGCTTAAGGCGAGGAAGATCTCATGTTCACCCTTGTTACGAACAACAGCCTGTGCGAAGGACATGGTGTAACGGCCGATTCCGCGAAAGCGGCTCTCGGTTTGGGCGCCCTGCATGTCAATAACGATGCGCATTATTGTTATTAATAGATACTGGAAAAAAACGGTTGAGCAAAAAGAAATATAACATCCCTTTGCTTCCGGCGGCGGTAAAGATAAATGAATAATTTATCAAAAATCTATGTGAATGCGGTGCGATATCTTTTTATCATTATTTTATTTAACTCAGGTTTGTTGACAAGATTGCAAGGAATGTGAATTATCTTCTACAAGAGCACTCCTGTAAACCACAAAAAAAATATCGCCATATTTACGACATTAGCAAAATATATGGCCATGAAGACGTACAGCAGGAGATGGCATAGATGCCACCCTGCGTTGCTTGAGCGTGTGAATGATGAAGTGACGGGTGGCTGTTACCAACCTCTAGTCGGAAGCTTGCTTCTTTCTCGATTTCTCGATTTCTGCCTTGAGTTCTTGATAAATACGACGGGCGTGGGGGGTTAGCTGGTCTAGTTCGGGAGTGGCGGTGTCAAGTGGGCGGGGTGCGGGCATAGGCGAGGCGCCCATCAGGACGCCGTTGAGACTGGCAACTTGCAGTAGTTGTTGGTAAAGATGGGGAAAGCGCAGGAGCAGTCGATTTAGGCGATCGGCAAAAGCCGGTTTCGCGAGGACGGCGCGCATCAGTTTTGCCAGGGGACGTTGGAATCGGTCGATGGCCGTTCGCAGAATCGTGTTTGCCCCGCGCCGGATTGCGTTGACGAAACGGATCAAAATGCCACCTACCCACCGCACCGGGGCCGTGATGCGCCAGGACCAGCTTTGGCGAAGGGCGTTCCGTTCCGCTTCCAGTTGGTGACATTGTAGCCACCAGTGGTGTGAACTACCCCCCAGTTCATCGACCCGGGACTGATGGTTCAAGCTTTGCGTTTCGGCGTGCTCCGCCCGCTGCTGCTGCTCGTCGGCGCGGCACGCCGCGAGGATGGCCTGGTATGCCTGCTCTGCGGCGGCGCTTTCGGCGAGGGTAGCGCGCTGTTCCTGGTCGTGGGCCAGGGCCTCGGCGGCGAGGGCGCGCTGTTCCTGGTCGTGGGCCTGGGCCTCGGCGGCGAGGGCGCGCTGTTCCTGGTCGTGGGCCAGGGCCTCGGCGGCGAGGGCGCGCTGTTCCTGGTCGTGGGCCAGGGCCTCGGCGGCGAGGGCGCGCTGTTCCTGGTCGTGGGCCAGGGCCTCGGCGGCGAGGGCACGCTGTTCCTGGTCGTGGGCCTGGGCCTCGGCGGCGAGGGCGCGTTGTTCCTGGTCGTGGGCCAGGGCCTCGGCGGCGAGGGCGCGTTGTTCCTGGTCGTGGGCCTGGGCCTCGGCGTGGTGTAGTTGTTCTATTAATTGCGTGGCGCGGTATTGGTTACGTTCGCTTTGCGAATTCGCTTCGATAAGCCGGTCTTGCAGGGTTGAAATCCGCGATATTGCCTCAGTCATTCCACCCGCGGAACTTTCAACATTGCCAACACGTTGATCGAAAGCAATAAGCCTGCGTTCTATCCTCGCATCATATCGATTAGCAAGCTCCCCGAGTTCAATGCCATATTGCTTATCAAAAGTGGTACTGAAATTTTGCAGAATACCTGACTCGGCATTTTTTTGCGCAACAACGGCATAGTCTGGACTTGTACCGAAAAAAACATCCTTTAATGTCACATCTTCCTGTCTAGCCAGATCGGATGATTCCTGGAGACGTAGGATTTTAACGCGTGCGAAACCTTGAAATTCTGGCAAAAATGATAGGAGTAGCGGGGGAATGGGTCGTTGATGCGTAGGATCGAGATAAAAGTCAGTAGTGCCCACAACCACGTTTTCTGGGTTTGGCGTTTCCAGGATCAGTAATCCCCCGGGCTTCAGCACGCGCAACGCCTCGGCAACCAGCAACTGGAGGTGAGCAAACAAGATGTGTTCGGCGAAGTGAAAGCCGGACACGATACATTGAGAATTATCATCAAGGGATTGAAGATACCCAATAGCCTCTTGTCGGGTGACGCTCAGGCCAAGCTCTTTACAAGCCGCGAGCATACCGTCGTCAAGATCAACACCGTAGGCTATAAACCCATTATTCTGAAGCAGTTCCAGCCATTCACCCCGACCGCAACCCAGATCTGTGGCGGTGCATTGAGCGTAAAGCTGTCTGAGTGGCTCGATGAAGGGCAGGTAAACGCCGAGGCGGTGTTTGATTAAGTCACGTGGGCCCCGGTACCGCTCCTCGAAGGCGCGGTAAAAACCGTATGTCGGTTTGGTCTGGGGTGGCGCGGACACCGGCTTCCTGTTTCTACGCGTTGGCTTCGGCCCCGAGGGCGCGGTACTGTTGCTCATCAGCGCGGTTTTATCACTCTTTGATTCAGGTTTAGATCCAGAGGATTCGGAGGTCATCGCTGGCATTCGGCTTCAGGCGGAATCCAACTCACGCCGACAAATGGAGCACGGTCGATATTGACTACATTAAATATAAACGCTAGGTCACGCCACTCATAATTTCCCATCAAGTGAGTATCCAGCGCATGGAGAGCGGTTGAAACCGAATATGATCCTAATCCAATGTTGGCGGGGAAGGAAAAGGTTAATGTCAACGTTTCGTTTTTTTTGAGGTGGTTCAGTTCGACACCAAGGTGGTAAGTGTTGGTGCCGAAGACGGGTTGCCCAAGGCGATCCTTGATCATGTAGCCAAACGACAACTGAGGTAGATCGGTATATACGCGGATATCGACTTTAAGTCGCACCCGCTGCCCAACATTAATTAACTCGACTGCATTATTTTGCTCGTCCAGCATGACGATGGATTCAACCCGTGCCTCGCCGGTACCCGATTGGGTTTGGGCGCTACCATTATCCAGGCGTTTGACCTCTACCGTGGCGTTTTCCTTCTCCGCGATAATGGCGTTGTAGAAATCCATGACTTCCTGGGGATTGCCATCCTTGATGACAAAACCGCGCTCAAGCAGGATGGCGCGATCACACAGGGTTTGGATGGCGCTTTTATCATGCGAAACGATGAGTAGTGTCGTGCCCTGTGCGCGGAATTCACGAATGCGATTAAAGCTTTTGTGCTGGAAATAGGCATCGCCCACCGATAGCGCCTCATCAACAATGAGGATGTCCGGGCGGAGGGCGGTGGCAACGCTGAAGGCCAGCCGCATTTGCATGCCGCTGGAATAGAGACGCACGGGGCGATCGAGGTAATCCCCGATCTCCGCGAAGTCTTCGATGGATGGCATGAGGCTGGCAATTTCATTGGTACTTAAACCTAACAATTGTCCCGCAATGTAGGCGTTTTGCCGCCCCGTGAAATCGGGGTGGAAACCCATGCCGAGTTCCAGCATCGCGGCGACCCGGCCCTGGTGGCTTACACTACCCGTGGTGGGTTGGGTGGTGCCAGTGATGATCTTGAGCAGGGTGCTCTTACCAGCACCGTTGATGCCGACGATCCCCACGGCTTCTCCGGGGCTGATGCTGAAGTTGATATCGCGCAGAACCCAGGTTTTCTCGTGTCGTGACTCACCAATAATCCACTCGGCGGCGCGTGACCACTTGCCAGGATAACGCTTGTAAGCCTTGCCCAGGCTGGACACTACTAAGGCGTGCGTCATAGCTCGTCCACCATCTCGCCGACGTGACTGAGAAAGAAGGTTGCGCCGAGCCCCAAAAAAATGAGGGTCAGCAGCGCGAGGGGTAAGAGCGATGAAAAGTCGGGTAACTGGTGATCAAGAAACAGATTTTGATAAGCAGCCATAAGCGGTTGCAACGGATTCATTGCAAAGGCGTCACGCGCGCCTTCGGGGAGAATCGAGATGGTGTAAACAATAGGGGTGAGCCAAAACCAGAATTGCAATACCACGCCGGTGAATTGTCCGACATCCCGGAAAAAGACATTGAGGGTGCCTAAAAAAATGCCCAAGCCCAGGGTGAACAGGAGTTGCAGTGCGAGTAATGGGACGAGGGCGAGTAGCACCCACCCCGGCCAGTGACCAATGATGGCAAGAAAAACCAAGTAAAGAGCGAAGATGATGCCGAAATTGACCAGTGCGGACAGAGTGACGATTGCTGGGAGGCAGATGCGCGGGAAATTGGATTTTTTGATCAGGTTGCCGTTTTCCAGGAAGACGCTGTTCAGGCGTGCGAGCATTTCTCCAAACAGACCCCAAGTGATGACCCCCGCACAGAGATAGATGCTGAAAGCAAAGGGGGTCTGCTCATGGCCTGGGAGGGAAGGCCGCATGATTTGGCCGAAGATCACGGTGTAGATCACAATCATGGTCAGGGGATTGGCTACCGACCAGAAAGTGCCCAGCAGGGACTCGCGGTAACGCCCACTGAATTCGCGGGCGACACTACTCATGACGAACCCACGATAAGCCCAAAGGGCGCGGATCATTATCAGGCCTGGCAGCCGTGACACCTGGTTTTCGTTCATATTATTGGTGGCACAGGCTAGGATTGATGGTCATGATATTTCGCTGATCACTCATGACGGTCAAAGGCTTTATAACCATGCTGTTGGATGAGTTCATCTCGCTCGGCGCCCTTGAGATCCTCGCGTACCATTTCCCGCACCAGGTCAGGGAAGCTGGTCTTGGGTTGCCAGCCGAGTTGAAGCCTGGCCTTACTGGCGTCCCCCAGCAGGCTTTCGACCTCGGTGGGGCGGAAGTAACGTGGATCCACGGCTACCCGGCAGATACCCTGGGCGTCATGGCCCTCTTCATCGATGCCCTGGCCGCTCCAGGTAAGGTGGATGCCCAGTTCGGCGGCGGCAAGATCGACAAAGGTGCGCACGCTGTGTTGCTCGCCGCTCGCGATCACATAATCCTCGGGTTTTTCCTGCTGGAGCATAAGCCACTGCATTTCCACATAATCGCGGGCATGGCCCCAGTCGCGTTTGGCGTCGAGGTTACCGAGATAGAGGCATTCCTGCAGACCCAGTTTGATGCGCGCAAGGGCGCGGGTAATCTTACGGGTGACAAAGGTCTCGCCGCGCAGGGGACTCTCATGGTTGAAGAGGATGCCATTGCAGGCGTAAATGCCGTAGGCCTCGCGGTAGTTGACCGTGATCCAGTAGGCGTAGAGCTTGGCGACGGCGTAGGGGCTGCGCGGGTAGAAGGGGGTGGTCTCGGTCTGGGGCACTTGCTGAACCAGGCCGTAGAGTTCCGAGGTGGAGGCTTGATAGAAGCGGGTCTTTTTTTCCAGCCCCAGGATGCGAATGGCCTCCAGCAGGCGCAGTGCGCCCAAGGCGTCGGAATTGGCGGTGTACTCCGGCTCCTCAAAGGACACGGCGACGTGACTTTGGGCCGCAAGGTTATAGATTTCGTCGGGCTGAGTGTGTTGGAGGATGCGCACCAGGCTGCTGGAATCGGTCATGTCGCCATGGTGAAGGATCAGGCGGCGGTCTGGATCGTGAGGATCCTGATAGAGGTGATCGATGCGGTCGGTGTTGAAGAGGGAGCTGCGGCGCTTGATGCCGTGAACGAGGTAGCCCTTGCGGAGCAGGAACTCCGCCAGGTAGGCGCCGTCTTGGCCAGTAATGCCGGTGATAAGTGCGATTTTGGGCTGGGACATGGGATGATGATGACTAGTTAATGGATGTATCGGCCAGAACCTGGAACTCGGCTCGGGTCATTTCATGGATGAGATCGGTGAAACTGGTCTGCGGTAACCACCCGAGGGTGGTGCGCGCCTTGTCTGCGTTCCCTACCAACTGCATGGGCTCGGCAGGACGCAGGAGGTGGGGGTCGGTCTCGACGTACTTGTGCCAATCCAGGTCAAGGGCGGCAAAGGCATTCTCCAGCACATCCTGTACGCTGTGGAGTTGGCCCGTGGCGAAGATGTAATCGTCGGGGGTGTCATGCCTGAGCGACAGCCACATACCTCGGACGTAATCGCGGGCATGGCCCCAGTCACGCCGCGCGGAAGTGTCCCCCAGGGGTAGTTTGCTCTGGTGGCCAGCCTTGATGGCGGCGGCGGCGCGACATATTTTGCGGGTGACAAAGTTTTCGCCCCGGCGGGGCGATTCGTGGTTGTAGAGAATGCCATTGACGGCGAAGAGCCCATGGGCCTCGCGGTAAACCCGTACCATCTGGGTCGCGAAGGCCTTGGCACAGCCGTAGGGGTTGACCGGGGCGATGGGGGTCGTTTCGGTTTGGGGAACTTCTAGGGGGCGGCCGAAGATTTCACTGGAAGTGGCATGGAAAAAACGGGGCGGCTCGGGCAGATCGCGGAGAATTTCCAGAAGGCGCAGCGTACCCATGGCGGTAAATTCACAAGTCGTCTCGGGTATTTCGAAGCTGAGCCCGACGTGGCTCTGGCCGGCGAGGTGATAGACCTCACGCGGCGCAACCTTGGTCAGCACCCGGCGCAGGGTGGTTGGGTCATCCAGGTCCGCGTAATGAAGGAAAAGCCTATGATTATAAAGAGTTGGGTCGGCGTAAAGATGGGCGAGACGGCTGCGATCCAGGGAGCTGGTGCGACGCACGGCGCCATGAACTTCGTAGCCCTGTGCGAGTAACAACTCCGTGAGGTAGGAACCGTCCTGGCCGGTGATACCTGTGATGAAGGCGATGGTCATGCCAGCAAAGCTCCTGCGGGGATCGTGGAGGTTTGGATAGACAGCCATCCTGGCCTTTCTAGCGTAGACGATAGGGGAATTTTATGAATCGTCAATGACTAGATTAATCCAATATTATGGGGTATGGCCAGAGTCATCAGCAACTCGCGATCTTGTCCAAGCCCAAGCCCATGCCAAGGCTGAGGTTGATACAGTTTTGATGCGCCTCGGGCCGTCGCGGCATGGTTCCTTGCTGCCTGCGGGGGCTGTTCCGGGTTGGGATAGATGTTGATTTGCTGGATATGGAGGATACGCGCGTGGCCGAACGAGGGATTTTTCTTTATGACTTCATGGCCGTAAATGGGGGCGCCGAGAAACTCACCCAGACGCTTCTCAACCATCTGCCGGGAACCGACCTGTGCGCGGGCTTTGTGAATTGGCCAGCCTTTCCCGTCCTGGGTAGTCAAGGTGGCCGGGTCTTTGACTTGCGTGCTTTCTCCAATTTTCCCCCATGGCAAATTCTGCGCGTGATCTGGGCTTTTGAAAGGCTAACTCCCAGGCTGGATCTCTACGATTGGGCCCTTTTCAGCGGTATTTACGCGCCCTTCGCCGTAAGGCGTCGGCGGCGGGGAAGAAATCTTCTCTACTGTCATACCATTCCCCGGTTTTGTTTCGATCTCCGCGAGCATTACATGCGTAAGGTGCCGTGGATCGCTCGACCAGTCCTGTCAGCACTGATCGCGGTCGTTATCAGCAAGTACACCAAGGCCTTAGCGCGCATGGATGTGGTGGTGGCGAATTCGGAAAATGTGCGTAACCGCTTGATCCGTCACTTTGGGCGCGATGCCGTGGTGATTCATCCCCCGGTGGATATACGGCGCTTCCAGTGGCTAGGGGATGGGGGCTATTACATCTCCCTGGCGCGGCTTGAGGATTTTAAGCGGGTTGACGTAGTGGTGCGTGCCTTTATGCTCATGCCCGATCGCCGTTTGATCGTCACCTCCGGTGGCTCGGAATTGGAGCGGTTGAAGCAACTGGCGGCTGGGGCAGTCAATATCTCGTTTACGGGCTGGGTAGCCGAGGAGGAACTCCGGGTCCTGGTTGGCAATGCCCGGGCAGCGGTTTATGTGCCGATGGACGAGGATTTTGGCATGTCGCCCGTGGAGGCGATGGCGGCGGGCAAACCGGTGATTGGGGTTGCCGAGGGCGGCTTGCTAGAAACTATCCTGGATGGCAAGACTGGCTTGTTAATCAAGGATAATTTAACGCCCCAGAAGCTCCGCGATGCGGTGGAGAAGCTGGAGGGCATGAATCCCCAGGTGATGCGCAAGCGGTGCGAGCAACGAGCGGCCATATTCGACGAAAGTATTTTCTTGGAAAGGATGTTGGCTCTGATTCAGGGGTAAGCCAAGGCCAAGGTGGTTTGATCTAGGAGTTGTTAACACATAATGAGGTGGACCCGGTTGCTGGCGGATGTATTGTTGACATTCGAGGGTTTGCTACCCTTCTCCCCCGCGTCAGCGGCCATCGGTTCGCACTGTGCCCTTGCAGAGCGCCCTCCCTTGATGCTAGATTCCCTTGACCTCAGCCGTCATGCGGTTGGATCATTTATCTATAACCAAGAGGCATCATCATGAAAAGAGAAGTAAAAATTGGAGACAAAGTTTATTCCATCACCTCCGATGATAACTATCTCGATACGATAGGCGATAACTTCGAGCCGCATATGGTGGAACTATTTCGTACGCTTGTCGGACCTGATGACGTGGTGGCTGATATTGGTGCAAATATTGGATTGACAGGGATATTGTTTTCGACCCTGGCTCGGAAAGTATTTGCATTTGAGCCAAGCCCCACAACCTACAAAATTCTTGCTGATAATCTTTACAGGGCAGGTATAGGTAATGTGGAGGCAGTAAACCTCGGTCTTGGCAGTGAGCGAGAATCTCTGACGATAACCTTTGCAAAAAATAACCGTTCAGGTGGCTATGTCAGCGATAAAATCAGGCTTGAGACCGGGCATCTGACAGAAGAAATTAAAATCGATACACTTGATAATTATTTTTATGATACTGAATTTCCTGTCAAGTTTTTGAAGATAGATGTTGAAGGTTTTGAACAGAATGTAATCAAAGGTGGGAGAGAGTTTTTACGGAAACACCAGCCTACGGTCGTTATGGAAATGAATCATTTCTGTCTAGATGTATTGCAGCGTATCACGATTCCAGATTTTCTTGATTTTATGCGCTCAGTTTTTCCTCACCTTTATGCAATTGACACGGACAACGTCAACATTGTCGACTTGCATTTGCCAGACCGCGCTTATCATGTAATGTACCAGCATGTTATTAACCATAAATTCCCAAATCTGGTGGCGGGTTTCGATCGGGAAATTCAGGGGAAACTGGATTCGATAGCGTCTTTACAGGGAATCTCTGCCACTCAAAAGCGATTTTCGACTCCCGTGGTTATCAATCCTAACGGTACTGTCCAGGCAGATTCGATAATCACTTCTGTTGCGGTTGGCGAAGTATTTGATGTTCCGGTGACACTAAGTAATGCGGGTGATGAGATATGGCATGGCTACGGTACCCATCCAGTCTTACTTAGCTACCACTGGAAAAATATTGATGAAAGTTATCTCATTTATGATGGGGTCCGAAGTAATTTGACAAGTCAAGTCGTCCTCCCTAATAAGTCAGTCAAGGAAGTTGTTAGGGTTGTTGCTCCAAGCGAAAAAGGAAATTACAAATTGACCCTAACTGTTGTTCAAGAAGGAGTTTGTTGGTTCGAAGATAGGGGGTTCATATGTCATTCCAGCAACGTTACTATTTTCTGATGAGTTGGAAGCGCAGGCCGGGTAATAATAAGCATTGGACCTGCGGATATTGAATGGCATCGGACGGGGAAGCACTGTGAATACCACCAGCGCCATGCCCATGATTCTGCACCACGCTGTGGTATGGGCTCCTGCTAGGAGTTATGGCTGGAATAATGGGAGCGCGGCGCTGATTGACTGCGGTCTCTTCAGTGTCCCGTGGAGGGGGCTATGGGGCAGGCGCGGCGGTACGGCTAACGATCCTTTCCCCAGTGACGGCCCTTCAGACTTTAATCCTGAATCATGTCGAAACCGACCATGCTGACTTCTTCCCAACCTGATTACGGCGTTTTTTTCATGTGCACGTTATCTGCATGTGGCTTCGGTGGTCTTGCTGCCTTTTGGTACTAGAGGATGCCCTCAAGGTTGGGGTCACCAGGGATGCCAATCTGATTCTTTGATAAGGTAAACCGCGCAAGGGCCAAATTACGAAACAAAGCCAATTATCCCGTCTTTAGCTATGGGTTATGCCCATTGTTTTTTAACAATATTACCTTCAGATCACCTGATCGAGCGGATCGCCTGCTGTAGCAATACGACTCCCTCATCATTGACGAGGCCCACGAGCTGGGCCTCAATATCGACATTTTGCTCGGCTACCTGCGTGGCCTGCTGCCACGGTGGCCGGACCTCAAGGTCAATCAGCCTCTTCTACATTAGGCAGGTTTTGGCCTGGCTGCCGGTGACCTTTGGCCCCTGGTACTACATGGCCATCGTCGCCAACTGGCCGGTCATCTGGCTGGCCGATCTGGCCAAGGGGGCGGGCATGCCCCCTTCAGGCTAACAAACTCCTGAGATCCTTCAGCATCAGGAACAGGTGATACGGATCGCTCGGGCTGGGCTCGAACTCCCAGGACTCGTACCAGCGCTGCGCCGTATCGTCCTTGGCATGCACCAGCAGGCAGCGAATGCCGGCAATGTCGGCTGCCTGTGCCGTGCGCAACAGTGCATCTTTGAGTAAAGCCTGGCCCAGCCCTGTGCCTTGAGGCTCCTTGTCCACCGCGAGTCGGGCCAGGATCATGACCGGCACCGGGTGACGCGCCAGGTCCTTCATTAGTCTCGAGGGGGCGGCTTCCGGATCGACGCTGCCGACGGCAAGGCTGTAGAAGCCGACCACCACGTCACCTTGACAGCAGACGTAGGTCTGCGCCCTGTTGGCCTTCTGGTTGACGAATGCGTAGCGTTGCAGGAACTGGTTTAGCGCGGCCTGGCCGCAATCGAAAACATCGGTCTGATCCGTTGCGGCCAGCTTGCGAACGGGTGCGTAGCCATCGCTCAACCGAGCACCCCGGGTTCCCGCAACAGCTTCTTCAGGCGCGGCTTGGTTTGCACCGGACGATCCAGCGCTTCCTGGAACGCCTGCCACTCCTCCTCGTTCAGCACGAACCGACGACGATCCGCCAGTGTTTGAGCCGCCGCCGTCACGCCCGCATCAAGCAGGAATTCGCTGACGTTTTTGTGGCACGCGCGCGCGGCTTCTTGCAGAAGTTGCTTGACCAGCGTGCTGGCACGAACGTCTATGCGTTCGGTCTTGGAAAGATTTAAAGCACTCATGATTCGCCCCTGCCGATTGAAGATGCTGTCATTGTAGCCGTACGGACGATGTCCCGACAATCGCAGAGGGCTGTGCCTGGCCTAGTGGAACGCTCAAAAAGGGCAAAATTACCAAACGAACCCATTTTCAGGAGAGCAGTACCGATCGCTCTTGGTCCGGCGTCCGGGTAAGATCATCGCCTCCAGTTAAGGCATATGACGCCTGCGTACCGCCGTCAATCTCCATGTAGCACTGCCCAATCAGGTCCAGCGGTCAGATGACCCACCCCCACCTTCCGAACCCTTTTGATCTGGACGCCTGCCTCCTGGCCGACCGTCCCGGTTTGCGCCGGCGTTTGCGGTCCTTGCGCCAGCGCCAGGATCGGGGTCAACCCATCGCCGAGGGGCTGGCCCGGCTTTGGCGGGAGATCGAGGCCTCCCAGACGATCCTGGAACAGCGGCGGGCGCTGGTGCCGGAGATCCAGTTCCCCCCCGAGTTGCCGGTCAGCGAGCGGCGTGAGGAAGTGGCGGCGCTCATCGCCAGCCATCAGGTGGTGATCCTGTGCGGTGAGACGGGCTCGGGCAAGTCCACCCAGTTGCCGAAGATCTGCCTGCAACTGGGACGGGGCCTGGCCGGGCGGATCGGCCACACCCAGCCGCGGCGCATCGCGGCGCGCACCCTGGCGAGCCGGGTGGCCCAGGAGCTGGGCGGGGAGACCGGCGGGCTGGTGGGCTACAAGGTGCGCTTTCATGATCGGGTGCGGCCCGAGACCTGCATCAAGCTGATGACGGACGGCATCCTGCTGGCGGAGTTGCAGCAGGATCGCCTGCTGCTGGAATACGACACCCTCATCATTGACGAGGCCCACGAGCGGGGCCTCAATATCGACTTTCTGCTCGGCTATCTGCGTGGCCTGCTGCCGCGGCGGCCGGACCTCAAGGTCATCGTCACCTCCGCCACTATCGATCCCCAACGGTTTGCCAGCCATTTCGCGGACGCCGAGGGCCGGCCGGCGCCTATCCTGGAGATCAGCGGTCGCACCTATCCGGTGGAGGTGCGCTATCGCCCGCCGGAGGAGGAGAACGCGGGCGAGCGCGACGACGAGATGCAGGTCGCCATCTCCCAGGCGGTGGACGAGCTGGCCCGGGAGGGGCGGGGCGATGTCCTGGTCTTTCTCTCCGGCGAGCGGGAGATCCGCGAGACCGCCGAGACCCTGCGCAAGCACCACCCGCCCTCGACCGAAATCCTGCCCCTCTATGCCCGCCAGAGCCCGGCGGAGCAGGCGCGGATCTTCCAGGCCCATGGCACCCGGCGGGTGGTACTGGCGACCAAGGTCGCCGAGACCTCCCTGACGGTGCCCGGCATCCATTACGTCATCGACCCGGGCTTTGCCCGGATCAGCCGCTACAGTCATCGCGGCAAGGTCCAGCGTCTGCCGGTGGAGCGGGTCTCCCAGGCCTCCGCCAACCAGCGGCGGGGGCGCTGCGGACGGGTGGCCGCGGGTATCTGTATCCGTCTCTATTCCGAGGACAATTTTGAGTCGCGGACGGAGTACACCGAGCCCGAGATCCACCGCGCCAACCTGGCCGCCGTCATCCTGCGGATGAAACTGCTGGGGTTTGGCGAGATCGAGGCCTTCCCCTTCTTGGACCCGCCGGATGGCCGGCTGGTGGCCGATGGCTATCGCACCCTGGAGGAACTGGCGGCCCTGGATGGGCAGGGCCAGCTCACGCCCCTGGGCCAGCATCTGGCCCGCCTGCCCCTGGACCCGCGCATCGGCCGCATGCTGCTGGCCTCGGCGGAGTTGGGCTGCCTGACGGAGATGCTGGTGATCGTGGCGGCCCTGAGCGTTCAGGACCCGCGGGAACGGCCCCTGGAGCAGCGCCAGGCCGCCGACGAGATTCACGCCACCTTCAATCATGAGGATTCGGACTTTCTCGCCTTTCTCAACCTCTGGCGGTTCCTGGAGGGTGAGCGCCCGCACCTGACCCGGAACAAGTTCCGCAAGCTGTGCCAGCGGCATTTCCTGTCCTGGAATCGGGTTCTGGAGTGGCGCGACGTGCACATCCAACTGCATGCCCAGATGGCGGAGATGGGGTTCAAGGATCAGGAGCCGGCTAGTCGGGATGCCGTCACAGGCCCAGGGTCGCCGGGCCGCCTGAATAGGCAGCCCCCTCTCCTCAACCCTCCCCCGCCAGGGGGGAGGGGGCAAGAGCAACATTACGCCGCACTCCACCTGGCCCTGCTGTCGGGCCTCCTGGGTCACATCGGCTTCAGGGACGAGGGGCGGGAGTACCAGGGGGCGCGCAACAGCCGCTTCATGATCCACCCCGGTTCCGGCCTCTATGACAAGATGCCCAAGTGGATCGTGGCGGCGGAACGGGTCGAGACGACGCGCCAGTACGGGCGCATCGTCGCCCGGGTCCAGCCGGCCTGGATCGAGGAGGCCGGCCGCCACCTGATCCAGCGGAGCTACTCGGAGCCCCACTGGCAGGCCAGCTCGGGTCAGGTGGCGGCCTACGAGAAGCTGACCCTCTTCGGCATCACCATCGTCCCCAAACGGCGCGTCAACTATGGCCCCATCAATCCAGCGGAGGCGCGCGCCATCTTCATCCGCTTCGCCCTGACGGCGGGTGACTTCGAGACCCGTGCCCCCTTCTGGCGCCACAACCGGGAGCTCATTGCCTACATTCAGCACCTGGAGGCCAAGTCGCGGCGGCGCGACATCCTGGTGGACGAGGAGGCCATCCAGGCCTTCTACGAAGAGCGGGTGCCCGCTGGCATCTACTCGGCCCCCCTCTTCGAGCGCTGGCTGCGCCAGGCGAGCCGCAAGGACCCCAAACTCCTCTATCTGCGCCTGGCGGATGCCATGCGCCATGAGGCGGGGGCGGTCACGGCCCAGGCCTTCCCCGACCACTTCCAGGTGGGGGCGACGGCTCTGCCGCTGGAGTACCGTTTCGACCCTGGCCAGGATGAGGACGGCATCACCCTGGTGGTGCCGGCGCCCCTGATCAATCAGGTCTCGCCGGACCGGTGCGAGTGGCTGGTCCCTGGCCTGCTGGCGGAACGGATCGGCGCCCTGCTGCGGGGCCTGCCCAAGACCTGGCGCAAGCTGTTGGTCCCGATTCCCGATACGGCCGAGCGCCTGGCAGCCCGGCTCAAGCCCTCGGACCGGCCCCTGATCCAGGCCCTGGGCGAGGAAATCAAGGCCATGACCGGTATCCAGGTGCCGGAGGATGCCTGGGACCCGGCGGCGATACCGGCGCACTTGCGGATGAAGTTCCGCCTGCTGGACGAGGCGGGGCAGAGTCTGGCGGTGGGGGATGACTACCCGCGACTCCAGCGCCAGTTCGGCGGTAGCGGTCGCCAGGCCTTCGCCCAGATCCCTTCCCAGGGCCTGGAGCGGGACGGCATCACGCGCTGGGACTTTGGGGATTTGCCGGAGAGCCTGGATCTCGACCGGGGCGGGATCCGCCTGCGCGGCTATCCGGCT
The DNA here is from genome assembly GCA_020851955.1 of Chromatiaceae bacterium. GTDB lineage: Bacteria > Pseudomonadota > Gammaproteobacteria > Chromatiales > Chromatiaceae > M0108. The sequence continues at coordinate 20,548 of JADZBU010000292.1, read as the reverse complement.
CTGGTTGATCAAGGGGATAGCGTCGCCCTGCGGGTGCTCGATTCGCGGGAGGGGGCGGATCTGGCGCAGCGGACCGGCCTGCGGCGGTTGCTGATGCTCAATCTGGGTAGCGAGGTGCGGCAACTGCGCCGGAATCTGCCCGGGCTGGACCGGATGCGGTTGCAGTATGCCAAGGTGCCGGACGGGGAGGTTGGTCTCGTGGGTACTGGCACGGGGGGACCTGGGCCTTCCGGCGGAACTGGCGTAGGGACGGCGGGGGCGGGGGCGGGGGCGGGGGCCGGGCGGCAAGCACAGCCGGGTGAGGCGATCAGGGTCGGTGCCGTCGGCGCGGCGCGGGGCAAGGCCAACCAGCAGCCCAAACCCCTGGACCTGGCGGACGAGGTCCTGGCCCTCATTTTCGATCTGACCTTCCTCGAGGAGGCCCCCACCATCCGGGATCGGGCTAGCTTCGAGGCCCGTCTCGCGAGCCGCAAGGCCCAACTGACGCGGGTCAGCACGGAGGTCATGGTCCTCGTCGGCCGGATTCTCGACGACTATCAGGCCCTCCGCCAGAACCTGGCCGCCATCACCCAGAGCAACTGGATGCCCTCGGTCCTCGACCTCAAGGCCCAACTCGATGGCTTGATCTACCGCGGCTTCCTCCTAGCGGTGCCTTATGCCCACCTCAAGGACTACCCGCGCTACCTGAAGGCCGCCCAGGAACGCCTGGATAAGCTGTTCCATGCCGCCGCTAAGGACCAGGCGCATCTCCGGGAACTGACGCCGCTGCTGGAAAAGTGGCGTGAACGAGTTGCCGTCACGAGGGCTGCCGGCCGTCACGATCCCCGTCTGGAGGAGATTCGCTGGATGTTCGAGGAGCTACGCATCTCGCTCTTCGCTCAACGTCTTGGTACGGCCTATCCCATCTCCCTGAAACGCATCGAGGCGCGGTGGCGGGAATTGGGGCTTTAGCTTATTGGACCAGGGCTTGGTGGTGGGGAAAAACGGAACCCCGGCATTGCTGGGGCTCCGTTGTAGCAGGAAGGGCCTTTTGGCCCCCGAAAGTAGCGGGGGTTTAATTCCCTACCTGCAAGCGGCTCGGGTAGTACCGCTGACCAGGCAAGCGGAGTTGACCAGGCTGACGATGTTATTCGCCGTGAAGGGGCTGGCTCCCTGGAGCTTTACGGCTGGGCTGGTGTAGCCCCAACTGGTGGCACCCACCACGATGTTGGGGACGGCTTCGCTACCCAAGGGGGTGGCCAGAACACCCTGGAATCCCAGATTCACGAGTTCCGGTCCACCGCTGGAGCCACCCGTTTGCCGTGAGCCCCAGACGGTGTTATTGGAGTTCGAGGGAGAGACAACCCCTTGGGAGTCCGTGCGCTGCATGATATTTCCGGAGTCATGTGAGACCGGATAGCCAAGCTGGTTGATGAGGGCCAGGTTGTTTGGGGTGAAGCCGTAGCCTCCGGCGCCATAACCAAACCAGCCGGTTCTCGTGCCCGGGAAGGCTCCACTCTGTGGGGCGAGACGAATGACGGCGACATCATTCGCGCAAACGATTCCGCGCACGGCACAAGGGTCCGTGCCATTGAAATACGAGGTTTTGATGGAGATGCTTTCCGCGGTCCAAACCCCGAAAGGCGCCAAGGTCTTGTACTTGGCTGGTACGAATTGGAAGTTGGTGTAGAACCGGTTTGCTCCAAATAACGACACGCAATGAGCGGCGGTGACAATCACGCCCCGCTTGATGAGCGAGGCGGAGCAAACAAAATTGCCCGCGCCATCCTTGAAATAGAGTTTTCCCGCCGCGCTGTAGGGATAGGTCTTGGAGACATTGTTGCCCACCGTGTCCACCCGACTGGTGGTGTAGGGTACGCCGCCGGTACCAAATTCCTGCGGCTCAACGCCAGCTCCCTCCTCCAGGAACAACTCGCTGGTGACCGCGTCCTGCTCTAGCGGTACCTGCATGGGACTTGGCAGGCCGGTACCCGGAGCGCCAGGACTGTAAACGGGCTTGCCCATTGGGGCGCTATCCGGTTGCCGTAAGGCTTCCCCCATCAGGTCAATGGGCGACTCATCCACGGTGGGTAAAGGCATGGCCTGCGCATCACCGATACTGGCGAGGTTTGGCGCCCGCCGTTCGGCGGCTGGCACCGCATAGATGGCATTGCCGCCCTTCAAGGTTACATTCGGCTGTAAAGCAAAGGCTTCGGTGGCAACCGAGCTACCGAGTATCGCTATTGTTGCCGCCGCAACAAGGGACATTCTGGAAGGTTTGTCGTTCATTTTGTTTGACCTTTTGGGAAGATAAGCGGATATCCAGGTTGAGGGTAACGCTACTCGCTGAAGACCTGGATTGTATGGAGGAGGCACTGCTAAGCAATACCTTTGTGGGCTGAGTGGGATAATCAGGCGTTCATCTCGGTGCCAGGCCCACCAAGCCTGGGTTCGTGGTTAAGTAATGTTTATACCTGAACCGGGTATCGGCGCAACCCTCCTGGTTGCCGATACCCATAGTATAGCTACGCATCAAGCACTTCACTAGCCGTGGCCAAGGGTCTGGAAATGAAAAAAAGAACCCCGGCAATGCCGGGGTTCTTTTTGAGCCTAGAAATGGACTTTTTGGGCCCCCGCTGCAGAGGGGGGCTTGCTCCGACTATTTGCAGGCGGCTCGGGTAAGGCCGCTGAAAATGCAGGCGGAGTTGACCAGGCTGACGATGTTATTCGTCGTGAAGGGGCTGGCCCCCTGCAGCTTCACGGCTGGATTTGTGTACCCCCAACTGGTAGCGCCCACGACGGTGTTGATGGCGGCCTCGCTACCCAAGGGCGTGGTCAAGGCGCCCCGGATACCCAGGTTGACCAGTTCCGGTCCGCCGCTGGAGCCCCCCGTTTGCCGCGAGCCCCAGACGGTATTATACGAATTAGATGCGGAAACAAACCCTTGGGAGTCCGTGCGCTGCATGATGTTTCCGGAATCATGGGTACTCGGATAGCCAAGCTGGTTGATCAAGGCCAGGTTGTTAGGCGTGAAGCCGTATCCGCCCCAAGCATATCCCAACCAACCGGTTGCCGTGCCCGGGAAGGTCCCGCTCTTGGGGGCAATGCGAATGACGGCGACATCATTCGCGCACACGATACCTCGCACGGCGCAAGGGTCCGTACCATTGAAATAGGAGGTCTTGACATAAGCAGCCTCGGCGTACCAGGTGCCATAAGGCGCTAAGGCATTGAATTTGGCGGGTACGAACTGGAAGTTCCGGTAAAACCGCCTTTTCCCAAACTCAGCCACGCAATGGGCGGCGGTGACGATTACGCCCCGCTTGATGAGAGAGGCCGAGCATACATACCAAGCCGCGCCATTCTGGAAATAGAGTTTTCCAGCTGCCCGGAAAGGGTAAGTCCTGGATACATTGTTGGCCACCGTGTCAACCCGACTGGTGGTGAAGGGTACCCCTCCGGTGCCGTACTCTTGAGGTTCAACACCGCTTTCCTCCTGGAAAAGCTCACTGGTATCGGCTTCTCCCTCCAGGGGTATCTGTACGGGAGTTTCCTCGCCCGTACCGGGGGATCCGGGGCTGTAACCGGGATTGCCTGTCTGGTCGCTATTGGGTTGCCGCAACGCCTCCTCGAAGGGATCAATGGGGGGCATGTCCACGGTGGGCAAGGGCATGGGTTGCGCATCCCCAATACTGTTGACATTCGTCTCCCGCCGCTCCGCGGCTGGCACCGAATAGATGGCATTGCCGCCCTTCAAGGTGACATTCGGCTGTTGAGCAAGGGCCTCGGTGGCAACCGGGCCTCCCAGTATCGTCATAATGGCCCCCGCGATTAGGGCTATTTTCAAGTGTTTAGGGTTCATTGCATTTAACCTGCTTTGAGTTGGTTAAATTGCTAGGTTTTGGCTTTTACCTCTAGCCGAAAAACCTAGGGTCCTACGGGTTTGGGATCGTCGCGCGGTAATCTAATAAAACAATCAGATTCCTCATCTCTTATGACAATCTCAATTTTAAGCATAGCCTGACCTTATTCTTTCGCCATGGGTATTTCTACCTATCAAGGGGGCTAGTGGTCGATCATGCGGCTTGAGGGGATCTCGGCTATCAGTTCCCGGACCCGGGCGAGCAGGGATGCCAAAGCGCTGGTAGCGACGGGACTCAAACTGTAGTTGGCGTACTCGAACGATTCCCCCGTGGCCGTTACCAGATAGGCTTGGGGTTGCCGCTGGTAGAGGGCTTGGCACCAGGCCAGGAGTTCCCGGGGATCCAGGAAGTGAGCCATGGTGGAGAGGGCGCTGACATCGGCGGTCAGGGATTGCACCCGGATCTCACCCGGTTCGCCCGCCACGCTGGCATCAATAAAGATCACCCGGTCGTTGGCGGCGATGTCCGCCACCAATTCGGCGGTCAGGATATGGCGGGAGATGACGCTGACCCCGGGGGGCAGGGGTTCCGCCGCCAGGGCCTCCGCCGCCAGGGGACCCAAGGCGTCATCGCCGCGGATGGGGCTGCCGTAGCCGATGACGAGGGTGTTGGGGTAGGGCATTTCAAGCCCCGCGCTGGCTGGCCATGGCGGGGTCAATGCCCTAGTCGCGGCTCAAGCGATGGACCACTTGCCCCGAGGTGTCGAGGAGTTCAATCAGCATGGGCATCTGACCGAAGGCGTGGGAGGCGCAGGATAGGCAAGGGTCGAAGCAGCGAATGACGGCCTCGACCCGATTCAGCATACCTTCCCGTAGTTGGTTGCCATCGACATAGGCCTCTGCGACCTGCCGGATGGCCTGATTCATGGCCAGGTTGTTGTGGCCGGTCGCGATGATGAGGTTGACCCAGGTGACGAGGCCGTTGTCGTCGATCTTGTAGTGATGCATCAGGGTGCCGCGCGGCGCCTCGGCAACACCAATGCCCGCGTCGCGGTTGCTGCGGGCGCGGGCGCGGACCCGGGTGTCGAGAATGTCGGGGTCCTTCAGCAGGCGGTCCATCATCTCCAGGGCGTAAATGATCTCCACCAGCCGGGCATAGTGATAGTGGAAGCTGCTGGCGATGGGGCCGGATTCCTGCAGCATGTGGAACTCGGCCAGGGCCACGTCGGCGTAGGGCGTCCCGCAGGCATTGGCATTGTTGAGCCGCGCCAGGGGCCCGACCCGATAGACGCCGGCGGGGTAACCCTGGGCTTTGTAGTAGGGGAACTTCATGTAGCTGAAGTCCTCCACCGCCTCGCCGACCATGCGCTCGTACTCCCAGGTGGGCACCTTGTCCTCGAGGAGGTGGCCGCGGGCGTCCTTAAGGCGCAGGAAACCGTCGTAATGCTCCAGGTTGCCCTCCGGGCTGACCAGGCTCAGGAAGAGGGTGTCCCGGGTGCCGAAGTTTGCCGCCTCGTCCTTGAACTTGGGCACCAGGGTCTTGAAGAAGGCATAGGTGCGCTTGGCGATCTCCAGCCCCTCCGGGAGCAGCTTGAGCATGGCCTCGCGCTTCTCGGGCGTCAGGGCCTCGCTGACCCCGCCCGGGACCACCCAGGTCGGGTGGATCTTCTTGCCGCCCAGGGTTTCGATGATGGTCTGGCCGATCTGGCGCAGCCGGATGCCGTCCTTGGCGAGGGCCGGGGCCTGGCGCATGACGCCAAAGATGTTGCGGGTGGCCGGGTCCGAGTCCCAACCCAACAGCAGATCCGGGGAGGAGAGGTGAAAGAAGGACAGGGCGTGGGACTGGGTGAGCTGGGCCAGATTGATGATGCGCCGCAGCTTCTCGGCCGTCGGCGGGATGCTGACCGCCAGCAGATGGTCGCAGGCCTTGTTGGCGGCCAGGATGTGACTCACGGGGCAGATGCCGCAGGTGCGGGCGGTCAGCGCCGGCATCTCGCGGTAGGGGCGGCCTTCGCAAAACTTCTCGAAGCCACGGAACTGGGTGAGGTGGAAGCGGGCGTCCTGAACCTCGCCCCGGTCGCCGAGTTGCAGGCTGATGCGGGCGTGGCCCTCGATGCGGGTGACCGGTTCGATGGTGATGGTGCGGCTCATGGATGCGGTCCCCCGGGTTGGGTCGGTGGTTGGGCTGGGCGAGGCGAGGCGGGACAAGGTGCCAGGTCCCTCAGGCCCCAAAGCGGGTAACTTTGCTGGGGTCCGGCGTGCGCCCCTCGATCAGCTCGGTGAGAACGTAGAAGATGGCATCGGCGGGGGGCGGGCAGCCGGGGACGAAAACGTCCACCGCCACGCAGGCGTGAACGGGCCGCACCTGGCGGAACAGTGGCGGCACCCCGACCGTGGGGATCTGGGGTTGGGTGGTTGCCGTCTCCCGAAAGGCATGGTCCAGCACCGCCTCCAGTTTGAAGGGGTTGCGCATGGCGGGGACGTTGCCATTGACGGCGCAGTCACCCAGGCTGATCAGGAGCTTGCAGTGCTTGCGGAATTCCTGGGCATGGCGCAGGTCATCCTCGGAGCTGATGGCTCCCTCGAGAATGCCGACATCCACCTGGTCGGGCAGGACCTTGGCATCCACCAGCGGGCTGTAGACGATGTCCAGCTGCTGGGCCAGATCCACCAGGCGTTCGTCCATGTCCAGAAAGGACATGTGGCAGCCGGAACAGCCGTCCAGCCAGGCGGTGGCCACCCGGATGCGGGTGGCGCCAGCGGTGTCTGGCTCCCTCCCCCCTGGTGGGGGAGGGTTGGGGAGAGGGGTGAGCGGGTCATGGCTGAGGTGGGTATCATTCATGGGGCGTGCCTCCGGCGGGCGAGAATGGGCAGAAAATGCTTGTCCTTGACCATCTCGCCGGCGGAGGTGCCCTGTTTGACCAGGGCGCCGGTGGGACAGACCTGGACGCATTTGCCACAGCCGGTGCAGGTCTCGCTCTCGCCCCAGGGCTGGGCCAGGTCGGTAATGACCTGGCAGTCGCTGCCGCGGCCCATGACGTCCCAGGTATGGGCGCCCTCGATCTCGTCGCAGACCCGCACGCAGCGGGTACAGAGGATGCAGCGATTGTGGTCCAGGCGGAACAGCTCGTGGGAGCTGTCCATCTGGTAGCGGGCCTGGCGATAGGGGATGCGGACGTGGTCCACGCCGCACTTCTGGGCCAGGGTCTGCAACTCGCAATGGTTGTTGGAGACGCAGACCGAACAGATATGGCTGCGTTCCGCGAACAGCAGTTCGACGATGGTGCGCCGGTAGCGTCGGAGTCGCTCCGTCTGGGTGGTGATCCGCATCCCCTCCGCGACCCGGGTCGAGCAGGCGGCGAACAGGCGGTTCTGGCCCTCCAGCTCCACCAGGCAGAGGCGGCAGGCGCCCCAGATGCTCAGGCCATCCAGGTAGCAGAGGCTGGGGATGGGGATCTGGTTCTCCCGGCAGACCTCGATGATGGTCTCGTCCGCCCGGGCCGAGAGGTCTTGCCCATCGATCGTCAGGGTGACGACCCGGACATTGGCTTGGGGATTGGCGGGGGGCATGGGGGCTCCGTTGGGGTGCGTGTCGAGAGGCCGGGACAGGCGGCGAGCGGGCTAGGTCCCGCTCAGCTTGGCCTCGTATTCCTCGCGGAAATATTTCAGGGTCGAGAGCACCGGGTTGGGCGCCGTCTGGCCGAGCCCGCACAGGCTGGTGGCCTGGACTACCTCGCAGAGTTCTTCCAGCAAGGCCAGGTCCTGGCGGGTGCCCCGGCCCCTGGCGATGCTGTCCAGCAGGGCGTGCATCTGCTGGGTGCCGGCGCGGCAGGGGATGCACTTGCCGCAGGACTCGGTCATGCAGAACTCCATGAAGTAGCGCGCCACGTCCACCATGTCGGCGGTCTCGTCCATGACGATCATGCCCCCGGAGCCCATGATGGTGCCCAGGGTCTTGAGGCTGTCGTAGTCCACGGGGATGTCCAGATGGGTCTCCGGGATGCAGCCCCCGGAGGGGCCCCCCGTCTGGACGGCCTTGAAGGCCTTGCCGCCGGGGATGCCGCCCCCGATGGCCTCAATGATGTCGCGCAGCCGGGTGCCCATGGGTACCTCGATGAGGCCCGTGTTCGCGATGGTGCCGGCCAGGGCGAACACCTTGGTGCCCTTGGATTTTTCCGTACCGATGGCCGCGAACCAGTCGCCGCCGTTGCGGATGATGGGCGCGATGTTGGCGAAGGTCTCGACGTTGTTGATGAGGGTCGGACAGCCCCAGAGGCCGGACTCGGCGGGGTAGGGCGGCCGTGGGCGCGGCTGGCCGCGGTTGCCCTCGATGGAGGCCATGAGGGCGGTCTCCTCGCCGCAGACGAAGGCCCCGGCGCCGAGGCGGATTTCCACCTCGAAGCTGAAGGAGGTCTCGGCGATCCGGGCGCCCAGGAAGCCGGAACGCTTGGCCTTGCGGATGGCCGTGGTGAGTCGCTCCACCGCCAGCGGGTACTCGGCGCGAACGTAGAGGTAGCCTTTCGAGGCGCCGATGGCATAGGCGGCGATCGCCATGCCCTCCAGCACCCGGTGGGGGTCGGACTCCAGCACCGCCCGGTCCATGAAGGCCCCGGGGTCGCCCTCGTCGGCGTTGCAAATGACGTATTTCTGGTCGCCGGGTACCTTGGCGACCGTGGACCACTTGAGTCCGGCGGGATAGCCGCCGCCGCCCCGGCCGCGCAGCCCGCTGGCGGTGACCTCCCGCAACACCTCGGCGGGCGTCATCTCGCCGAGGGCCTGGACCAGGGCGGCGTAGCCGCCAACGGCCACGTAGCCCTTGCAACTGTCGGGGTCGATGATCCCGGAGTTCTCCAGCACGATGCGCCGTTGGCGGGCGAAGAAGGGCTGGTCCGTGGGGCAGCGCAGGCGCTCCAGGGGCGCGCCGCCCACGCTGGCCATGATGTCCGCGGCATCCTCGGGCTTGACGTCCCGATAAAGGGTCGAGCCCATCAGATCCGCCCCCTGGGGGGCGATGGCCACCAGGGGGCCGGCGGAGCAGAGGCCCATGCAGCCGACGCCCTTGACCTTGCAGCCGGTCTCGCCCTCGCCCTCGCCAAGGGCCTGGGTCAGGGCCGTCAGGACCGCCGGGGCGCCGGAAGACTGGCAACTCGCGGCCATGCAGACGCGCGCCTCGTAGGCGTTGCCCGCCTCCTTGGCCCGGTAACCCTCGGCCAGTTCGGCCAAATCGTCCAGATTCATGTCAGTCGAGCCTCTCGAGCCGGGTCATCAATTGCTGGGCGGTCTGTTTGCCTTGCATGGCCCCATCCAGGACCACGGCGGGGGCCAGGCCGCAGGCGCCCACGCAGCGGGCGATCAGCACCGAGAGGCGGTTATCCTCGGTGGTTTCCCCGGGTCCGACGGCGAAGCGCTCCTGGATGGCATCCACCAGTCCCCCCGCCCCCTTGATGTAGCAGGCGGTGCCGGTGCAGACCACGCAGGCATGGCGCCCCTTCGGCTTGAGCATGAAGAGGTGATAGAAGGTGGCGACGCCGAAAACCTTGGACAGGGACAGGTCCAGGGAGCCGGCCACGAAACGCATGGCGGTCTCGTCCAGGAACCCAAAGGCATCCTGGACGCTGTGCAGGGTCTCGATCAGGGCGTGCCCGGCGTAGCCGTTGCGGCGCATGGTGGCATTGACCAGCTTCCAGCGTTTGTCGTCGCTGGGCAGCGGGGGCCGGGATTGCAGCAGAGTCATGTCCCCTCCTTAGCGAGGGCCATTATTAAAGGGTCGGTTGGGATGGGCCGGGGCGGCTTTGCCCGTCACAAGGCCCTGATCTTGTTTTCTTGTTCCCGCATCTTGGCGAGGGCGGCTTCCTGCTCGGCGATCTTGGCGCGTTCCTTCTGGACCACGGCGGGCGGGGCCTTGTCCACGAAACTGGGATTGGCGAGCTTGGCCTGGGCGCGTTCCAGATCGCTTTGTATCCGGGCGATCTCCTTGGCGAGGCGCTGGAGTTCGGCCTCCTTGTCGATGAGGCCGGCCATGGGTATGAGGACCTTCATCTCCCCGACCAGGGAGATGGCGGACTCGGGGGCGGGCTCGCCGGGGCCCAGGACCCGGATCGAGGCGGTGCGGGCGAGGAAGTCCAGATAGGGGCGGCTGGCCCCGAGCCAGGCGATATCCTGGGGACTGGCGTTGTCGATCAGGAGCGGCAGGGGCTTGCCGGGGGGGATATTCATCTCGCCCTTGATGCGGCGCACGCCGAGGATGAACTGCATGACCCAGTTCATCTCCGCCACGGCGGCGGGGTCCGCCAGGCTGGGATCGGCGACGGGGTAGGGGGCCCGCATCAGGGTCTCCCCCGCGATGCCGGCGAGGGGTTTGACCTTCTGCCAGATCTCCTCGGTGATGAAGGGCATGATGGGGTGGGCCAGGCGCAGCAGGGTCTCCAGGGTCTGGACCAGGGTGCGGCGGGTGCCGCGCTTGGCGGCGTCGGAACTGGCCTCGCTGGTGAGGGTGGGCTTGGACAGCTCCAGGTACCAGTCGCAGAAGTGGTTCCAGGTGAATTCGTGCAGGGCCTGGGCGGCCTGGTCGAAGCGGTAGCCGCGGATGGCCTCGTCGACGCTGGCGATGGTGGTCTGGAGGCGGTCGCGAATCCAGCGGTCGGCGGCGGAAAATTCAATGGGGCCCGTCAGGCCGCAGTCCTGGTCCTCGGTGTTCATGAGGACGAAGCGCGAGGCATTCCACAGCTTGTTGCAGAAGTTACGGTAGCCCTCGGTGCGGCTGAGGTCGAACTTGATGTCGCGCCCGGTGCTGGCCAGGGCGGCGAAGGTGAAGCGCAGGGCATCGGTGCCGAAGCTGGGGATGCCGTTGGGGAAATCCGTGCGGGTGGCCTTGGCGATCTTGTCCGCCAGGTGGGGCTGCATCATGCCGCCGGTGCGCTTGGCGACCAGGGGCTCCAGCTCGATGCCGTCGATGAGATCGATGGGGTCGAGAACATTGCCCTTGGACTTGGACATCTTGTCGCCATGGGCGTCGCGCACCAGGCCGTGGATATAGACCTCGCGGAAGGGCACGTCATCCATGAATTTGAGGCCCATCATGATCATGCGGGCTACCCAGAAGAAGATGATGTCGAAGCCCGTGACCAGCACCGAGGTGGGGTAGAAGGCCCGCAGGCGCTCAGTCTCATCCGGCCAGCCCAGGGTGGAGAAGGGCCAGAGGGCGGAGCTGAACCAGGTGTCCAGCACGTCCGGGTCCTGGGTCAGGGGGAAGTCGGCGGCCAGGCCGTGGCGCGCGCGGACCTCGGCCTCGGAGCGGCCCACATAGATGTTGCCCTCGCCATCGTACCAGGCGGGGATGCGGTGGCCCCACCAGATCTGGCGGCTGATGCACCAGTCCTGGATATTGCGCATCCACTCGAAATAGGTGTTCTTCCAGTTAGCGGGGACGAAACGGATGCGGCCATCCTCGACGGCGGCGATGGCTGGCTCCGCGAGGGGTTGGATGCGCACGTACCACTGGTCGGTGAGGTAGGGCTCGATGACGGCGTTGGAGCGGTCGCCACGAGGCACCATGAGCTTGTGGTCGCGCAGGCCGGCGAGCAGCCCCAGGCCCTCCAGGTCGGCGACGATGCGCCGGCGGGCCTCGTAGCGATCCAGGCCGACATAGGCCGCCGGGATGAGATCGCCCTCCTCGGGGGCGTTGGCGCGGATGGCGGCGTCCGGGGTCAGGATGTTGACGAGGCCGCCGTGGGGCTGGTCGGCGATGGCGTTCTCGTCGCGATGCCGCAGCCAGACGGCATGGTCGTTGAAGTCGTGGGCGGGCGTGATCTTGACGCAGCCGGTGCCAAAGGCGGGGTCGGCGTGTTCGTCGGCGATGATGGGGATGCGCCGGCCGGTCAAGGGCAGTTCGACTAGGGCGCCGATCAGGTGCTGGTAGCGCGGGTCCTCCGGGTTCACCGCCACGGCGCAGTCGCCCAGCATGGTCTCGGGGCGGGTGGTGGAGACCACCATATAGCCGGTGCCGTTGGTCAGGGGGTAGCGCATGTCCCACATGTGCCCCGCCTCTTCCTCGGACAACACCTCCAGGTCCGAAACGGCGGTGTGCAGCACCGGGTCCCAGTTGACCAGGCGCTTGCCGCGATAGATGAGGCCTTCCTCGAAGAGGCGCACGAAGACCTCGCGCACCGCCGCCGACAGGCCCTCGTCCATGGTGAAGCGCTCGTGCTCCCAGTCGAGGGAGGCGCCCATGCGGCGCAGTTGGCGGGTGATGGTGCCGCCGGATTGCTCCTTCCAATGCCAGACGCGCTGGATGAAGGCCTCGCGGCCCAGGTCGTGGCGGGTCTTGCCCTCGGTTTCCAACAGCCGCTCGACCACCATCTGGGTGGCGATGCCGGCATGATCGGTGCCCGCCTGCCAGAGGGTGGGCTCGCCGCGCATGCGGTGATAGCGGATCAGGGCATCCATGATGGTGTCCTGAAAGGCGTGGCCCATGTGCAGGCTGCCGGTGACGTTCGGCGGCGGGATCATGATGCAGTAGGGGCTGTAGCCGGCGGCGGCGGGGGCAAAGTAGCCCCGATCCTCCCAGATCCGATACCAACCTTGTTCCAGGGCCTGGGGATCGTAGTTCTTGTCGAGCATGATTGAAGGAAAGCGAGGTGGGCCGGCGGAAGAATGGCCAAAGTATAACCCATCGGCTGGGGGCATTGGGGGGGCCGGAGCGCCACTTGGCGGTCGCCGTGGATCGTCACCTTCCGGTAGCTTTCTGGTGCAATACTGGCTTTATTTTCCGCCGCGACACGCCGGCTGAACCGGTTTGGATGTACCATGCCCGGCACTCAGGCGGCGGCCATGGCAGTCCCGTCGGGTCCCTGGCCGATAGCCTTCGGCGATGGGACAGCGCTGGTTTGCCCGCGCGGACACCCTTGCCCCTAGCCCCTGCTCCTTTTTTCATCTTCAACCTAATTAGAGGTAAACGACGCGATGGATACCCAGGCCAAGAAACACGTTTTCGCTTTCGAGGAAGGCAATGGCAAGGACAAAAAGCTCTTGGGTGGCAAGGGGGCCAATCTGTGCGAAATGACCCAGCTGGGGCTGAATGTCCCGCCCGGCTTCGTCATCTCCACCGCGGCCTGCCTCGAATACCTGGCCTCCCCGTCCCGGACCCTGCCGGATGGCATCATGGATGAGGTGCATGTCCAAATGAAGGCCATGGAGGCCAAGACGGGCAAGGGCTTCGGCAATCCGGACAATCCTCTCCTGGTGTCGGTGCGCTCGGGTTCGGCCATGTCCATGCCCGGCATGATGGACACCATCCTCAATCTCGGCCTCAACGACGCGACCCTGAAGGGTCAGATCCAGCAGACGGGTGACGAGCGCTTTGGCTATGACGCCTATCGCCGCTTCATCCAGCTCTTCGGCAAGGTGGCCCTGGGGGTCCCGGATGAGCTGTTCGACAAGCAGTTCGACATCGTCAAGCACAAGGCCAAGGTCAAGGAAGACGTCGATCTCTCCGCCACCGATCTCCAGGAGATCAGCGAGCGCTTCATTAAGGTGGTGGAGGAATACACCGGCAAGCCTTTCCCGGCGGACCCCTTCGATCAACTGGAGATCGCCATCAAGGCCGTCTTCAATAGCTGGATGGGTCGCCGCGCCGTCGATTACCGCCGCCAGTTCAACATTACCCCCGATCTGGCCAATGGCACCGCCGTCAACATCGTGACCATGGTCTTTGGCAACCGGGGCGATGACTCCGCCACCGGCGTGGCCTTTACCCGCAACCCCGGCACAGGCGAGAACAAGCTCTACGGCGAGTATCTGGTCAATGCCCAGGGCGAGGACGTGGTGGCCGGCATCCGCACCCCCAAGCCCATCGACCACATGGCCGTCGAGATGCCCCGCATCGCCAAGGAACTGGAGGAACTGCGCGCCAAGCTGGAAACCCATTACAAGGAGGTCCAGGACTTTGAGTTCACCATCGAGCGCGGCCAGTTGTTCTGCCTCCAGACCCGCAACGGCAAGATGAACGCCCAGGGCATGGTGCGCTCCTCGGTGGAGATGGTCGGCGAGGGGCTCATCACCCAGGAACAGGCCCTGCTGCGCATCCAGCCCGACTTGCTGGAACAGATGCTCTTCCCCCGTCTGGACCCCGGCCATCGCGCCGTGCCGGTGGCCCAGGGCCTGCCGGCCTCGCCGGGTGCCGCTTGTGGCGTCGCCGTTTTCGACGCCGACCGCGCCGAGCAGATGGGCCGTGACCTGGGGCAGAAGGTGATTCTGATTCGCGAGGAGACCAAGCCCGAGGATATCCATGGCTTTTTCGCTTCCCAGGGGATCCTGACCTCCCGGGGCGGCAAGACCTCCCATGCCGCCGTGGTGGCGCGCGGCATGGGCAAGCCCTGCGTCGCCGGCGCCGAGGGCATTAGCGTCGATGTCGCCCGTCGCGAGGCCTATGTGGGCGACACCAGCTTCCGCGAGGGTGACCTCATCACCATCGACGGCACCACGGGCAAGGTCTATCTGGGCGAGATCCCGACGGTGGAGCCGGACTTCACCAACGAGCTCAACGTCCTCCTCGACTGGGCGGACAAGGTGGCCCGGCTCAAGGTCATGGCCAACGCGGACACTCCGGACGATGCCCGCCGCTCCCTCAAGTACGGCGCCGTCGGCATCGGCCTGGCCCGCACCGAGCGCATGTTCAACGACGTGGAGCGCCTGCCCATCGTCATCGAGATGATCGTGTCCGAGACCCCGGAACAGCGCCAGGCCGCCCTGGACAAACTGCTGCCGCTGCAGCGCAAGGACTTCCGCGAATTGTTCGAGGTCATGTCCCCCTATCCGGTGACCATCCGCCTGCTGGACCCGCCCATCCACGAGTTCCTGCCCAACGAGAACCAACTGGAGCGGGACCTGTCCGAGCTACGCCAACTGGCCGCCACCACCCGGGGCCTGGCGGTGCTGGCCGGGACCATGGGGCTGCTGCATGCCAGCGACCATGCCCGCCAGGAGGTCAACGCCATGCGCCAGATGGTCGATCCGGCGATGGTGGAAGACGCCATCGCCAAGAAGGAGACCATGCTGCGCAAGGTGCGCGCCCTCTACGAGACCAACCCCATGCTGGGCCATCGCGGCGTCCGCCTGGGTATCACCTTCCCCGAGATCTATCAGATGCAGATCCGCGCCATCCTGGAGGCGGCGGCGGAATGCTCGCGCATGGGCATCGAGGTCCATCCCCAGATCAAGGTGCCCCAGGTCTGCACGGCCCAGGAACTGCGCAAGGTCAAGTCCTGGGTGGATGCCATCCACCTCGAGGTGGCGGCGCAGTACGGCCACCCCGTCAGCTTCAAGTTCGGCACCATGATCGAGGTGGTGCGGGCCTGCATGCGCGCCGAGTCCCTGGCCGAGGAGGCAGAGTTCTTCTCCTTTGGTACCAACGACCTGACCCAGGCGACCTTCTCCTTCTCCCGGGAGGACGCGGAGAACAAGTTCCTGCCCCTCTACAACAACTCCGGCATCCTGCAGGACAATCCCTTCGAGGTGCTGGACGTCAAGGGCGTGGGCAAGCTGATGAAGCTGGCGGTGGATTGGGGCCGCGGGGTCCGGCCGGGCATGCACGTCGGCATCTGTGGCGAGCATGGCGGCCATCCCGCCTCCATCGCCTTCTGCCAGGAGGCGGGTCTGGACTATGTGAGTTGCTCGGGCCCCCGGGTCCCGGTCGCGCGCCTGGCCGCCGCTCACGCGGCCTTGAACGCCAAGGCCTGATCTGGCTCTAAGCCGCCGGCCAGATTCTGCTGGCCGGAGGTTCCGCCCAAAAAAACAGGGGCCGAGGTCAACTTCGGTCCCTGTCTCGTTAGCGGGGGCCGGTTCGGCCCGCGCCCCTGCCCCCGATCAGCGCCGCCCTTCCAGCGCCGCGATTCGCTCCTCCAGGGGCGGGTGGCTCATGAAGAGCCGCTTGAAGCCACCGCCAATACCGCCGCTGATACCGAAGGCCGCGAATTCGCCCGCGGGCAGATCCCGCGGTTCGTGGACGCGTTGCAGGGCACGCAGGGCCGACGCCATCTTATTGCGGCTGGTGAGGTCAGCCCCGCCCTGATCGGCCCGAAACTCGCGCTGGCGCGAGAACCACATCACCACCATGGTCGCCAGGATCGACAGCAACAGCTGGGAGACCATGGAGACGACGAAGTAGGCCGGCCCGTGTCCCTGCTCCGTCTTGAAAATGACCCGGTCCACGAAGTGGCCGATGATGGTGGACAGGAAGACCACGAAGGTATTGACCACCCCCTGCACCAGGGTCAGGGTCACCATGTCGCCATTGGCCACATGGCTGATTTCGTGGCCCACCACTGCCTCCACTTCATCACGGTTCATTTGCTGCAGCAGACCCGTGCTCACCGCCACCAGGGCGTCGTTACGGTTCCAGCCCGTGGCGAAGGCGTTGGGGTCCGGGGAGTCGAAGATGCCGACCTCCGGCATCTTGATGCCGGCCGCCTGGGACTGGCGCGCCACGGTGGTCATCAGCCACTGCTCGAAGGGCGTGGTGGGGCTGTCGATGATCTGGACGCCCATGGAGCGCTTGGCCATGCCCTTGGACATCAGGAGGGAGATGATCGAGCCGGAGAAGCCGATCAGCGCCGCCCAGACCAGCACCGCCGACAGATTCAGATCGACGCCGTTAGCCTGCAAGAGGCCCTCGAAACCCAGCAGCTTGAAAACCAGGCTGATGACCAGGAGGACGGCGATGTTGGTCGCGAGAAAGAGAAGGATGCGTTTCATGTCGTTGTTCACTCTCGTGGCAAAGGGTGTGGGCGGTTGCCGGGCCCGGTTCCGTTGGGCGGCGGGCCGCCCTGGCGGGTGATTCTGCCGGAAGACCCGGTGCCCGCGCTATCCTCTGGGACCACAAACTCGGGTCCAGGTTCGGGGAAAAAAAGGCTGGACAGCTCCAGGAGTGCTCTATAAAATTGCCGCTCTCGATTGATTCGGGGCCATAGCTCAGCTGGGAGAGCGCAACACTGGCAGTGTTGAGGTCGACGGTTCGATCCCGTCTGGCTCCACCAAATTTTGGATTATTCGCCGGGAGCAAGCCCCACGCAGCTCTCGGTCGATCATCCCGCCCTTCAAAGTCCCCATCGTCTAGAGGCCTAGGACACCGCCCTTTCACGGCGACAACCGGGGTTCGAATCCCCGTGGGGACGCCAATTTAGAGTAATGAAATATGGGCCGAAAGGCCCTATTTTTTTGACCGCCCTTCTGGTCCCGCCGGGTCCGGCGAGACCCCTGATTACCCGTGACGATGCAGGCACGATCCCCCTCTCCTTGTGGCGTCAGTCCAGAGGAAACCCGCCGATGGGGGACTACCGCATCCCTCAACCCAGGCTAACCTCGATGGACGCCCCGGCATCGCCCTGCACCAACAGATAGGCAGCGTCCGGGACCCGACCATCCCAATCCAGGGTGATGGTCTTGTCTTTGACGACGGCGTTGAGCAGTTGGAAGTCAGGGCCGTAGAAATACCAGCTATTGGCCGCGGCTACCTTGAGGTCGGCGGCGGCCGTCAACCGCCGCCATACACCCAGCCCCTCATCGCCGATCGCGATCAGGTGGTGGCCGGTCGCCAGGCGCGATACGGTGGCCAGGGGCCGGTAAAGGGTGCTGCCCAAGAGCACCCATTCCTCCCCATTCCGTTGCACCATGATCAGATCGTTGAGATCCCGCGCCGCGACCTTGGTACACATCAAGGCGTGGTCGTCGCTGGCGCTGGGGTTGACCACCTTGCCCGCCGCAATGAGATAGCCCGTCAAACCTGGCGCCTGCCAGAGGTTGAACAGGGGTGGCATGCCCAGGGCCAGCAGGGTGCTGTAGGGATCGTTAACCATCAACCAGCGATGCTGGAGCCGCGCCCGCCAGGGGGCGGAGAGGGGCGCCAAGGGCGTTAGCAACTGCCCCAGGATCCTGGCGGATGCATAGTGCTTGAGTCCCTTGGGTTCGCGCAGGGCCAGATGCGGCCGTCCATCGGCCTCCATGACCAATAAGGCGCGATCAGGGGCGCTGTCGGCTATCCAGTCGCCGCCCTGACGCCGCTGGAGTCCCGCGATACGTTCCAGCCAGGCGCCTTCCACGAACTCCGACCAGGTCAGGCTCTGGTCGGCGCCGGGTTCCAGGCGGTACAACTTTTCCGCGGCATAGTGGCCGACCAGGGCCAGCAGTTCCGCCTCGGAGGTCGGAATCCGGGGTGGCGGATGGGGGGTCAGGGGGGCTGGCACCCCGGTGATGGAGCCCCGCTCGGCCAGGGCCTGGAGCAGGATCCGTTCGGCGAGGGTCTCGACCTCCAAGGCGCCCCCGGCCGCCATGATGATGACCGCCAGGCCCTCGTCCGGGGCGACGTCAAATTGGGTGGAAAAAAAGACGGAGCCGCCATTCTTATGCCAGGCGGTCACGCCGACCGCCGCCAGGCCACCTTGACGAACACCGTCCCAGCCCAGGCCGAAATCATTTTCATGGAGCGGGTTCAGTGGCAGCGTCGCGGACTGATCGAGGCCCATTTCCGTCACGGCCCATGCGGACAGCAGGCGATGCTCCCCCTGGCGTCCCCCCGCCATCAGCATCATCGCCAAGCGACCCATGTCGCTCGGCGTCGAGTAGATGCCACCGGTGCTCAGGACGTTGATGTACTCCTGGGGATAGGGTTCCCCATTAGCCCTGAGCCCGGTGGCGTAACTGTCGGGCGCTAGGGTTTCGATGCCAAAGCAGCTGTGGGTCATACCCAGGGGGCGGAAAATTTCCTGGCGGATAAAGTCGGTGTAGGACTGGCCTGTCACGGCGGTGACGAGCGGCTCGATCAGGGAGAAGCCGTCATTACAATAGACCGCCATTTCTCCGGGGGCATGCTTGAGGCGCTGGCTGGCAAGCGTGGCCATGACCTGAGCGGCATGACCCGCCACCGGGTAAAAAGTGGTGCCATTCCGGTAGTCGGTCCCCGGCAGGCCGGACGAGTGGCTAAGCAGCTGGCGCGGGGTGATGCGGGCGTAGGCCTGGTCCCTGGCCATCCGAAAATCCGGGACATACTGGACCAAGGGCGTATCCAGGTCGATCAGCCCGCGATCGACCAGTATCAGAGTCGCAATGGCGGCGAAGACCTTACTGCCCGAGGCCAGGCCGAAGCGGGTGTCGGGGGTGGGCGCCAGCCCCCTGGCTTTGTCGAGGAACCCGAAGGCCTCGGCCCACACGGTGCGCTGGTGATCGACCAGGGCCAGGGAGACGGCGGTAGGGCCGCCGGGATGGGCCATGGCTGCCCGTATCGCCTCGCGAGCGTCGAGGAGGGTGGCGGCGTAATTTCCAGGCCGGAAACCAGGGGCCTCGCTGTCGCCGCAGCCAGGGAGCAGGCTCGACATCGCCACCCCTACTCCGCCCAGACCGGCCAGGCGCAATAGCCCGCGACGGGAAATTTCCAACAGGGGGCCGTGAGGGCCGTCTGAAGGCATGCGGGTTACCTCGCGGTTGTGGTGACTGTGCTCTTCCCGAGCCAGCCTATCTGACGGAATAAATGGCATAACCGCGGCTCGCCATGCAGTTCGCCCACACTCGGGTAGCGTCTTCGTGTTGATCGGTCGCCGAGCCGATGGCCTGGGTGCCCACGCCCACCAGGGCCCCGATGCCGGCGCCGCTGCCCGCATGACCGGAAAAGCTGCCAATGGCCGCGCCGGCAAGGCCGCCGATCACGCCCGCCGTGATCCCATCCTGGATGGCTTGGTTAGTGGCGGTCTCGCTGTAGTCGTAGCTCTCGGCAATCCAACGACAGTCCTGGGAATCACTGGGGTAGTTGATCCCGGACCTGTCCATGATCACCCGGCCCGGCTGAACCTGGTTCATGCTGGTGGCGCACCCGAGGAGGGCGAGGGTCAAGACCGACAAGGAGATAACAGGGATGGATCCAATGCTGCGATACATGATGGCATTCCTCAAAATCAGAGAGGTTCAACACCGAAGCTCACTCCAGGCGCCTGCGGTTGACGGCAGAAAACTTGCCGACTAGCCTATTGAAGCATGTTTAGCTACCAGCTAGGGCTGGCAACGAGCATATAAGCTCCATCGCCCATAGCCCCGTGGAAGGGGCCGCATGCCAGGTGAATGGCTTCGCGGCAGGGCCGCCGGCCCCTGAAGAAGGCTATAAAGGCATGGCGTGAAATGAAATTCCTTGAAGTTAGCTGACTTGGAGAAAACCGATGAAGCCATTTCCCATCCTTCTATCCCTGATTGTGCTTTTGCCCCTCATGGGTTGCCGGCAACCCGGTACCGGCACGGCGGTAGGAACGGTCGGCGGCGCCGCGGCGGGCGCCGCGATTGGCTCCACCACCGGCGATGCGGGCAAGGGCGCCCTGATTGGCGCGGGTGTTGGGGCGCTGGGGGGCTATATGTACGACTCCTCCCAAGACAGGAAGCAAGGCTATTACGACAACCGGTGCCGCAAGGGTTACTACCTCGACAACCGTGGCTATTGTCAGCCCTACCGAGAGGGGGCATGGCTTAGAGCCAGATCTCTTGCCTCCGTAACCGGGAGCCTTGACCACCAGCTTGGTCAGCCCAACCCATCTCCACGGCCTGTTCGAATCTTCACCCAATCTGGCAGTCTGGCCGCGCATCAGCCACACTTCTCTTGAGTAGTTGTCCGCATTGTGGAGGTCAGACCCATGTCCAGGCTCCCGTGGCAAGAGAGTTGGACCCTTGGCATCGAAT
>JADZBU010000291.1 GCA_020851955.1 Chromatiaceae bacterium | reverse complement strand
CGCCCCGGACGAACCGGCGCGCCCCTGACGCCAACCCCGCCGCCCCCTCGATTCACGCCGCGAGAACTCCCGATACATGGACATCCTCATTACCCTGCTCGTCATCATCCTTTGCCTCCTGCTGGAAGGTTTCTTCTCCGGGTCCGAGATCGGCGTGGTCAGCGCCGATCAGATCAAGCTGCGCCACGATGCCGCCAAGGGCTCCAAGGGCGCCAAGCTGGCGATCGCCATGCTGAAAAAACCGGAATGGCTGCTCTCCACCACCCTGGTGGGCACCAATATCGCCGTCGTCACCAACACCACCATGGTCACCGCCCTCATGATCCACCTCTTTGGGGATCAGGGGAGCTGGATGGCCGTGGTCCTGGCGGCGCCCCTCATCTGGGTCTTCGGCGAGATCGTCCCCAAAAGCGTCTTCCAGCAGCGCGCCGACACCCTCACCCCCATTGTCATCTTTGCCCTGCGCTTCTTTTCCCTCCTCTTCTGGCCCATCCTGATCTTCTTCAGCGCCGTGACCAAGCTGCTGGCCAAGCTGGTGGGCGGCACGGATCGCAACCCCTTCACCATGCGTGAAGAGATCATCACCATGTTGAAGATGCCCGCCTCCACCGATGGCGACATCCATCCCGTCGAGAAGCAGATGATTCAGCGCCTCTTCAACTTTACCGAGACGCGGGTCGAGGACAGCATGCGCCCCCTGATCGCGGTCACCGCCATCGACAAGGAGGCGACCTGTGGCGAGGCGAGGCGCCTGGCCATCGAGACCTCCCACGCCCGCCTGCCTGTCTTCGAGGATCGCATCGACCAGATAGTGGGCATGCTGTATGTGCTGGACCTGCTCGGCGAACCGGAGGAAAGATCCATAACGGATTTCATCCGCGAGGCCCTCTATGTCCCCGCCACCAAGAGCGTCCAGGACCTGCTGGTGCAGTTACGCCAGACGGGCGAGGTGGTCGCGGTGGTGGTGGATGAATTCGGCGCCGCCGAGGGCATCGTCACCGTCGAGGATATCGTCGAGGAAGTGGTCGAGGATCTGAGCGACGAATACGACGGCAAGGAGGCCTCGTCGAGCCTCTTCCAGAAGCTGGACGAGCGCGACTACCTGACCAGCGGCCGCACGGAACTGAGCCAGATCGCCGAGATCCTGGGCATCAATCTGCCCTCCGAGGATTATTCCACCATCGCCGGCTACATCCTCAACCGCACGGGCAGCATCCCCACACCGGGCACCCAGATCGAGGCCGACAAGGTCATCCTCAACGTCCACCGCGCCTCGGCTCGCGCCATCGAGGAGGTGAGAATCCGCTGGTCCTAGGCCAATCCCGGGACGGGAGGGCTATTCCAGAGGCGCAAAAAAAACTCCGATGCCGGAACCAAGCCGGCATCGGAGCAGGTACAACAGGAAGCTGGCTAAATCAGAAGGTCTTGGTACCAATCCACCAGAAAATGGCGGCAATCAAGCCGCTGGCTGGAATCGTCAGCACCCAAGCCATCATAATCTTACCCGCCATACCCCATTTAACGGCATATTTGCCGCGCGTACTGCCGACACCGAAGATGGAGCCGGTGATGGTATGGGTGGTCGAGACAGGAATACCGGCCATGGTCGCCAGGCCCAGGGTGATGCCACCGCCAAGCGCGGCATTGGAACCACTAATCGGTGTCAACTTGGTGATCTTAGACCCCATGGTCTTGACGATACGCCAGCCGCCCAGATAGGTACCCCAGGCGATGGAGAAATAGCAGGCATACACCACCCACATGGGCAGGGTTGACACATCCTTGGTGACGACATGCCCTACCAGGGGTATGCCACCGGCGCCGGCCGTGATCAGCAAGAGCCAGATGATACCGATGGTCTTCTGGGCATCGTTACCACCATGGGCGAGAGAGTAGAGGCCCGCCGATACCAACTGAGCGCGCATATACCATCGCCCAACCTGATGGGGCGTTCGATTGCGGAACACCCAGGCGGTAATGAGCTGCAAGGTGCCGCCAATCAGGAAGCCGATCAGGGGGGAAAGGATGATGAAGGACAGAACGGTGATTAAACCCTTCAGTTGCCAGAGGCTACCCCAGACGATGGCATCACCGCCGCCAACCTTGGCCAGGGTGGCGCCCACCAGACCGCCGATGAGGGCATGGGACGAGGATGAGGGGATGCCGTAAAACCAGGTAATGATATTCCAGGCCAGGGCCCCAACCAGACATCCAAAGATGACGTAATGATCCACGAACGAGGGGTCGATGACGCCCTTGCCAACGGTGGCCGCCACCTTGAGCTGAAAGACCCAGAGGGCGACAAAGTTGAGGGTGGCGGCAAATAACACCGCCTGCTTGGGGGTCAGGGCACCAGTAGCCACGATGGTGGCAATGGAGTTTGCCCCATCGTGAAACCCGTTCATGAAATCGAAGGCCAGGGCCACCGCAATGAGGATGACCAAGGTCCAGGTACCGATAAGTATCGCGGCTTGAGCTTCCATTTATGGGTTCCTCAAGCGTTGGCGAGGATAACTTCTTCGAGGGTTTGACCCATATTCTCGGCCGCCTCTAAAACATCCTCCAAAATTTGGTACATGCCCTTCACCTTGATGATTTGGATGGCATCGGTTTCCTCGCGGAACAACCGCGAAACCCCGGAGCGCCAGAGCTTGTCGCCCTTGGTTTCCAGCTCATCAACTTCCTTGCACAGCTTCAGTGCCGCCGTGGCCTCACCCATGTTATCCAGCAGGGCTACGGCCTTGCGCACCCGCTCCACGGCGTCGGCCGCCAGTTCCGCCATCTCGCGCGCCTCTGGCGTGGCCTCCTTGATGTCATAGAGAATGACCGACTCCCCCACGTCCTGCAGGCGATCCAGGATGCTGTCGAGGCCACTGACAATCATGTGTATTTGATCGCGGTCGATCGGGGTGATGAAGGACTTGTGGAGCATAACGATGGTGTCGTGCTCGATTTGGTCGCCGCTGGACTCCGCCAGATCGATCTCCTGAATCAGACGAGCGACCTCGTCGGGGGACCTACCCAACTGAGTCATCATGCGCATCATGGCGTTAGCCGCTACCGCGCAGCGATCGGCATGCGTATTAAATTGGATGAAAAACTCGTTCTTTTTCGGCATCAAGGCGCTAAACATAGACTTCCCCTCTCAGTTAGGTGGTTATAGGCGGGACGCGACAGTCATCATTAAACCCCCAAGCCTGGGATGGCCGGGGACATCTTCGTTCCATGCTGGAGTTTGAAGATCAAGCCTACGGAGAATCCGCGAAAGGTAGGCAGGGATGAGATTACAGGATTGTTACAAGATTAGATTACGTTTCTGTTAATTTTTTGTTACCGGAGGCTGGACTTGGAACCAACGGGGTACGGCTGAGGTCGAACCGGCCCTTCGGCATAGGCCCTGGGTGGAAACCGCA
Source organism: Chromatiaceae bacterium (assembly GCA_020851955.1). Taxonomy (GTDB): domain Bacteria; phylum Pseudomonadota; class Gammaproteobacteria; order Chromatiales; family Chromatiaceae; genus M0108. The sequence goes on along the minus strand of JADZBU010000291.1, from coordinate 3,039 downwards.
CACCAATTCCTTAGCCTGACCTGGTGATCCAGTAAGGTCCCTTGCTTGGCATCCCAGAAGGGGGGCATCGATGATACCCGCCAAGCCCCAGCGCTCAGGGCCTGGGGCTCCTGGTCATAATCCCGGAGGTCCGGGTTTCGTGGCGGCCGCGGGGACCGACCCGGAAGCGCCACATCTTGTTGGTGGGGGACAGGCGAGGGAATAGGCAGGTAGTAAGGCGGGGACACCACCAGAGAAGTTAGGTGGCGTCGAAACGTCCAGGACGGCATTCACGGAATGCCTGGCTATAGCAATCAATTAAATGCGGAAACAGCCCAAAAATTAAAATTTTAAGGGAAGCTATTAGTATGATTCACCCCTTGTGATCGGCTAATCAGCCCTACAACTAATTACTCATGGCTTTGATATCAATTGCCAACGCCCGATCGTTTTTGGCCGTCAGGGTTTTTCTTAGTCTGGAGTTGCTTATTTTTATATCCTTGCTTATTTTTAAGCTCTTATCCTGGCTCATATTTTCCATATCCCAATATGGATCCACGGCGGATTCCCAATATTCATAATCAGTTTTTTCCTTATAATATTCCCTTCCCAGTTTTTGCGCCTTGGCTATATCGGCGCCTTTCAGGGCCTCCTTGTAGACTTGCTCTGACTTTGTCAGCCTCTCCAATCTTTCCTGGACTTGGCTCTGACTTTCGAGCGCAAATACCTCGACATTCTTTCGGTCTCGGCGATTGACCTGAATAATTATTGCCAATAATGCGATTAGCAATAAAATCATCAGAACAATAAATAATTCCGGCATTTGGTCTACCCCTCTCGATATTTATTAATCAAGGGTAACAGTGCGGGAAGCGGATTTCCAGGGATATGGAATCATGACCAAGCGCCGAAACCAGGCTAGGCGGCGGGAAACCTCCAACCTAAACCTGGGGGTGATGGCACGACTGACGGGACCAGTAAAGCCCCGTCAGCCTATTAACCAAAGCGACCTTCGATGTAGTCCGCTGTCTCCCGGTGCTGGGGGGTCACAAACATCTGCTCGGTCAGAGTGTGCTCCACCACCTTGCCCATCAGCATGAAGATGCACTCTTCACTGGCGCGGCGGGCCTGGGCCATGTTGTGGGTGACGATGAGGATGGTGTACTGGCCCCGGAGTTCCCAGATCAGCTCCTCCACCGCCTCGGTACCCTTGGGGTCCAAGGCCGAGCAGGGCTCATCCATGAGCAGAATGGCGGGCTTGACGGGCAGCAGCCGGGCGATGCACAACTTCTGCTGCTCCTCCAGGGACAACTCCGTGGCCTTGCGTTTGAGCTTGTCCTTGACCTTATCCCACAAGAGTACCTGGCGCAGGGACTCCTCGACGATCTCGTCCGGTTTGCCCTGGCTGACGTTGCCTCCGCCCTTGGCATGGAGGCGATGGCTGAAGAGGATATTGTCCCGAATCGAGATGGGCAGCGGGTTGGGGCGCTGGAAAACCATGCCCACCTGCTTGCGCACCTGGATCAATTCCACTTCCGGATCATAGATGTTCTGGCCCAGGACCTCGATCGAACCCTCGATGCGCACATAGCCCAACCGCTCGTTGATGCGGTTGACGCTGCGCAGCAAGGTGGACTTGCCACAACCCGAGGGGCCAATCAGCGAGGTGATCATGCCCTCCCGGATATTGAGGTCCACGTTATAGAGGGCCTGGAAAATGCCGTACCAGAGGTTGAGCTGGCTGGTGCGCATGGCGTATTCGCATCCAGTCACCCCGTCCGAGACTGCTTGATCTAAGGCGTTCATAGGCGTTGGCGAAAATTCAGGTGGACCAGAAATAAGGGTTGAAAATCGGCGCGGATCGGCATCAACCGAACCGGCCATCCACATAGTCCCGGGTGCGCTGGTCCATCACCTCCCCGGTGAAGAGGTCCTCGGTAATGCCGATCTCAACGCACTCCCCACCCAAAAAGAAGGCCGTGCGGTCGGCCAGGCGCCGGGCCTGCTGCACCAGGTTGGTGACCAGGATGATGGTCAGCTCCTGGCGCAATTCCTTGAGCACGTCCTCGATGCGCATGGTGGTGACGGGATCGACCGCGATGGAAAATTCATCCAGCATCAGGAGTTCCGGGTCCTGGGAGAGGGCGCGGGCGATGGTCAGACGTTGCTGCTGGCCGCCGGAGAGCAGACTGCCCAGGGCATCGAGGCGATCCTTGACCTCATCCCAGAGGGCCGCCCGCTTTAGGCAGCGCTCGACGATCACGTCCAGATCGGCCTTGTTCTTGATGCCCCGCAGTCGCGGTGACAGGGCCACATTGTCGTACACCGTCATGGGCAGGCCGACCGGCAAGGGAAACACCACGCCGATGCGACTGCGCAGGGCATAGATATTCTTCAAATGACGGACGTCGTGGCCGTTGAAGCTGATGTCTCCCTCGACCCGCATCCCCGGGGTAAAGATGTCCATGCGGTTGACGGCCTTGAGGAAGGAGGTCTTGCCGGCATTGGCGGGCCCAATGATGCCGAAGATCTCATGCTCGTGTATATCCAGATTGACCCCGTGCAGGGCCTGGGTATTAGCGTAGCTGATCCCCAGATCCCGGACCCGCAGCTTAATCGGCGCGGGCTCGGGGGCCGCCAGGAACTCCCCGGGGGCCGTAGCGGCGCCCGGAGCGGATTGGCTTACCATTTCTTCTTACCCCGCAGATACATACGGAAAGCGATCGAGATGCTGTTCATGAGGAGGACCAGGCCGATAAGGACCAGGGCGACGGCATAGGGGATGTTTTCGTCGATCCCCGGTACCTGGGTGGACACCACGAATAGATGCAGGGAGAGGGCCATGGTCTGGTCGAAGACGCTCTCGGGGAGGAAGGGGGTGAAGAAAACCGCCCCGGTGAACATGATGGGCGCCGTCTCCCCGGAGGTCCGGGACACCTCGAGGATGACACCGGTGAGGATGCCGGTAATGGCATTGGGGAGCACCACGCGGCGAATGGTCTGCCAACGGGTGGCCCCCATGTTCCAGCAGGCCTCGCGAAAGGCCCGGGGAACCGCTTG
>JADZBU010000290.1 GCA_020851955.1 Chromatiaceae bacterium | reverse complement strand
TCACTTTGAGCCCGATCCGGCGAAAGATTTTCAGGTTGAACCTTAGACGCGTCGTTCAGTCGACGCGTATCCGGACTTTCAGTCCGTAACTTAAACCCACCGGCTTTCAGCCGGTGGTTGTTTAGTCGGCCGCATTGTAGCTCAACTTCCCTTTAAGGTTCCCATTTTGCCAGGCGGCGAATTCGAGTGGCCCGATACCAAAGCGAATGGCATTGCCGGGGTGAAGATGCTGAAATTCCTCAAGTACCAAGGCGTGGAAGCGCTCCCGGTCGGCCTCCGCGATCGTGGCGGGAAGCTTGGCGCTGATTGTCGCGGCATCGGCCTGCCCGCCACTACGGACAATGGCAGCAATGAGAGCGGAAAGCTGGGTCCGGTAGCGGAGGCGAACGATATCCGGGGGGACTAGTTGTTGGCGTACGGCCACATACTGCTGGCATGAGCGCTCATAGGCGCGCACAAAAATATCGCGCAGCAACTCGATGCGATTTAGCTCGTACACGCCCAGCAGGCCTTCGATGTAGTCCCTTTCCCCCACCTCGATGAATGACAAGGGCGAGAGGTTGTGCTGGATGAAGGGAATGTTGGCGGCCAGTCGCGAAACGCGCTTATTGACATCCTCAAAGGGCTGCAGGTAGGGCACATGCACCATCAGAAAGAAGGATTGCTCGAAGGGGTCGCGTATTTCGGCGGCCATCTCCAGGATGATCCGAAACAGCTCTTCGATACGCTGCGGCAAGGCGATGGGCAGATAGACGCTGCCCCCGATTTCGACCGGACGCTGGCGCAGACGGCCGCAACTGGCCGGGTCCGGCATGAGGCCATCCGATAAAAAGGCATGCAGCGCGATGAGGGTTTGGGGATTGATGCCAACCTGTTCGGTGTTAAAGACCAGATATTCAATGGCGGCCTTGTGGTTCAGGATCATCTGGGTTTCCAGCGCATCCTTGCCCGCCGCCGCCTGACCGAATTCGATCAGTCGTTCGGTGTCGAGCCGCGAATAGGTGTTACCTTCCAGATGCGATGAGGCCCAGGAGAGGTCGATCAGCAGGCGGTTAAGGATATCGCGGGCGAAGGTTCCCGCCGGGGCATCCTGCAGTGGCGACCGACCGAGGCCCTGCAACTGGGCACGAAGTTTTTCCGGCAGATAGGCCGTGAGGTTGGGGGTGTATTGCTCCAGGAAGGCTTGTTGGTAGCTGACCGGTGCCCGCTGTTGGCGCGGTTGGCGGACGTAGCGGCGGACCTCCTCGCCTGCCGGAGATACCCTGATCTCAACCTCGGCAGTCACGGCAGCCCTAACGCTAACCCGCGCCTGGGCCTCCCCCTGGATGATCTTGGGTTGGCGGTAGCGCAAGTCGGGACCCTTGCCGATCGGGGTCACCTGATTCTGGCCAGCCAGTTCCGCTAAGCGGCGTTGCAGGGTGCGGCGGCTAACGACTTCGGCCAGGACGCGGTGCAGGTCATCGATGCCGATACCTTCCGGGTGCCGGGCAATCTCGGTTTCGATGCGTTCGTTCAGGTCCTCGGGGAGTTTTTTGGGCATGGCTCCAAGGCTTTATTGGCGCGATTACCGCTTAACGCGCCAAAAGCTAGCTTTATTGGCGCGATCAGTCAAGATCGCGCCATTCCTATTGGCGCGATAGAGGCCGGTTTCGGTAAGGGTGGCTAATGCTTGGGTGGGTCCGCCGAGAAGGGGCGTTTTGCGGGTCCCGGCCGGTGATGCGGGTGCGGCGGGGTCCAGCATCTCGAGCGCTCCTAAGGTGGCAAGGGTGGTGGCGGAGGCCTAGGACAGGGCCTTGCCCCGCCCCAGAGGCTGGACTGGCCGCCGGGTGGGGCCCTAGCGGCTGGCGGGTTCGTAGGCCAGATTGGGCGCCAGCCAGCGCTCCATCTCGGCCAGGTCGAGGCCCTTGCGCTCGGCGTAGTCCACCACCTGGTCCTGGCCGATCTTGCCGACGGCGAAGTAGCGGGCATCGGGGTGGGAGAAGTAGAGGCCGCTCACCGCCGCCGTGGGCACCATGGCCTTGGATTCCGTGAGCCAGATGCCGGTCGCGCGCTCGGCGTCCAGCAGTTGCCAGAGGATGTCCTTTTCGGTGTGGTCCGGACAGGCCGGATAACCTAGGGCTGGGCGTATGCCCTGGTAGCCCTCGGCGATGAGGTCCTGGCTGCTCAGGTCCTCGTCCGCCGCGTAACCCCAGTGGCGCTGGCGCACCCGCAGGTGCAGCATCTCCGCCAGGGCCTCGGCCAGGCGATCCGCCAGGGCCTTGAGCATCAGGGCCGAGTAGTCATCGTTATCCGCCTCGAAGGCGGCGACCCGCTCGTCGATGCCGATGCCGGCGGTGCAGGCGAAGCCGCCGAGATAGTCGTTGAGCCCGGTGTCCAGGGGGGCGATGAAGTCCGTCAGACACTCGTTGGCCTTGCCCGCCGGCTGGCGGCCCTGCTTGCGCAGGCCATGGAAGGTGACGATGGGTTCGAAGCGGTCTTCGCTGGCGAAGACCTGGATGTCGTCGCCGACGCTGTTGGCGGGGAAGACGCCAATGACGGCGGCGGCCCGCAGCCAGCGCTCCTTGACGATGCGCTCCAGCATGGCGTGGGCGTCATCGTAGAGCTTACGCGCCTCCACGCCCTTTTCCGCGTCCTCCAGGATCTGGGGAAAGCGCCCCTTGAGTTCCCAGGCGTGAAAGAAGAAGGTCCAGTCGATATAGGGGGTGATCTCGCCCAGGGGGATGTCCGGGAAGACCTGGAGGCCCGGCTCCCGGGGCGCGGGTGGCTGGTAATGCTCCCAGTCGATGGGGGTGGCGTTGGCGCGGGCCTCGGCGAGGGTGACCAGATCCTTGGCCTCGTTGGCGGCGGCGCGGCGTTCCCGCACCTGGACGTATTCCTCGGCGATCCCCCGGGTGTAGGGCCCCTTCAATTCGGCGGAGAGCAGTTGGCCGACCACGCCCACGGCGCGGGAGGCATCCGGGACATAGATCACCGGATGAGCGTACTTGGGCGCTATCTTCACCGCCGTGTGGGCCTTGGAGGTGGTGGCCCCGCCGATCAAGAGGGGTATCTCGAAACCCTGGCGCTGCATCTCCGCCGCCACCAGGACCATCTCCTCCAGCGAGGGCGTGATGAGGCCGGAGAGGCCGATGATGTCCACGCCCTGGTCGCGGGCCTGCTTGAGGATGGTGGCGGTGGGGACCATGACCCCGAGGTCGATGACCTGATAGTTGTTGCACTGGAGGACGACGCCGACGATGTTCTTGCCGATGTCGTGGACGTCGCCCTTGACCGTGGCCATGAGCACCTTGCCGGCGGCCTTATGGACACCGCCGGCCTTCTCCGCCTCCAGGAAGGGCTGGAGATAGGCCACCGCCTTCTTCATGACCCGGGCGGACTTGACCACCTGGGGCAGGAACATCTTGCCCGCGCCGAAGAGATCGCCGACCTGATTCATGCCATCCATGAGGGGCCCCTCGATGACCTTGAGAGGTGACCCCAGCACCTGGCGGGCCTCTTCCGTGTCCGCCTCCACGTACTCGGCGTTGCCCTTGATCAGGGCCTGGGCCAGGCGCTTGGCCACCGGCCAGTCACGCCAGGCCAGATCCTGCTTGACCGCCCCCCCGACGACCCCGCCCTTGAAGCGGCCCGCCAGCTCGATCAGGCGCTCGGTGGCATCGCCGCCGTCCTTGGGGGTGCGATTGAGGACCACGTCCTCCACCGCCTCCTTGAGCTCGGGATCGATCTCGTCATAGATCGCCAGTTGCCCGGCGTTGACGATGCCCATGTCCATGCCGGCGCGTACGGCGTGGTAGAGAAAGACGGCGTGGATGGCCTCCCGCACCGGGTCGTTGCCCCGGAAGGAAAAGGAGACGTTGGAGACACCGCCGGAGACCAGGGCCTGGGGCAGGCTGGCCTTGATGGCGCGGGTGGCCTCGATGAAATCGACGCCATAGTTGGCGTGCTCCTCGATCCCGGTGCCGATGGCGAAGATGTTGGGGTCGAAGATGATGTCCTCGGCCGGAAAGCCAATCCCCTCCGTCAGCAGCCGGTAGGCGCGGGTGCAGATTGCGACCTTGCGGGCCTGGGTGTCGGCCTGGCCCTGCTCGTCGAAGGCCATGACGATGACGGCGGCCCCGAGGCGGCGGCACAGTTTGGCCTGGTGGAGAAATTTCTCCTCGCCCTCCTTGAGGGAGATGGAGTTGACGATGGGCTTGCCCTGGACGCACTCCAGCCCGGCGGCGATGATCTCCCACTTGGAGGAGTCGATCATGAAGGGCACCCGGGCGATGTCCGGCTCGGTGGCGCAGAGGTTGAGGAAGCGGCGCATGGCGGCGACGCCGTCGAGCATGGCCTCGTCCATGTTGAAGTCGATGACCTGGGCGCCGTTCACGACCTGGACCCGACAGATATCCAGCGCCTCCTCGTAGTTGCCGTCGAGGATGAGGCGCTTGAACTTGGCCGAGCCGGTGACGTTGGCGCGCTCACCGACGTTGACGAAGTTGAGGCCCTTGTCGATGTTGAGGGGCTCCAGCCCGGACAGCCGGCAGGCTGGGGCCAGCTTGGGCAGGCGGCGCGGTGGTTTGCCCGCCACCGCCTGGGCAATGGCGCGGATGTGATCCGGGGAGGTGCCGCAGCAGCCGCCGACGATGTTGAGCAGGCCAGCCTCGGCCCACTCGGCGATCTCCCGGGCCATCTCCGCGGGTCCCAGGTCATAGCCGCCCATCTCGTTGGGCAGGCCGGCGTTGGGGTGGGCGGAGACATGGGTCTCGGCGATGCGGGCCATCTCGGCGACGTACTGGCGCAGTTCATAGGGCCCCAGGGCGCAGTTGAGGCCGATGGAGACGGGCTGGACGTGGCGCAAGCTGTTATAGAAGGCCTCCGTCGTCTGGCCGGTCAAGGTGCGGCCGGACTGGTCGGTGATGGTGCCCGAGATCATGACCGGCAGGCGCCGGCCCTGCTGCTCGAAGACCTCCTCGCAGGCGACGATGGCCGCCTTGGCGTTGAGGGTGTCGAAGATGGTCTCGATCAGCAGCAGGTCGGCCCCGCCCTCGATCAGGCCCTCGGCGGCCTCGACGTAGGCCGACACCAGGGTCGGGAAGTCCAGGTTGCGGAAACCGGGGTCGTTGACGTCCGGCGAGATGGAGAGGGTGCGGTTGGTCGGCCCCAGGACGCCGGCGACGAAGCGCGGCTTATCCGGAGTCGCGGCGGCGTCCGCCAGCCCCCGGGCCAGGCGCGCGGCGGCGACGTTCAATTCGCGGCTCAGTTCCTCCATGCCATAGTCGGCCATGGAGATGCGGTTGGCGTTGAAGGTGTTGGTCTCCAGGATATCGGCACCGGCCTCCAGGTAGGCCTGGTGGATGCCGCCGATGACCTGGGGTTGGGTCAGGGTCAGCAGGTCGTTGTTGCCCTTGAGGTCCCGGGGCCAGTCCGCGAAGCGCTCGCCCCGATAGTCTGCCTCGCTCAGGCCGTGACGCTGGATCATGGTGCCCATGGCGCCATCCAGGATGAGGATGCGTTCGGTCAGCAGGGCCTGAAAGCGGGACGACATATCGTGCATGGGGAGAACCTGTCAGGTGGTGGGCGCCGGGGCAGGGGCCCCGGGGACTTTGGCTTGGATTATATACCGAAGCCCCCACGGCTAAATCCGGCCAAGCCAAATGATGGCCAAGGGGGGGAAAAGGCGACGTGATCCCTATATCATGTCTCCCGGCGCTCCGGTTGCGCCCCATCGCCAATGAGGTAGCCAAACATGACCGATCGACTCATGATCCTGCCGAGCAAGGACCTAGGGCGGGTCCGGCTGGTGACCATTCCCGCGGACATCTCTCCCCAAGAGGCCTATCGCTTCGTCACGGGCCTGGTCAGCGAGGTGCCGCGCGCGGATGAGCAAAGCTGGGTGGACGCCGTCATGGACAGCCTGGAGGATCAGGGCTTCGCGCGGGTGGACTTCCTGCTCGGCCCCGCCCTGGACTGATAGAGGGCGGTGCGCATCCACCTCTTGTGCGTGGGCCGGCGCATGCCGGTCTGGGTGGATGCGGGTTATCGCGAATACGCCAAGCGCCTGCCCCCCGAGTGCGCCCTGCGCCTAGTCGAGATCGAGCCGGGGCACCGGGGCAAGGGCGCCAGCGCCGAGGTGGCCCGACGGGAAGAGGGGGTAAGGTTGCTGGCGGCCCTGCCGAAGGGGGCGCAACTGGTGGCCCTGGATGAGCGGGGCACCGCCTGGAGCACGGCGCAACTGGCGCGGGAACTGGCGGGTTGGCTGGCGGAAGGCCGGGATCTGGCCCTGCTGGTCGGGGGTCCCGAGGGCCTGGACGATGCCTGCCGCGCCCGCGCCGACCGTCTCTGGTCCCTGTCGCCCCTGACCTTCCCGCACCCCCTGGTCCGGGTCATTCTGGCCGAGCAGCTTTACCGGGCCTGGAGCCTCCTCGGGGGGCACCCTTACCACCGGGCCTAGGGGTTGGGCCTGGCGCTCCACGAGACGGCGCTTTTGCTTGCCGAGGAGGGAATTCTTTTGCTGGGCGATGGCCTAACCGGGAGTTCGTCCCCACTATCCATTTCATAAACCGCTACTGAATCCCAAGGGCTGCCATGAGTGAGGAAATCCTGGTCAATGTCACGCCACCGGAGACCCGCGTCGCCGTGGTCGAAAATGGCGTGGTGCAGGAGATCATCATCGAGCGGCTGGAACGCTGCGGCCTGGTGGGCAACATCTACAAGGGCCGCATCTGTCGGGTGCTGCCGGGGATGCAGGCGGCCTTCGTCGAGATCGGCCTGGAACGGGCCGCCTTCCTGCATACCTCCGATATCGTGGGCGTCGAGGGCGAGCCCCGCGGCGATCAGATCCACGATCTGGTGAGCGAGGGCGACACCCTGGTGGTGCAGGTGGTCAAGGACCCCCTGGGCACCAAGGGCGCCCGCCTCACCACCAATATCTCCATCCCCTCCCGCTACCTGGTCTTTATGCCCACCCTGCAAAACACGGGGGTGTCCCAGAAGATCGAGGACGAGGAGGAGCGCAGGCGCCTGCGCGACATCCTCCAGCGCTTCGTCAATGAGCATGAGGGCGAGGGCGGCTTCATTGCCCGTACCGCGGCGGATGGCATCACGGAGGAGGCCCTAATCAATGACATGAGCTTCCTCGCCAAGCTCTGGCATGACATCAAGGAACGCTGCCGTACCGCGCGCGAGATCGGTCTGATCCACGAGGATCTGCCCCTGGCCCTGCGCGCCCTGCGCGACCTGGTGGGCCCCGAGGTGGAGCGGGTCCGTTTCGATTCCCGCATGACCATGGACAAGGCCATCGCCTTCGCCGACCAATACATCCCCGATATCCGGGAACGGCTGGAGTATTACCAGGGCGAGCGGCCCCTCTTCGACCTGTACGGGGTCGAGGAGGAGATCCAGAAGGCCCTGCAGCGCAAGGTGCAGCTCAAGTCCGGCGGCCACCTGGTCATCGACCAGACCGAGGCCATGACCACCATCGATGTCAACACCGGGGCCTTCGTCGGCCACCGCAACCTCGAGGAGACCATCTTCAAGACCAACCTGGAGGCAGCCCAGGCCATCTGTCGCCAACTGCGCCTGCGCAATCTGGGCGGTATCATCATCATCGACTTCATCGACATGATGGACGAGGACCACAAGCGCCAGGTGCTCCGCGCCCTGGAAAAGTGCCTGTCCCGGGATCACGCCAAGACCCACATCAGCGAGGTCTCCTCCCTCGGGCTGGTGGAGATGACCCGCAAGCGCACCCGCGAGTCCCTGGAGCATGTCCTCTGCGAGCCCTGTCCCTGTTGCGGGGGCCGCGGCACCGTCAAGACGGCGGAGACCACCTGCAACGAGATCTTCCGCGAGATCATGCGCGAGGCACGCCAATTCGAGGTCGAGACCCTGCTGGTGCTGGCCTCCCAGGATGTCATCGATCGCCTCTTGGACGAGGAATCCGGGCATCTGGCGGAGCTGGAGGAATTCATCGGCAAGCCGATCCGGCTGCAGGCCGAGGCCCTCTATCCCCAGGAACAGTACGATGTCGTGCTGATCTAGCCCGTCCTCGGTCGCGATTCCCGTTTCATGCCCTCCATTCCGAGGCCCCGGGCCTCGCGCCTCTGGCGTTTCCTGCTGATATTGAGCCTGGCCGTGGGTCTGCTACTGGCCGGATTGAGCCTGGCCAGACCCTGGGCGGAGGACTGGCTGCGGGCACCCCTGGCGGCGGCCTTGACCGAGCGGCTGGGGCTGGAGACGCGCCTGAGCCGCTTGCACCTGGGGCTGGCCGGCCTGGTGCCACGGGTCACCCTGGAGGAGGTGGACCTGCTGGCCCCCGGCGACCCCATCCCCCGACTCCAGTTGCGCCGCCTGCATCTGGATCTGGACCCCCTCGCCAGTCTGGGCACCCTCAGCCCCCGGGTGACGAATATCACCCTCGAAGGGCCGCGGCTGCGCCTGGAGCGACGGGAGGATGGCCAGTTCGTCGTCGCTGGGCTGGGAGAGGGCGGGGGCTCCGAGGTCGGCAAGCCGGGGGCCTTGGCGGCTTTTCTCGCCCAAGGCCGGTTGCGGCTGACGGATGGCGAGATCGAATGGCTGGATCGGGACGCCGCCGCCCCGGCCCTCATCCTGTCGGAGATCCGCCTCGACCTCGACAATAGTGGCTCCGCGCACCATCTCGATCTGGAGGCGCGCCTGGCCGCCGCCCCCAGCGCCCGGTTGCGGGTGACGGCGGATCTCCAGGGCGATACGGCCCAGCTCGATGACTGGTCCGGGGTGCTGGATTTCACCCTGGACGCCGGCGACGACCCGGGGCCGCCGACGGCGGGGCTCCTGCCCCAGGGCTTCCAGGTGGCCGAGCAGCTGCTCGCCCTGGAGGGCCATTATCGGGTCCAGGGCTCGCGCCTGGCGGCCGGCCAGGCGCGGCTGCGCTTGGAGGGCCTGTCGCTCCAGGGCCAGGTTCCCGGCCAGGGGGCCCTGGGGTTTCAGGCGGCGCGGCTTGACCTGGACCTGACGACGGACCAGGACGATGGGCGGCTCCAGATCGACGGGGAGGGTCTGTACCTGAGCCTGCCGGGGGTCTTTGGCGACCGGCCGCCGCTCCGGTTGGATCGCCTGGCCGGCCCCGTGACCTGGACGCCCGCCGCCGATGGCGGGTTGCGACTGGCAAGCGATGGCCTGGAGGCCCTCAACCCGGACCTGGGCCTGAAGCTGCGTTTTACCCTCCAGGATCCGGGGGTCGCCGCGCCCGGGGGCCCGGTGCTGGACCTCCAGGCCGATATTCGCGACGCCCATGCCGATGTCATCCGCGACTATCTGCCGGACGCCAAGCTCAAGCCCCGGGCGCGCGCCTGGCTGGAGCGGGCCTTCCCCGCCGGCCGGGTGCCCCGTGGCCAGGTTCTCTTCCGGGGCCGGCCCGCCGATTTCCCCTTCCGCCAGGACGAGGGCTATTGCCATGTCC
>JADZBU010000289.1 GCA_020851955.1 Chromatiaceae bacterium | reverse complement strand
TCAGGGTCTGGGCAAAGACCTCGGCGGGGGTGAGCCGCCGGCGTAAGGACGCCTCGGTGCGCTCGCAGTGCCGGATCACGTTCTCGGTCATGACGATGCCCGCATCGACCAGGACGCCGATGGAGATGGCGATACCCGTCAGGGACATGATGTTGGCGGCGATGCCGAACTGATCCATCAGGATAAAGGCGATCAGGATGGAGGCTGGCAGCGGCAGGGTGACGATCAGGATGCTGCGGAAATGGAAGAGAAAGAGGATGTGCATCAGGACGACGAGGAGGATTTCCTCGGTCAGGGCCTCCTTCAGGGTGGTGATGGCGCGCCCGATCAGGTCGCTGCGGGCATAAAAGGCGACCAGGCTGACCCCCGGAGGCAGGCCGGGCGCCAAGGTGGCGAGCCGGGCCTTGACGTCCTGGATGACCTGGTAGGCATTCTCGCCATAGCGCATCACCACGATGCCGCCAACCACCTCCCGCCCATCCACATCCAGGGCCCCGCGCCGGAAATCGCCGCCGATTTGAAGGGTCGCGACATCACGCAGATAGAGGGGCGTGCCGTTGCGGGGCATCACCGGGATCTGCTCCAGGTCGGCGATATCCCGCACCAGGCCCACCCCGCGCACCACGAACTCGGCGCCATTCTCCTCGATGGTCTTGCCGCCGACGTTGAGGTTGCTCGCGGCCACGGCGTCCATGACCTGGCCCAGGGTGGCGCCATAGTGCTTCAGCTTGAGGGAGGAGACCTCGATCTGATACTGCCGCACGAAGCCGCCCATGCTGGCGACCTCGGCCACCCCCGGCACGGCGGCGAGCTGATAGCGGACATAGGTATCCTGGAGGGTGCGCAGCGAGCCCAGGTCCTGACTGCCGGAGTCGTCCTTGAGGTAGTACTGATAGACCCAGCCGAGCCCGGTGGCATCGGGTCCGAGCCGCGCCGTCACGCCCTGGGGCAGCAGGTCGCCCAGGGAATTGAGCCGTTCCAGGACCCGGGTGCGGGCAAAATAGACATCGACCGCGTCGGCGAAGATGACGGTGAGAAAGGAGAAGCCGAACATGGAGCTGGCCCGCACCGTCTTGACCCCGGCGAGGCCCTGCAGGGAGACCGAGAGCGGATAGGTGATCTGGTCCTCGACCTCCTGGGGTGAACGTCCCGGCCAGTCGGCGTAAACGATGACCTGATTCTCCGAGAGATCGGGGATGGCGTCGATCGGGACCCGGTTGATCGCCACCAGGCCCCAGGCGCACAGGGCGAGAAAGCCGCTGATGACCAGAAAGCGGTGGTGCAGGGAACCCTGGATGAGGCGGGCGATCATGGGGATCCCTATTTGACCTCGTCGCCACAAGTCAACATGGCGGGACCAAAGAAGGGGTTGCGCAGTTGCGGGGCGCGCGAGGGCCAGCGCGCGGTACCCAGTACCGGGCTCATGGGACACTGATAGATCCAGATATCCCCGCGATGATGCAGATGCTCCTCCTGGGCCAGGTCCGCCACGGCGGTACTGAAGGGCTCGAAGGCGCGGCGCGCGGCATCCAGATCGGCGGCCTCCGGCAGCTTGCCGGTGAAAGCGGCCAGGCCCGCGCGGCTGGCCGGGGGATGGCCCGCCAGGTAGGCGGCGAGGGCCTCGCGCAGGGCGGGCAGCTCCCGCTGGTAGCCGGCCAGGTCATCGCCGGCGAGGGCGCTGGCGGCATCGGCGGTGGCGAGAACCAGGGTGCGCAGGAGGCCGTAGGCAGCCTCGTCATGGCCCGGCGTACTGGCATCGACCTTGGCGGGCAGGACCGGGACGGGTGCGGCCGCCGCGACCTGGACGGCGGCATGGGCGAGTTGCGCCTGGCCGTCGAGGATGAGGGCGGCCTGGGTCACCAGCCGATCACCCTCGACGAGGCCACTCAGGATTTCCACCTGGGTGTCACCCACCCGTCCGAGCCGGACCTCCCGCGCCCGATAGCTCTGCCCCGCCTCCTCGACGTAGGCGATGGGCCGCTCGCCATGTTGCAAAATGGCGGCGCGCGGAGCGAGCAGGGTTTCCGGGACGGTGATGGCCACCGCCGCCCGGGCGGTCTGGCGGTGACGGAGTTGGCGATCCGGATTCTCCAGGGTCACCCGCACCCGGGCCGTGCGGGTCATCTCGTCGAGGCTGGGGTCGATGAAGCTGATGGGGGCGGTCAAGACCTGACCAGGCTGGGAGGGGATCGAAACCTCGACCCTCTGGCCGACGCGCAACCAGGCCAGATCCGGCTCGTAGGCGTCGAACATAAACCACATGCGCGAGAAGTCGCCGATCTCGAAGAGGGGATCGTTGGTCCTGACGTATTGGCCTTCATAAACCGCGCGGCTGATGACGGTGCCGGACAGGGGGGCGCGGATGTTGACCATGGCGGTGGGCTTGTGGGTGCCCTCCAGAATGACGATCTCCTCCTCCGTCAGGCCCAGTTCCAGCAGGCGCTCGCGGGCGGCGGAGCGCTCGGAGAGGGACGAGGCGACGGCGCCGGCCTTGATGCGCTCGACGTACTGGCGCTGGGCGGTGAGCATCTCGGGGCTGAAGACGGTGGCGAGGGGTGCCCCGGCCTCGACCTCGGCACCCACATAGTTGACCTGGAGCTTTTCGATCCGACCCGGCACCCGGGCGGCCAGAATGCGGTGGCGGGTGTCATCGTCCTCGATGATGCCGCTGACGCGCAGGGTGCGGGTGAGGGTGCCCCGGATCACCGGGCTGGTTTGCACCCCGGTCACGGCGGCCTGGGCGGCGTTGAGGGTGACCCGATCGGGATCCACCGTCCCCGCTCCCTCCTGGGTGACGGCGACCAGTTCCATGCCGCAGATGGTACAGCGGTCCCCCGGCTGGTCCGACTTGATCCAGGGATGCATGGGGCACTGGTAGACCGCCGCCGCGGGGGCGGGGTCGGAACTGGCGTGGTCGGAGGCGGCGTGCTGGTGGGTCACGGCGGCCAGGACCCGGGCGGAGCCACCGAGCAGCGCCATGCAGGCCACGAGAACGTAAAGGCCGGAGCGGGGGGACAGCGTCGGTTTAGGCATAGCGGCACCCTTCATAGGCAAGCCATCGGATTAGGGGACGGATTTCTGGGGCTTGGCAAAATCCGCCACGATCTTGCTCAAATCGGCGGGCGTAAGGCTCTCGTCATAGATGCCGGCGCCGACCTGGATATCCGACTTGAAGGACACCGGGGCGCTATGGACGTAGGAGATCTTGCGGGAGGCCTTCGCCTCGCCGGGCTTGGGCCACCAATACTCGACCCAGCCGCCATCCCGGTTCTCGCCGGCCTTGCACATGTCCTGGAACAAGGGGTGGTCCTTGTCGTCGCGCATCTGCAGGATGGGTTTGCCTACCAGATCGGGGCGCAGGGGGTGGGCGATCATGACGTCGTCGCGGCAGCTATAGACGAAGACATAGCTGTCCTTCCACACCCAGCGGGCATCCTTGTTGTTGTTGAAATCCGAGAAACCGGCCAGGCCCTTGTCTTCCAGGTACTTGGCGGCCTCCCGCACCTTGGCCACCACCTCCTCGGCGGAGGCGATGGCGGGATCGGCGGCCCAGGTGCTGGCGGGAACCAGGCCCAGCGTCAGAATCAGACTGGCCAGGGCGAAGGGCGTTTTTTCCATCGTTGAAGTCCTCTTGAATCGATTTTCCGATCGGGGCTAAAGCGGGCGCGGATAAGGCGCCTTCAGCTTAACCAGGCCTTGCCCGCGGGCAGGAGTTCCCGCCCATACAGTTCGTTCAGGATGATACGAGCCATCATGTACCAGGCCGACAAGGCGCACAGGATCAGGGTGTAACCGGCGACCACCGTCATTTGCGGATAGCCAAAGTGCGCCAGATCCAGGAGGACGAAGCCGGCCAGCAGCAGGCTGAAGGTGACGGCCATGGCGCCATGGATACGCAGGGAGCCAACCCAGAGGATGGCCGTGAACAGGGTCCAGGCGACGAGGAACCAGCCGACATCCTCCGTGCTGGCCTTGAAGAGGTCGAACTTGTTGGCGATCAGCATCAGCGCCAGGGCAATCCAGAAGGCGCCGTAGGAGGTGAAGGCGCAATAGCCGAAGTTATTGCCGGTCTTCTGCTCCTGGAGCCCGGCAATGAGCTGCGCCAGGCCACCGAAGATGAGTCCCAGCCATACCACGGGCCCAATGCTGGGCATCCAGCCGACGTTGTGGAATTGCAGCACCAGGGTCGTGAGACCGAAGCCCGCCAGGCCAACAACCGCCGGGTTACCAAGTTTTTGTTCCGCCATGGTTTCTTACCTGAATGCCTCTGGAGTTGAGTTAAGGGGGCGGGGATCGGGGTGGGATACACCCTGCCCCGGGGGCGTGGAACTGCAAGGAGAGTGTGCCCAAGGGGATACCTGGGTACGCGACTGAGGAATTAACAGGGTGGGCTGGCGGGAGCCGCCAGCCTCGGGAAAGACAGGCCGCCTCGACTCCCGAAGAGGCGGCGTTTTAGGGTACCCAGCGTTAGTCGGCCAGAGCCATGACGCTGACGCGGGCCGTGCCGCCCATCGCCAGTTTCTTCGCGGCGGCCCGGGAGAGATCGATGATGCGGCCGCCCCGGTGGGGGCCCCGGTCGTTGATGGTCACCTCGACTTGCTTGCCATTCTTGAGATTGGTGACCTGGGCCCGGGTCCCCAAGGGCAAGCGGGGATGGGCGGCGGTAAGGGCGTTTTGATTGAAGATGTGACCACTCGCGGTTTTCTTGCCATGGAATCCGGGACCGTACCAGGAGGCCTTGCCTACCTGGTGACTCTCCGCGGACTTATCGCCCTTGGTCCACTTCTTACTGCTCGCATCCGCGCTGGATGAAAAGCCGATGGGCAAGGCCAGGGCTATCATCAGCGTGTATGGAGAAATTCCGGCAATCCTGAAGCGAGGAAACCGAGCCTTGGAGCGGGGTTCATGTCGTGTATTCAAGAGTAACCTCGTTAATCGGTCGGGATAAAAATCAACAATTTGCTATAAAATGCAGATAGTTACCCCAATTTGCCAAAAATGTGAACGGCAAGGTTACCATGACTTGGGGACAAAATACCAGAGGGCCAGCCTAGGAGACCGGCTCCTCGTCCGGCAAGGATAAGGATTCGGCGAGCCCGACGGTGCCATCCTCGGCGATCGCCAGATCCTGGAAGAGGACCTTGGTGATGCGATGTTTGTCCATCTCCAGCACCTGCAGACGCGCGCCTTCCAGGGGCACCTCGTCGCCAATCTGCGGGATACGACCTAGTTGGTGGTACACCAGCCCCCCCAGCGTGACAAAGTCACCATCCGGGAAGGGGAAGTTCACCAGGGATTCCAGATCCGAGGTCCGGATGCCCGCGTCGATGGCGTATTGGCTACCGCTCAGCTTTTTGACGTAACGGTGTTTGTGCTTACTGAATTCATCCGAGTAGTCGCCAACGATCTCCTCCAGGATGTCCTCCAGGGTGATCATGCCGGCGGTACCGCCATATTCGTCAACCACGATGGCAAGCTGCTGACCCGTGCGTTTGAAATCCTTGAGCAGCTCGCTGAGAGCCAGGGTCTCGGGGACAATATGCAGGGGCAGCATGATGTCGCCAATGCGGTTCTGCTTGATGGGGGCCACATCGTCCGTATCGGCCAGGCTACTGAGGAGTTCCTTGATGGCGATCATGCCCACCATATCGTCCAGGTTGACATCATAAACCGGGTAACGAGCGTGGCGACCCTCCTTGAACATCACCAAGGCCTCCGCCACCGTGGCATCCTTGTTCATGGCGGTGATGTCGGTACGCGGCACCATGGCATCCCTGACCTGCTGCTCGTCGAGGTCGAACACCCCCCGGATCATCTGGGTCTCCTCCGCGTTGAGTACCCCGTCATGCTCGCTCGCCGTCAGGATGGTCCGAATCTCCTCCTCGGTAATGGAAAAGTGCCCGGCCCCTTCCTTGGCCAGATCGCGCTGTCCGAAAACCCAAAGCAAGCCCTCGGAGGACTTATTCATAATCCAGATCAAGGGTTTGAGACTAGAGTAGAGAAAGTTCATGATGCCGGCGACGCCCAGGCTCAGGGTCTCGGCCTTGTGGAAGGCCAATACCTTGGGAGCCAGTTCGCCACCCACGACATGCAGGAAGGAGATGACGACAAAGCCAAAGATATAGGCCGCGGTATGCGCGACATCCACCAGGGACTGGCCGCCGGCGAAGCTGACGGCCATGGCCTCGAAGACGGGATCGATGAGATGTTCCATGGTCGTGATGCCGATGGCGCCCAGGGCGAGCGAGACCAGGGTGATGCCAATCTGGGTCACCGAATAGAAGCGTTCCGGCTCCTTGTGCAGCAGTTGCACGGTGCGGGCGGCCTTGTTGCCGGTATCCGCCAATTGCTTGATGCGGCTGCGACGCGCCGAGGTCAGGGCGATCTCGGAACCGACGAAGAAGGCGTTACCCATCACCAGCAGGATGACGGCGAGGAGATTGAAGAAGAGGTGGCTTTCCATTGTTATTAAGATCTATCAGGTTGCCGGTGTTAGCCGGAAGAGAACACCTTGATAATTCATAAGGGTTCGCGAATGGCGGGGGCTCGTCACCCCGCCGCCCCCTCAGGGCGGACGGGATGAAGCCAAGCCGAGACACTCAATCCATTGACGACAGGAGGGCGAGCGCGCGAACGCCCATGAGACGGCCAGCGGGCAGGCACCCCCTGACCGAGCGGGGCGCACCCCGCTAGACCTGCGCCCCCGCGCCATCCCCTTCCTTCTTGACCAGGGCCAGGTTGGCGGGGCTGACGCCCAGGAGGATCGCCACGTTGCTGGCGATGTAGATGGTGGAGAAGGTGCCCGAGATGACGCCCACGATCATGACCAGGGAGAAGCCACGCAAGGTCTCGCCACCAAAGAGATAAAGCGCCACGACCACCAGGAAGACGGTACCGGCGGTGATGATGGTCCGCGACATGGTCTCGTTGACCGACTGGTTCATGATCTCCAGGGGTGAGCCCTTGCGCACCTTGCGGAAGTTCTCGCGAACCCGGTCGAAGATGACGATGGTGTCGTTGAGCGAGTAGCCGATGACGGTCAGAATGGAGGCCAGGACATTGAGATCGAATTCAAGCTGGAAGAGGGTGAAAACCCCGATACAGATGATGGCGTCATGGATGGTGGCGGCAATGGCGCCCACGGAGAAGCGCCACTCGAAGCGCAGGGCGACATAGAGAAGGATACCGAAGACCGAATAAAGGACGGCCAGGCCGCCTTGCTCGGTCAGTTCCTTTCCGACCTGGGGACCCACGAACTCCACCCGCCGCATCTCCACCTTGCCGCCGACGGAGGCCGCCAGGGTGTCGAACACCTTTTGGCTCAAAGCCGCGTTATTGGTCTCGCCGCTTGGGGGGATGCGCAGCAGGATGTCGCGGTTGCTGCCGAAGTGCTGCACCGTGATCCCCGACAGACCCGCGGCTTCCAGGACATCGCGCACCTCGGCGGTGTCGGTCGGCTCCTGATAGCCCAGCTCGATGACGGTACCGCCGGTGAAGTCCAGGCCGTAGTTCAGGCCCTGGACCGCCAGCGAGACAAAGGTGATAAAAATGAGCACGCCGGAGAAGACCAGGGCCTTCCAGCGGTGGGCCATGTAGTCAATGGTGCCGAACTTGATTTCACGCATGATGGGTCCCTCAGACGGGCAGGCGCGCTAAGCGCCGACCGCCCCAGATCCAGTTGATCATGGCGCGGCTGCAGGTGATGGCGGTGAACATGGAGGCGATGAGACCCACGGTCAGAGTGACGGCGAAGCCCTTGATCGGCCCCGTGCCGAAGCTGAAGAGGACCACGGCGGCGATCAGGGTGGTGACGTTACCGTCAATGATGGCCGACAGGGCCTTGTCATAGCCCGCTGCGATACTGGCCTGAGGGGTATTGCCGTTGCGGATCTCCTCGCGCATCCGCTCGAAGATGAGGACGTTGGCGTCCACCGCCATGCCGATGGTCAACACCATGCCCGCGATACCCGGCATGGTCAGGGTCGCCCCCAGCAAGGCCATGACCGCCACGATCAGCACCAGGTTCAGCAGCAGCACCACGTTGGCGACCACCCCGAACCAAGAGTAATAGAAGGCCATGAAGACGACGACGGCGAGGAAGCCGATGATCACCGACATCAGGCCCTGGTCGATATTGTCCTGACCCAGGCTGGGGCCCACGGTGCGCTCCTCCACGATCTGGATGGGGGCCGCCAGGGCGCCGGCGCGCAGCAGCAGGGCCAGGTTGTGGGCCTCCTCGGAGCTATCCAGCCCGGTGGTCTGGAAACGGCGACCGAAAGGCTCGCGGATATTGGCGACGCTGATCACCTCTTCCACCTTCGACGTGGTCTTCACCGGCTTGCCGTCCACCTGCTTGGTGGTGGTGCGATTCTCGATGAAGACCACGGCCATGGGCTTGCCGACGTTCTCGGTGGTCATGTCGAGCATGCGCCGGCCGCCGGGGGCGTCCAGGGCCACGGTGACCATGGGGGTCCCGCTCTGGGCGTCGAAGCCGGAGGCGGCGTCGGTGATCTGATCGCCGGTGACGATGACCCGGCGCTTGAGCAGGACCGGGCGGCCATCCCGATCGCGGTAGAGGCGGCTGGCGGCCGGCACCCGGCCGGCCTCGGCATCCGCCACGCTGTGCTCGGTGTCCACCAGCCGGTATTCCAGGGTCGCGGTGGCCCCCAGAATCTCCTTGAGACGCCCCGGGTCCTGGGCCCCGGGCAATTGCACTACGATGCGCCGGGCGCCCTGACGGGCGATATTGGGCTCCGCCACGCCCAGGGCGTTGACCCGGTTACGCAGGGTGGTGACATTCTGCTGGAGCGCGAAGTCCTGGAGCTGCTTCTGCTGGGTCGGGGTCATGGCCAGGGTGACCAGAAAGTCGCCGCCTTGCTCGAGGGTTTCCAGTTTCAGATCCCCGAACTGTTTGGCGATGACCTTCTCGCCCGCGTCCCGGGCCGCCAGGTCCGCGAACTTGACGACGACCTGACGCTGGACCCGGCTGACCGTGATATAGCGCACCTTGGCATCGCGCAACTGGGTACGGATGTCCTCGACATAGCGATCGAGGGCCTGGTCCACGGCGGCCTCCATGTCCACGTCGATGAGCACATAGACACCACCCCGCAGATCCAGTCCCAGCGTCATGGGCTTGAGGCCCAGGGCCTTGAGCCAACCGGGTAGATCCGTGGACAGGGTGAGGGCGCTGCGATACTTGGCGGAAAGGGTGTTCTCGATCGCCTCCTGGCCGCGCAGTTGGTCGCCCGAGTTGTCAAAGCGCACCAGGACCTTGCCCCCTTCCAGGGTGTCGACCCGCTTGAAGGGGACCTTGGCATTCTCCAGGGCGGCGCGGATCTCATCGGCGCTGGCGGCGGTCATCTCGGTCTTGCGGGCGGCCGAGACTTCGATGGAGGGGTCCTGGGGAAAGAAGTTCGGCAGGGCCAGTACCAGGCTCACCAGGATGACGCCCAGGATCAGCAGGTTTTTCCAGAGGGGATAACGATTCATGGGGATCGGTTCTCGCGGGGATCACGGCGGACCCAGGGTGGGAGAGGCAGGTCCGGAGCAGGGATCGGGGTGGCCGCTTCGGGCCTTCCTCCCAGGCACCGGGCCGGCGCGGAGCCGACCCGGCGAGGGCGGGGACCGGTACTACAGCTCCTTGAGGGAACCCTTGGGCAGCACCGTCTCCACGGCGACGCGGCGCACCTTGACCTGCACGCCCTCGGCGATCTCGAGCAGGGCGAAATTCTCGCCCAGGTCCAGAACCCGGCCAGCGATGCCGCCGGCGGTGACGATCTCGTCGCCCTTGGCCATGGCCTCGACCATCTTCTTGTGTTCCTTCTGGCGCTTGACCTGGGGACGGATCATGAGGAAGTAGAGCAGCACCACCAGACCAATGGGAAAGAGCAGGCTCAAGAGGGGATCGCTCTGTGCCGCGGCGCCGGCGGCCTCCTGGGCCAGGGCGTCGGAGATGAAAAAGCTCATGGTTGGACCTCGACTTGGGATGGCGTCGCCAGGCGACGCTGGGATAAAAATGCGACGGGCATTATGCCATGGATGAGAAAGGGGATGTCCCGAAAAAATTTGCCGGCGAAGTCAGGTTGGTGGCTCTCGCGAGTGGCCAGATGCCGGGCCTCGGCCGATAATGACCCAGGTTGTCTTTGGCCCATATCCCACCCCCCGGTAGGCGTCGTCGCCCTGTCTCCACCCTCCCCTCCAGACCCAGCCCGTGAAACCCTTACTCAGAATCCTGGCCCTCGTCATCCTGATCACCCTCGTCGCCCTCGCCTGGTGGGTCTGGGGGCGGGCCGGCAAGGGTGACGCCGACCTGACCCTCTACGGTAATGTGGATATCCGCGAGGTCGAGCTGGCGTTCCGGCAGCCGGGACGCCTGGAGTCCCTGATGTACGAGGAGGGCGCCAGGGTTCACCAGGGCGACCTGCTCGCCGAACTGGACGCGCGCCCCTATCGCGATGCCCTGGCCGCCGCCGACGCGGCCTATCGGCGCGCCGAGGCCGAACTCGAGAAGCTGCGTCGCGGCAATCGGCCGCAGGAGATCCGGCGCGCCGAGGCGGAGGTGAACCTCTTCGCGGCCTTGGAGAAGCGGTTGGCCGCCGAACTCAAACGGCAGAAGGAGTTGGCCGCCTCCGCCTTTGCCAGTCAGCAGGAACTGGACAAGATCCTCGCCGATTACGACGAAGCAGTCGCCGGCCTCCTCATGGCCCAGCAGACTCACTCCCTGCTGCGGGAGGGCGCGCGCGCCGAGGACATCAGCGCCGCCGAGGCCAGCCTCGCCGCCGCCGTCGCCGACCGCGACCAGGCCCAGACCGCCCTGGATGACACCCGCCTGATCGCCCCCGCCGACGGCATCATCATGAGCCGGGTCCTGGAGCCGGGCAGCATGGTAACCAGCCAGACACCGGTCTATACCCTCTCCCTGCCCGATCCCGTCTATGTGCGCGTCTACGCGGCGGAACCCCAGCTAGGCCAGGTGGCGCCCGGGACCCCGGTACGGGTGACCACCGACAGCTCCAGCCAGGTGTACCAGGGTCACATCGGCTTCGTCTCGCCCAAGGCGGAATTCACGCCGAAAACGGTGGAGACGACCGCCTTGCGGACGGATTTGGTCTATCGCCTGCGGATCATCATCCCCAAGACCGACGAGGGGCTGCGGCAGGGGATGCCCGTCACGATTCAGGTGTTGGGGCCGGCGGCCACCCCCGCCGGTCCGGGATCATGACACCGGCGCCCCCGGCGGCTGCGGTGCTCCTGGCAGCGGTCACCAAGCAGTTTGGCGCGACCCAGGCCCTCAAGGGGCTGACCACCGCGATCCACGCCGGCCGCCTGACGGGGCTCGTGGGCCCCGATGGGGCGGGCAAGACTACCCTGATGCGCCTGATGGCGGGCCTGATGGCGCCCACCTCGGGTCGAATCGGCATCCTGGGACGGGATACCCGGCGCGATGCCGGGGACCTCGCCGCCCTCGTCGGCTACATGCCCCAGCGCTTTGGGCTCTACGAAGACCTGTCGGTGATGGAAAACCTGCGCCTCTATGCCGCCCTGCGCGGCATGGTCGCCCGCCAGCGGGACCAGGCCCTCGACCGGCTCCTGACCTTCACGCGGCTGGGTCCCTTCACCCCGCGACTGGCCGGCAAGCTCTCCGGGGGCATGAAACAAAAACTCGGGCTGGCCTGCGCCCTGCTCGGCACGCCCCGGGTACTGTTATTGGACGAACCCAGCGTCGGCGTGGACCCCGTGAGCCGTCAGGACCTCTGGGACATGGTCGCGGCCCTGACGGGCCAAGGCCTGGCGGTGATCTGGGCAACCGCCTACCTGGACGAGGCCGAGCGGTGCGAGTCCGTGCTCCTGCTGAACGAGGGGGAGCTGCGCTTTGCCGGGCCCCCCGCCGCCCTGACCGGGCGCATCACCCACCGCTGCTTCCGGCTACGCGCCCCGCGGGGCGATCGCCGCGCCCTGCTCCAGCAGGCCCTGAACCTGCCCTCCGTCTGCGATGGCGTGATTCAGGGCGAGGCGGTCCGCCTCGTCCTGCGCCAGGACCAGCCCCCCGACGCCATCCAGGCCCTGGCCAGGGCGGCGGGCGCCCAACTGGAGGCCGTGACGCCCCGCTTCGAGGATGCCTTTGTCGATCTGCTGGGCGGTGGGCCCGGCGGGACTTCCGCCCTGGCGGAGCGCATGCCGCCCCAGGACCTGGCCCTGGATTTCGTGGTCGAGTGTCGCCACCTGACCAAGCGCTTCGGCGACTTCGTGGCCACGGACGAGGTGACCTTCCAGGTGCGGCCGGGCGAGATCTTCGGCCTGCTCGGGCCCAACGGGGCGGGCAAGTCCACCACCTTCAAGATGCTCTGCGGCCTGCTCAAACCCAGCTCCGGCGAGGCCCGGGTGGCGGGACTGGACTTGCGGCGCGCCAGCGGTCAGGCCAAGGGGCGCCTGGGCTACATGGCCCAGAAATTCTCGCTCTATGGGCTGCTCTCCGTGCGGCAGAACCTGGCGTTTTATGCCGGCGTCCAGGGTCTGGAGGGCCCCCTGAAACGGGAGCGCATCGCCGAGATGGTGGAGACCTTCCAGCTCTCGGCCTTCCTCGACCGGGCCCCGGAAGAACTGCCCCTGGGTTACAAGCAGCGGCTGGCCCTCGCCTGCGCCCTGATGCACCGCCCGCCCGTCCTCTTCCTCGACGAACCCACCTCGGGGGTGGACCCCCTCACCCGCCGGGAGTTCTGGACCCACATCAACGGCCTGGTGCGCAAGGGCGTGACGGTGATGGTGACCACCCACTTCATGGACGAGGCCGAATACTGTGACCGGATCGCCCTCATGGTCCAGGCGCGGGTCATCGCTCTCGACACCCCGGACGCCCTCAAGGCTGCGGTGGCCTTGCATCCGGGGGAAGAGCCGACCATGGAGCAGGCCTTCATCCGCCTCATCGAGAGGACCGACGCGACCCTGGCGGCGGCCCCCCGGTCGGAGGCGGCATGAGCGGGCGCACCCCCTTGTCATCCCCGGGCTTTTCCGGGAGGCGACTCCTGGCCCTGGTACGCAAGGAGGGGCTGCAGGTGGTGCGCGACCCATCCGCAATCCTGATCGCCTTCGTGCTGCCCGTGATCCTGCTGTTTCTCTTTGC
>JADZBU010000288.1 GCA_020851955.1 Chromatiaceae bacterium | reverse complement strand
TTTATCACTATCCCCACGAAGTCTTCGCCTGCCTCTTCCTCGACAACCGCCACCAGGTGCTGAGGTACGAGGAACTTTTCAACGGCACCATCGACGGGGCCAGCGTCCATCCCCGCGAGGTGGTGCGCCGCGCCCTCGAACTCGGCGCCGCCGCCGTCATCTTTGCCCACAACCATCCCTCCGGGGTCACCGAGCCCAGTCAGGCCGACCTGCGCATCACCCAGCGTCTCAAGGACGCCCTGGCCCTGGTGGAAGTGCGGGTCCTCGATCATCTCATCGTCGGCGATGGCCAAGGCATCTCCTTCGCCGAGCGGGGCTTGCTGTGAGGCCAGGCCA
The DNA here is from genome assembly GCA_020851955.1 of Chromatiaceae bacterium. Taxonomy (GTDB): domain Bacteria; phylum Pseudomonadota; class Gammaproteobacteria; order Chromatiales; family Chromatiaceae; genus M0108. The sequence goes on along the minus strand of JADZBU010000288.1, from coordinate 2,994 downwards.
GGGGGTCCCGAACGGCCAGGCTCCATCTACATCTGAAAAAAAGATTAAGAGTTAAGATGATGGTGAGGCCTGTGGATAAGCCTAATGGCTGCAAAAATCCATGCTAATACAGTCAGTAGGGACCCTGTCTGCCTTCAGGATAAGTCCTCCGGAAGCTGTTGACGGCCTGTGGATAACAATACCAGGGTTTGGCGGTCAGGTTTTATCCCCAGTTCTCAACAGGCTTATCCACCGCTTAATCCCGGGGTGGCGCGGCCAAAAAACCTGTTGGTATGCAGGGAAAGGCTTGAGTGGGGGCCGGCTCAAGCGGGATCCACGACGCTGTTACGAAGGCTCGAGACCCCGCATAATCACATCCCAGTGGCCTAAGCACTTGCGCTGGGGTGGGGATTCGGGTATTTTTGCCCGTCTTTCATTCTCGGTCTGGCTCGTGAAGGCCCGACCCCTGGCCAACCTCTAAGGGAAGCGTCATGTCCAAAGTCTGCCAAGTAACCGGTAAGCGCCCGCTTACGGGTTGCAACGTCTCCCACGCCCACAACAAGACCAAGCGTCGGTTTCTTCCTAACCTGCACTTTCATCGTTATTGGGTCGAGAGCGAGAATCGCTGGGTGCGCCTGCGTCTGTCCACCGTTGCCATGCGCCTGATCGACAAGAAGGGTATCGATGCGGTGATCGCCGAGATGCGCGGTCGCGGTGACAAGGTCTGAGCGAGGTAAACATCCATGGCCAAGGCAGCACGTGAGAAGATCCGCCTGATTTCCAGCGCCGGCACCGGTCATTTTTATACGACCACCAAAAATAAGCGCAATCAGCCCGGCAAGATGGAAATCAAGAAATTCGACCCGGTCGTGCGTCAGCACGTCCTCTACAAGGAAGGTAAGATCAAGTAGCGGACCCAGGTCCCCCTTGATGCGAAAACCCGCTTATGGCGGGTTTTTTTATGGCCACCAAATCATTTTCCCTGTTACCCCTAGTCCTTGCCCTACTCCGCCAGGCCTTTCCCATGAGACACCCTTCCCCCACCCGATAAGGCGGGGTTTGAGGATCGGGCGACGGCGGTTGGGGGACGCCGTGAATACGTCCCTGTAGGCTTGGCGACAGCATCCCTGCTGTCGACACCCCCAACCACCGTCACCCGATCCTCCTGCCGTCCTGGGGTCTGCCGAAGATTGAGAAGCTCTGGGTATAAATGGGTACAAAGCCTGTGGATAACTGGGGATAAAAAAATCAGTCACGGCGACTCCTACTTTATCCACAGGTCTTACACATCTCCAAGGAACCTTGTCCCAAGGGATCAAAAGACCATAAGTCACCAGGCTGAAAGGCATTTTAGGTCGAATGAGGGTTATCCACAGGCCTCATCATCATCTTCATTCTTAATCTTTCTTAATATCTTTGAAGATGACTGGGCCCTTTATGAGCCCAATAGGGCCAGCATCCTGGCTCCCGCTAGGGAAAACGCGGGGGTTCGGAGGTCAGGCGCCAGCCTTCGCTGACCTCGTCGTAACGCCAGACCTGATGATCGGTGAGGCTGCGCACCACCTGGGTATCCTGACGCACGTACTCGATCTGGACCCACTGTTCGGCCTGATCCTGATCATCGGCGAGAAGGAGTGGCGGCTGGACCACCTCGTAGCCCGTCAGGCGAATCGCCTTGAGCTGGAGTTGGTCGGGCGACAGGCGGGAGCGGGTGACGGGATCCAGATAGTTCCAGGCCGTATCGTAGTAGCCCCAGCGCAGGGCATTGCCATAGGCATAGGTGGCGGCCGTCAGACCCTGGGTTTTCTTTTCCTTGCGGACGTGGGCGCAGCCGGGGGACAGCAAGGCGAGGATCAGCAGGAGGACGAGGGGCGATTTGCGCATAAGGAAGGCTCGCTGCGGCGATAGTGGCTTGATCCTGGAGGGTACGGGAGGCGGCAATCAGCCAACAATCCGCCCATCCTCGAAATGAATGACCCGGTCCGAGAGCTCCCCCACCCGGGGATCATGGGTGACGATCACCGCCGCGCGCCCCAGGTCGTGGGCCAGATCTCCCAGCAGCTTGACCACGGCGCGCCCATTGGTGGAGTCCAGGGCGGCGGTTGGCTCGTCCGCCAGCAGGATGGCGGGATGGCCAGCCAGGGCGCGGGCGATAGCGACCCGCTGTTTCTCGCCACCCGAAAGTTGTTTGGGGTAGTTGCGGAGCCGTTCCCCCAGGCCGACCCGTTCCAGCAACTCCACGCCTTCCGCCAGATCCCGACCCTTCAGCTCCAGGGCCAACTGGACATTCTCCAGGGCGGTGAGGGCCGGGAACAGATTGTAGCTTTGGAAGATAAAGCCCATGCGCGCCAGCCGCAGCCGCGCCAGTTCCGCGGTATCGAGGGTATCGATATCCCGACCCTCGACCCGCACCGTGCCGGCACTGGCATGGAGCAGGCAGCCCATGACCATCAGTAGGGTGGTCTTGCCGCTCCCGGAGGGGCCCATGAGGGCCAGGATCTCACCCGGTTGTACCGCCAGATCGACTCCATTGACAGCCTGCACGGCCGTGGGACCGCTGCCATAGACAACGGACAGCCCAATCACCTCCAGGGCGGGGACGAGATGGGAGTTGGCGATGGGGATCGGGGGCAGGCTCACGGGGTCACCTCTGGAAGACCATGGCCGGATCTATGCCCATGGCCTTGCGGATGGAGATGAGAGACGCCAGCATGCACATGGCCAGGGTGACCCCATAGAGGCCGATGGCCAGCTCCCAGGGGACCAGAACCACGGCGGCGGACAGGGCGCTGGCCTCGGCCAGGAGCAGGGCGAGCAGGATCCCCGGCACATGCCCCAGGGTGGCGCTGATGGCCGCCTGGCCCAGGATGACCTTGTAGATGAAGTCGCGCGGGGCGCCCATGGCGCTGAGGGTGCCAAATTCGGTGAGATGGTCCACCGTGGTGGCGTAGAGCACCTGGGCCACGATGACGGAGCCGACCAGCAGCCCCAGGAGGGCGGAGACGAGCACCGAGG
>JADZBU010000287.1 GCA_020851955.1 Chromatiaceae bacterium | reverse complement strand
CTGGAGCAGGCCGCCAAATCCCAGGCCGTGAGTCAGGAGGGGGCGGCCAATCTCATCGATGCGCTGGAGTTGATTGGCGCCCTCCGCCTGCGCCACCAGGCCGAGCAGTTGCGCAAGGGCCAAAAAGCGGACAATTTCCTGTCCCCGGACTCCCTGTCGGGTCTGGAGCGGGGGCATCTCAAGGATGCCTTCTCCCTGATCAACACCATGCAGGACGTCCTCGAGCAGCGTTATCAAGCCGGACGTTTCGGCTGACGATCAACCATGACCTGGCCCCTGACCCCGGACTTCCGCCGCCGCTGGCACCTCCGCAAGCTGCCGGCGGGCCCCTTGCGCGACTATCTGGCGAGGCCCTTTCCCGACCCCAAGACGGACTATCGCCAGGTGGAGTACCTGGCGGTGGATCTGGAGACCACGGGCCTGGACCCCAAGCAAGACAGCATCCTCAGCTTTGGCTATGTGACTCTCCACGGCCACAGCATCGACCTGGCCACCGCCCGTCACCGCCTGGTCCACACCGATCGCGCCATCCCCGAGGCCAGCGCCATCATCCACCAGATCCTGGATGACGAGGCCGCCACGGGCGAGCCCCTTGAAGAGGTTTTGACCGAATTCCTTCAGGAACTGGCGGGCAAGGTCATGATCGCCCATCACTCCTACATCGAGGAGACCTTCATCGATCTGGCCTGCAAGCGTTATCTGGGAGGCCCCCTGATCGTGCCCATCGTCGATACCCAAGCCGTGGCCCTGCGCAATTTCCATCAGCGCCAGATGCCCTTCAAGGGCTCCGATCTGCGCCTGCATGCCCTGGGCGCCCGCTATAACCTGCCCCGCTACGGCGCTCACAACGCCCTCAGCGATGCCCTGGCGGCGGGCGAGCTCTTACTCGCCCAGGCCGCCCAGCGCGACAGTGGCAAGGGCTTTGCCTTGCGCGAATTCCTCGTCTGAGGGCCCGGGTGGCCCCGGCGTGGCTAAGGGCTGGCGAAGGCCGCGACAAGTGTTTAGACTTGGGAATCCTTCCGTTTCGGAAGCGGTGTTGACATCGCCGGGGCCGCGGACGCGAGGAGGGCAGTCCCAATAACAACCGCCAAGCCCTTTTGGGCCGGGTCGGGGGAGACGAGGATCACAACAGCGGCATCTTCACGCCGCGACGCTTAATCAGAAAAAATGCGCTTGTCGCGCCGGGAATAGCGGTCGCCAGGACCCTCCCGGACGGGTCGACAACCGAAGTCCAGCTCTTTATCCGGCTCCTTCCCAAAGCCGGCGGATATTAAATTCACCACCCTAAAATCAGGAGATTGGTTCCCATGTCGGAAATCAAGACTTATGAAGTTCCCGCCGCCATCGCCGCCAAGGCCCATATCAACGCCGAGCAGTACGCCAGCATGTACCAGCGCTCGGTCGATGACCCGAATGGCTTCTGGGCCGAGCAGGCGGAGAAATTCGTCACCTGGAGCAAAAAGTTCGACACCGTGATGGACTACAGCTTCAGCCCCGAGAATCTCTACATCAAGTGGTTCGAGGGTGGCCAGCTCAATGTTTCCTACAACTGCCTGGATCGGCATCTGGCCACGCGCGGTGATCAGGTCGCCATCATTTGGGAGGCCGACAATCCCGCCGAGGACAAAAAACTCACCTACCGCGAGATGCACACCCAGGTCTGCAAGCTCGCCAATGTCCTCAAGTCCAAGGGCGTCAAGAAGGGTGACCGGGTCTGTATCTACCTGCCCATGATCCCCGAGGCGGCGGTGGCCATGCTGGCCTGTACCCGGGTCGGGGCCGTCCACTCGATCGTCTTCGGCGGCTTTTCCCCGGACAGCCTGCGCGACCGCATCCTGGACTCCGACTGCCGGGTGCTCATCACCGCCGACGAGAGCGTGCGCGGCGGCCGCAACGTGCCCCTGAAGAAGAACGCCGACACCGCCCTCAACGAGTGCCCGAATGTCGGCACCGTGCTGGTGGTCCAGCGTACCGGCGGCAAGGTCGCCTGGACCGAGGGCCGCGATGTCTGGTACCACGAGGCCATGGCCACCGCCGACGCCGTGTGCGAGCCCGAGGCGATGGACGCGGAGGACCCCCTCTTCATCCTCTACACCTCCGGCTCCACCGGTAAGCCCAAGGGCGCCCTGCACACCACGGGCGGCTATCTGGTCTTCGCCGCCATGACCCACAAGTACACCTTCGATTACCAGGAAGGCGAGATCTACTGGTGCACCGCCGACGTCGGCTGGGTCACGGGCCACACCTACATCGTTTACGGCCCCATGGCCAACGGCGCCACTTCCCTCATGTTCGAGGGCATCCCCAACTACCCGGATATGTCCCGCTTCTGGCAGGTGGTTGACAAGCATCAGGTCAACATCTTCTATACCGCCCCCACCGCCATCCGCTCCCTGATGCGCGCGGGCGAGGAGCCGGTGAAGGCGACCTCCCGGAAATCGCTCCGCATCCTGGGTTCCGTCGGCGAGCCCATCAACCCCGAGGCCTGGGAGTGGTACTACCGGGTGGTCGGCGACGCCCGCTGCCCCATCGTCGATACCTGGTGGCAGACCGAGACCGGCGGCCATCTGATCACTCCCCTGCCCGGCGCCACCCCCCTCAAGCCCGGCTCGGCCACCCGTCCCTTCTTTGGCGTGGTCCCGGCCCTGGTGGACCCGGCGGAAGGCACCCCCGTCCTGGGCGCGGGCGAGGGCGCCCTGGTCATCACCCAGCCCTGGCCGGCGCAGATGCGGACCGTCTATGGCGATCACCAGCGCTACATCGATACCTACTTCCGCCAGTATCCGGGCAAGTACTTCACCGGCGACGGCGCCCGCCGCGACGAGGACGGCTACTACTGGATCACGGGCCGCATCGATGACGTGCTCAACGTCTCCGGTCACCGCCTGGGTACCGCCGAGATCGAGTCCGCGCTGGTGTTGCACCCGCACGTCGCCGAGGCGGCGGTCGTCGGGTACCCGCACGACATCAAGGGTCAGGGCATCTACGCCTATGTCACCCCCATGGCCGGCATCGAGCCGACCGATGCCCTGAAAAAGGAACTGGTGGCCATGGTGCGGGGCGAGATCGGTCCCATCGCCATCGTGGACCTCATCCAGTGGGCCCCGGGCCTGCCCAAGACCCGCTCGGGCAAGATCATGCGCCGCATCCTGCGCAAGATCGCCGCCAACGAGATCGACAGCCTGGGCGACACCTCGACCCTGGCCGATCCGACCGTGGTCAACGAGCTGATCGAGAATCGGGCCAACCGCTAAACCCGGACCCGGCCCGGGCGTTGCCCCGCCCGGGCCCCTTTGAGGAGCGGAAGGGCCCCGGCCGATCGGTCGTGACAGGGACGGCACGGGGTCCTGATTAACCAGGGAAGTAGCCTTATACTCAAGTGTGAACGACGGGGACGCCAGCGCCTCCCCGTCGCTTTTGTTTCAGGAGCTGATAATTTTGAATGCACATATGCGAATTGGCGTCTTCGTCGATGCCGAGAATGTCCGCTACAACGGCGGTTATCAGATGCGCTACGACGTCTTGCGCCGCTTCGCCGCGCGCGAGAAGGGCATACTCCAGCGCCTCAATACCTATTTGGCTTTCGACCTCGAACGTGCCAGGGAAGATCAGGAATACGCCAAAAAATCCCGCGCCTATCAGCAGATGGTGCGCGACTTCG
>JADZBU010000286.1 GCA_020851955.1 Chromatiaceae bacterium | reverse complement strand
GGCCTTGCGGTGGGCGTCCAGGTCCTCGGCCAGTTGGCGGATGCGGGCCTTCAGGGGCTCGGCGGGATCGGGGAAGGGGAAGGTCTCGAAGCAGCGGGTTTTGACGTAGACCGGATCGTTACCGACGCCCAGATGACTACCGGACGCGAGCGCCCAGAGGACATGGATATGGCTGGAGAGGACGCCCAAGGTCCAGGCGTCGTCCAGCGCGATGTTGATGAGTTTGTTGTCCGGCAGGATGGACTGATCCAGGAACACGAAGGTGCGGTGTTTGGCGGTCTCCACGGTGGCGATATAACGAGTCAGGTCCGTCAGTGCCGGGCGGAGATCCTTCCGCGGCTCCCCGAATATCCACCAGTTGTCCCGATAGGTCGCGCGGTTGTTTTGATCCCGTTCCGGTTTCACCCGCTCCAGGACCCACTGATAGACCTCGGGGTACCGCGCCCGGACATCCTCTGCGCTCAGCCCGAACAGGTCGATGACCATGACCCCGCGCGGGCTCTGAGTCAGATCGCGACCGTTGAGATACCATCGGATATGCCGCTCGATTCCCGGCAGCCAGCCCAGGCCTAGGGCCGCCGCTTGGTCCGGATTGACAATGAAGCCCGCGCCATGGAGCTTGACCCCGGGCGAACTGATCCCCTGGTTCGCCCGCAGCGGCACGGCCGAAGCCACGTCCGCCCCAATTCGCAAGTCGGCATGGATGCGCCCGGCCGTCCGTACCAGGTCCACGTCCAGCCCCTCGCCCTGGCCGCCGCGCTCGGCCACCACCTGGTCGATGACCCCGGGCGACTCCCCCGCCTCGCCCACGGTCATGCCGATCCGCACCGCCGCACCCTCCGCCGCGTCAACCCAGGGGTGGTCCGGTACCGCAAACAGCAGGGACAGGGGCTCGGCGGCCTGGAGGTGCCGCTCTATGACCCGGCGGTTGAAGGTCTGGCGCAGACTGTTGGTGGTAATGAAGCCGAAGCGCCGGATGCGCCCGGCACGGGCCAGTTCGGCGGCGCGCTCCCACCAGTACATGACGAAATCGACGGACTCCGGGACCTCCCGCCAGGTGCCGCGCAAGGCGTCCACATAGCCGTCACCCAGGGCGCGGCGCATGCCGCCGGCGCCGATGAAGGGCGGATTGCCGACCACGTAATCCGCTTCGGGCCACTCCGCCCGCCGCGGGTTGACGTAGCGCTCCAGCGGCACCTGGGCGGACTCGTCCGGCACCAATTCCCCGGTGACCGGGTGGGGCTTGTAGGTCCGCCCATCCCAGCGGGTGACCGGCCGGCCGGACTCGTCGGTGACCCACTCCACTCGGTCGTAGGCGAGTACGGCATCACGGCACTGGATATTGCGAAAGTCGCGGATCACGGGCTCCGGCGGATTGACATTGCCGTGGGTACGGAAGTACCACTGGAGATAACCAATCCACAGGACCGTCTCGGCGATGGCGGCGGCCCGGGGATTGAGTTCCAGGCCCAGCAGTTGGTGAGGGTCGACGCTCACCCCTTCCATGGCCATCAGCAGTTGGCGTTCCCCGAGCGATTCCAGGGTGTCCAGAACCTCGCCCTCCAGGCGCTTGAGGTGTTCGAGGGTGACGTACAGAAAATTACCGGACCCACAGGCGGGGTCCAGCACCCGGATATGGGCCAGGCGCACCTGAAAAGCACTGATGAGCTTGATCGCCTCCGGGTCCTTGCCCTGCTCATGCAGGCGGAAGGCGGCGCTGTGGACGGCGGTCCACTCCTCCCGCAAGGGGGCGATGACGGTGGGCAGGACCAGGCGCTCGACATAGGCGCGCGGGGTGTAATGGGCGCCGAGGGCGTGGCGCTCCAGCGGGTCAAGGGCACGCTCCAGCAGGGTGCCGAAGATGGCCGGTTCCACCTGGCGCCAGTCGGCGCGACCGGCGTCGATCAGGAGGTCTAGCTGGTCGCGATCGAGCGGCAGGGCCTGGCCTTGGGCGAAGAGGCCGCCGTTGAAGCGCGGCACCCGCTCGCGCAGGATGACCGAAAAGGCGGCGCCCGCGTTCATGTCCCGCCACAGGTGTTCGGTCAGGGGGACGAACTGGGCGGGGTTGTCCCGCACCGATTGCAAGAGGTCGGTGAAGCCGCCCGGTTTGATCAGCCCCACGTCCTCGGCGAAGAGGGTGAAGAGGCAGCGGATCAGGAAGGCGGCCACGATTTCCGGGGGCTGGCCGGTGGACTCCAGGGAGACCGCGAGGCGCGCCAGGCGGACGGCGATGCCGCGGGTGACCCGGGCGGCGTGACGGCTGGGGTCCAGGGCCAGGGGGTCCAGCCACAGCAGCCGCAGCCGGGCGCGGATGGCGGGCCGGTGCAGATCGTCCAGGCGGATGCGATGGGAGCGCGGGTCGGGATAGGGGATGTAGGCCCCGCCGCTGCGGCTGAACTCGCTGTAAAGTTCGATGCCGCGCCCCACGTCCACCACCACCACGAAGGGAGGACGGCCCTCGGCCGCGGGCAGGGCGCGGACATACTGCACCGCCTGGCCGTGTGCGCGGAGCATGGCCTTGTCCCAGCCGCTGGTGTCGAGTTCCAGCCCAGTCTGTTTGCTCTCCAGGACGTAGCAGGCGCGGCGATAGAGGTCGATGAAGCCCTGGCTCTGGGTGCCGTCGCCGTGTTGGAAGCAGACGCGGCGCTCGAAACAGTAGGCGTTGTCCTGGGTGTCCGCGCGGGCCGGGTCGGGTTGGGGCAGACCGAGCAAGGTACAGAGTTCGGTCAGGAAGAGCTGGTGGTTGGCCCGCTCACTGCCGGTGGCGGCGGACCAGCGGCTGATGAAGGCATCGATCAGGGCGGGGTCGAGCCCATCGTCCGCGGGTGGGTCGTCCGGCGACCAGGAAAGCGGCGGGGAAGCGGCGGCCATGGGGCCAGGACTCCGGGGCGAGAGGGGTTGATGACCGGATGCTAGCCGGGTTGAAAGGCTTTATCAAACAGAAGAGAAGGCCGGCGGCAATGGCGGATTTGGGGGTTCGTCCCACGAAGCCTTGGTATCAGTGCCTGGGTATCGGCTGCATGTCACGAATGGCCCGCCGAGGTTTTCTCCCCTGCCCTGCTATGCATCCGCCAGGCCCTCAAGGAACAATCCTTGGGTTGGTGGTCGGAAATCAATAACAGCGCGCCTCACGTCAGCGCGCGCCAATCCGCCTCCGCCAGGTTGCGCGTCTGGCGGTCGAAGACCAGACCGACCTCGAACAGGCCCTTGGTTGGCAGGCCACGATATTTGTCGCTGTACCCCCGGGCGCGGATCTGGGCCAGGGCTGGATTGGTGGCAGGATCGGCGGGACTGGCTCCGGCCACCTCGCCGGATGCCCCGGCTCCACTGCCAGCAATCGCCTCGTCCCAGTCCCCCGCCCGCCGACCCGTCGGGCGCGGGTCGCGCCGCACCTTGATCTCGATGACGTAGATGTAGCCGGCCAGCTTGATCGTCAGGTCCACCTGGCCGTGATTGCTGACGTCCTCCGGGATGATGTCGGCGTTGAGACTGGCGAAGAAGGCGTAGAGGACGCTGGCGTAGTAGCCCTCGGCCTCGGGCAGGTCGTTATGGGTGAAGTTTTGCCAGGGGATGCCGGCGAAGAGGCGACGGATGGCGGCGACGAGGCCGGGGAGGTCGCCCCGGCTGATGCCCTCGTAGAGGGCATCCTGCTGGGCATCGCGCCCACCAGGGAGGGTGCCCAGGTAGGCATCGATGAGGTGATCGGCCAGGGCCATCTTTACCTCTTGATTGGGTAGCCGCAGGTGGAAGAGCAGGCGCGAGCGATGCCAGCGGGTCCCGGCGATGGTCAGATAGCCGGCCTGGAACAGGAGGGTGACGGGGTCGATGCGCTCGATGTCGAAGGAGTCGAGGATCTCCTCACTGGCCTCGATGCCCTCCAGGTCGGGCAGGAAGGTACGGCGTTGCTGGAGCAGCTTGATGAGGAAGCTGGGGCTGCCGGTCTCGAACCAATAGTTGCGGTAAAACTGGCCCTTATCGATGAATAGCAGGATATCGAAGGGGTTATAGACCGGTTCGCCGAGGAAGCCGTAGCCGTTGTACCAGCGCTTGAGCTGGTCCCAATCCACCCCGGCCAAATGGGGGCCGAAGGTAGTCTCTAGATCGGCCTGGGTGTAACCGCAGACGGTGGCGAAACGGGGGTCCAGGGTCAGGTCATTGAGCTGGTTTAAGCCTGAAAAGAGGCTGGCCTTGCTAAATTTGGTGACGCCGGTCATGAAGATGAGTTGGATGTGCGCATCCTGGGCCTTGAGGGTCGAGTAGAGGTTT
>JADZBU010000285.1 GCA_020851955.1 Chromatiaceae bacterium | reverse complement strand
CGGGGCAACGCGGCACGACCGAAGCGGTCCAGTTTGCCACGTCCGGCGGTCTCCCCCAGATACTGCCAGTTCGCCGCCCGGTAACAGGTGCCGCGAAAGCGTGGCTGCTCCACGAAGGTCTCCAGCAACACCACCGCGCTGCCGTAGCGCGCCGGAAAATCCACCACGACCCGCGCCGCGGCCATCGCCAAGACCTTGGAGGCGAGATTGCTCACCTGCACCCACGGCAGGATCAGAAACCGGGCATTGTTGAGCACGCCACCGAGCTGTCGCTCGCGCGTCGCCGCATCCCAACCGATCCAGCGATCGCGCGCGGCGACCTTCCAGGCCGCCGCGCCGAAGCCGAGTGCACCCAAAACGCCGCCATCCCAGCGGATCAGATAGCGCAACTGCGCGCCGGACAACGGCGTATAGCCCAAATAATGCCAGCGTGCGATCAGGGCGTTCCACAACCGCGACTCCGCCGCGCCGCCGACCGCCTCGAGACGCAGACCGGCCAGCGCCCCGACCGAACCGCTCAGCGTCACCGCCTCGGGCAGCGTGTCACAGCGCGGCTGCAACGCCTGGCCATTGCCGTTGCCGTTGCGCGGCGCCGGCAGCGCGATCAGCCCCGCACGGTGCAGGCGCAACAGCCCGACCCGGCAGCTCATCAGCTTCGGGCGTCCCTGCACATCGACCCAGTTCAACGCCGTGCAGACCCGCCGCGCGATCTCCGCACGCTGCGGCGGATCGGCCTCGCGCACCGCGGCGCGGATGCGCTCAAGATCCCCAGCGCTCAGCGCGCGCCCGCACAACCTGCCAACCGGTTCCTCGTTCATCGACACTTGCCCCATCGGTGGTGATGGGGCGGGATTTCACCAGATCAGCCTGCCTGTGTCCAGACCCCAGGCGGCGGGGCACGCGAAGATATGGGTAATCGCATGATCTGAGCCAGGCCGGCGCGGGGGTCAAGGGCGTCATGGCCGGCCTCTTTGACGACACCGGCGTGCTGATCGCCTATGGCGCCCTGACCCTGCCCCGACCCGGCGAGCCGAGCCGCGCCGACCTGCTGGACCTGCCCGCGGACCAGCGGTCCCTCGTCGCCTATCTCGCCTCGGCCATGGTGCGGGCCGATTGGCAACAGCATGGCCTGCATCACGCCCTGGTGGAATGGCGGTTGGTGCTGGCCGGCGCCCTGGGGCGGCGGCACGCGGTATCCGCCGTCTGGCCCGGCAACCATCAAAGCTGGGGACATCTGCTGGCCCATGGTCTGCGCGGCAAGAAAATGGCGCGGGTGGAGAAGGACCTGATCCGCCTGGTGGTCCATCGCGACCTGGCGGCGCCTCCGCCCCTGCCGGACCCCCTGTCCCTCCGGCTGATACCCCTGGCCCTGCTGCCGGACCAGACGGCCCTGTTCGACGAGGGTTACTGGCTCTGGCGCCGGCTGCGGCGGCCGGATCACATCCTGGCCGAGTTCGCCCGGCCGCGGCCCCAGGAGGGCTAGCCCGGATGCCCTCCCTGAAGATCACCGCCCGCTTCATCATCGCCCTGGTGGGCACCGTCCTGTTCGCCTGGTGCGCGGCCATCGGCTTCTGGACCCACGACCACGCCGAGCGCCGCGATGCCGCCCTCGACTCCCATGCGCGCCTGATACTGCAAGACCTGACCCTGGCCCTGGAGACGCGGCTGAGCCTGGGTCTGCCCCTGGCGCAACTGCCGGAGGTGGACCGCCTGCTGGAGGCGGCGCGCCTGAAAATGACCGGGCTGCGGGCGGTGGCGGTGCTGGATGAACAGGGGCGGGCGCTCTTCTCCACCGATCCGGTGGAAATTGGCGAACAACTCCTGGACAAGGCGGGGGTGCGCATGGGCGGCGGCCGGCGGGTCGAAGGCGAGGACGAGATTTTCTGGCTGCCGGTGACCAATGATTACGGCTCCCAGGCGGGCGTCTCCCTGCTACGGCTGTCCGCCGGCACCTCCCGCGACGGCGGGGTCGACTTCGCCCTCTCCCTGATCGTGCGGGCGGCTCCCACCCTGGGGCTCCTCTGCCTGCTGGCGGTGGCCCTGGGCTACGGACTGGCCCGCCGTCTGAATCGCCGGCTGGCCTTGGCCTCGGGCGCCCTGACCCAACTGTTAGGGAACCCGGAGGTGGGGGTGGCGGCCATCGGCCCGGCCGCCAGCCTGGGTTTGCCCCTGGCGGACTTTGCCGCCGCCACGGCGGCCCGTCATCACCGCCTGGCGGCGGTCGAGGCCGAATTGGTGCGACTCGATGAATTGGCCTGAATCCAGCGGGTGGTCCTCGTGAAGCCCCGCGGCACTCCCCGGGTCGCCCCGGTCCATCTGGGCGCCACCTACCTCCTGCCCTTCCTGGCGGTCTTGCTCGCCCTGGTGGTCCTGGGGGTGGTTTCGCTGCTGGGTTTTGGCGAAACCCGGGAGACGCTGACGGCGGTGCGGGTCGCGGGCGCCACCGCCGCCGCCCGCTCCATCGCCACCGATCTCGACCGCGCCATCGGTTATGGCGTGCCCCTGACCGAATTGCCGGGGGTGGAACCCTATCTGGAGACGCGGCTGGGGAGTCTGCCCGAGTTACGCCTCTTTCTGGTCACGGGGCCCCATGGCCGGCGCCTCTATCACTCCGGCATCACCGCCAGCCAACTGGATGCCCTGCTGGCCCAGGTGACGCCGGAGCGACTGGCGGAGGCGGGGGCCGGGGAGGGCGTGGCCCGGCTGGATATCGACCCCTTTGCCCTGGTGCGGGTGCCCCTGGTGGCCGGGAGCGGCGCCGTCTGGGCGGCGGTGGAGCCGGGGGAGATCGACCGGACCCTGACCCGCAAGATCATGCTGTCCTGGCCCTTCTGGCTGGGTTGTCTGCTGCTGGCCCTGGCCTGGGCGGCGGTGGCGGCCCGGGGCGGCGTGGTGGAACCCCTGGCCAGGCTGGCGGAGGCCATGCGGGCCGGGGGCGAGGGGCGTTTCGATCGACTCCTGGTGCGTCGCGCCCGCGATGGGGTGGGCCAATGCCTCCTGGCCTTCAACGCCATCGTCGCCGGTCTTCATGCCCGCCGGCTGGGGGTTATCGAACAGGCCGAGGACGTGCGTCACGCGGTCTTCGATCAGGAGGTGGCCGCCGCCGCGGCCCAGGCCACCGCCCTGGCGGACTTGGGCGAGGGGCTGGCGAGCCCCCCGGCGCGGTGCCGCGATCCCCGCGCCAGCGATGCCGATCTCTTCGCCCTGAACCTGGCGGCGGCGGGGATGATGATCTGCACCGACCGGCTGGTGGCGGGGCAGGACCCCCTGCCGATTCTCCTGGTGGCGGCCGGGTCCCTCCTGGTGGGCCTGGGGCTGGGGTGGCTGATCGGCTGGCGGCGGCTGCTGGCGGTGCCGCTGGCGATCCTCTTCCTGGGCGTCATCCTGGTCAACGTCCTGGCGGCGGCGGACAGCCTGGCGGCCCTGGTCATCGACGGGGTCGCGGCCGGGGCGGTCGGTCTGGCCTGGGGCCTGGCCTGGCGGCAACGGCGCCTGGCCAAGGCCGCCGGCGGCCTTGGCGGCGGTAGCTGGGTCCTGCTGGCGGGGTCCCTGGCGGGGTTGGCCCTGGCCTGGGGTCTCCTGGGCGATCTTGCCTCGATCAGTGTCGGCGCGGTTGTGCTGGCGGCGATCTCCTTGGGGGGCGCCTTGACCGCGCCGGGACGCACGGGATGAAACTGCCGCCATGTTGTTGAGAACCCGCATCATTGTTTTTGTCCTGCTGGTGGTGGCCGCGGTCGCCGGCCTGGTCTTCACGGTGGGCGCCCTGCGCGAGGCGGAACTGGGTCGCCGGATCGCCGAGCTGAAATTACAGCAACTGGAACAGGCCTGGAACTTCGCGGTGATGGGCGCCGCCGACGAGGTGGCGGAACGACTCCTGAGCCAGGCAGCCCTGTCCAGGACCCGCCTGGTCGAGGCCATTCAGCACCAGGATCAGCAGGGGCTGGCGCGCCTGGCCGAGGCCACCTTCAAGGATGGCGGCTTGATGCGCGTGGACATCCTGGGCGATAGCGGCCAGTTGCTGTGGGCGAGCGGGGATGGCCTGGAACATCCGCCGCTCCTGGGGGCCAGCCGTCTGGCGGAAATCCGACAGAGTGGCCGCACCATCAGCGGCGCCCGCGCCATGCCCGGTGGCGCGCTGGGGGTGGTCGGCGCCATCTCGGTCGTGGAGCCCGGCAGTGGGCGCATGGTGGGCGGGATCGCGGCCGCCCTGCCCCTGGCCCAGGCGCTGGAAGCCTTTCACCGCACGACCGGGGGCCGGCTCTACGTCACCAACGCCGCGGGCCAACTGGTTTATGGCAAGGACGAGGGCCTGGGGCGGCAGGCGCTGGAGGCCTCTTTCCCCAACCGGCGCGGCCTGACCCTGATTTCCCACGACGGCCGTTATCAAGAGGCGGCGCTCCTGCCCATCGCCGATCTGATGGGGGGGCGTCTGGCCAATCTGCTGCTGGTGCGCGACGTGACCCAGGCGATGGCCGACCGGCTGCTGTGGGACAAGGTCCTGGGCGGGGTGATCGCCATCCTCTTCATCGCCGCCCTGCTGGCGCTGTTCTTTTTTCTGCGGCGTAATTTCGCCGTCCTGAATGACGCGGTGGCGGCGCTGCATGATCTGTCCCGGGGCCAACGCGGCGGCTATGTCGAACTGCCGCATGGCTCCGACGAGATCGGTCGCATTGCCGAGGCCGTCGAGGCCTTTAGCCAGGCGGTGGGGGAGGTGGCGCGGGTGGGCGTTCAGCGCGAACGTCGCCAGCGTCGGCAACAGCGCTTCATTCGTCGCCAGATGGAGCAATTGGCCGCGACCCTGCAGGACGAGGCGCGCAGTGAGTTGCTGGATGAATTGAAACAGATGGAGAAGGCGGCCGGCGATCCCCAGTCGGCCCAGTCCAAGGGGGTCGGCGATGAACTGGGCCTGATTGCCCTGGGTTTTTCGCGCCTGGCGACCAAGGTCAGCGTCCAGCAGGTGCAGTTGACCCAACTGGTGCGCGACCTGCGGGAGGCGCTGGAGGACAAGCGCAAGCTCATCAGCCTGCAGCAGGAATTGGAAATCGCCGCCAGCATGCAGTTGTCCATCCTGCCCCGCCAGTTTCCGGTTTTGCCCATGCTGGACATGATTGCCAGCATGGAACCGGCCAAGGAGGTGGGCGGCGACTTCTATGATGTCTTCGAGGTGCGCGACGGTGTCCTGGGGGTGGTGGTGGCGGACGTGTCCGGCAAGGGTATTCCCGCCGCCTTCTTCATGCTGATCAGCCGCACCATGCTGCGCACCGTCGCCGTGGCGGGTGGCGGGCCGGCGGAGACCCTGTCGCGACTCAACAATCTGCTGGCGGCGGAAAATGAACAGACCATGTTCGTCACCGTCTTTTATGCCGAGATCGAACTGGCGACCGGGGTGATCACCTATTGCAGCGGGGGGCACAATCCGCCCTACGTGGCGCGGGTCGGGGGGGCCGTCGAGATGGTGGTGCCCACGACGGGCCTGGCGCTGGCGGCCTTCCCGGACATGCCCTATGGCGAGAAGACCCTGACCCTGGCGCGCGGTGACACCCTCTTCATGTACACGGATGGGGTCAACGAGGCCTTCGCCCTCGACGACACCATGTATGGGGTCGATCGCCTGCAAGGGGCCCTGGTCGCCGGCGGGCCGCCGACCACGGCCACGGTGGCCCTGGAGCGGGTCATGTCCGACCTGAGGGTCTTTACCCGCGGGGCCGCCCAATCCGATGACATTACCGCCATGGTGGTGCACTGGAAGGCGTGATCCGGCCGCCGTCCATGGCGCTTGATCCCCAGCCCCGGACATGGACACGAGCGCGACGCGGACGAATGGCGGTCCTTGGCGACCCCGGGGCGGCTTCTGGGTGAGGGGCGGGCATCATGACGGACATCATTCTGCTGGAGGACGATCGCGAACTGCGGGAGGAAGTCGCGGACTTTCTGCGCGGCCAGGGTCACGGGGTGCGCGAGGGCGGGAGCAAGCGGGAATTTCGCCTGCTCAACGCCGATCGGCCCTGCGAAATCGCCATCCTGGACCGGCGCCTCCCCGATGGCGATGGCATGGACCTGATCGCCGAGGGCCGCGAGGCGGCCTGGCGGTGCGGCTTCATCCTCATGACGGCGCGCGATGCCTGCCGGGAGCGCATCGCCGGCTACGAGATGGGCGCGGACCATTACCTCACTAAGCCGGTGCGCCTCGACGAACTGGCGGTCATTCTCAAGTCGCTGGCCCGCCGTCTGCACCTGGAGCCCCATTGGCGGCTCGATCTGACCCTCGGTCTCCTTTACGCCCCGAATGGCATCCGCGTCGACCTCACGGGTCTGGAGGCGGCCTTCCTGGCCGTACTGGGAGTTCATCCCAATCAGCCCCAGGACCGTCGCCAACTCGTCCTGGAACTGGGCAAGGATTATCACAGCTATGATTCGCGCAACCTGGACGCCCTCCTGAAACGCCTGCGCAAGAAGGTGCGGAACGCCTCGGGCCTGGAATTGCCCGTGCAGACGCGTCATGGGCTGGGCTACATGCTGGTGGGGCGGTTGCAGCGGGAAGGCGATTGAGGGGGCCTGGCACCCCGATGTCAGTCCGCGTCCCCCGGGTCCGCCAGCGGCAGCCAGAGGCTGAACTCGCAGCCACCCCCGGCCAGATTCACCACCCCCACCGAGCCGCCGTGGCGGCGCGCCACCTTGTCCACCAGATAGAGCCCCAGGCCGGCCCCGGGCTCCGCGGTGTTGTGACCGCGCCGAAAGCGCTTGAAGATCACCGGCAGATCCGCCGCCGGCACCCCGGCCCCCGCATCCTGGACCTGGATGGCGATGCCCCGGTCAGCCTCCTGGAGCCTTAGCTGTATGGGGCTGGCCGGAGGCGCGTGCCGCCGGGCATTTTGCAGCAGGTTACGAATGGCGAGGCGGATTAGATCGGCGTCGCAGGGGCAGGGCGGCAGGGGCCTGGTCTCCAGCAGGATGGGGGGCCCCGGGGTTCCCTCCAGGTCGTCCAGGGCGGCGCGGCAGATGCGCTCCAGGTCGTGGGGAACCCGGTGCAGGGGCTGGTCGGCGCTGGCCAGCCGCTCCGCCGAGAGATAATCATCCATGAGCCGCGCCAGGCGCCGGCTGGCGCGGCGAATCTTCTCGCCCCGGGCCCGTGCCTTGGCATGCAGGGCCGGGTCCAGCACCAGGTTGTGGGCCGCCGCGTCGATGATGCTCAGGGGGGTGCGCACCTCGTGGGAGACCAGGGCGAGAAAGTCCTCCTGCTCCTCCCGCAGCCGGCGCTCCGCCGCCGCCCGGGTTTCGGCTTCCGCCTTCTCCCGCCGCAGCCGTTTATGGTCGGCGAAGATGGCCAGGCTCATGACCAGCGCCTGGGTCAGGGCGCCGATGGCATAGCTGTTGTCCGTCACCAGGCCGGGGCCGATCCACCCCTGGT
>JADZBU010000284.1 GCA_020851955.1 Chromatiaceae bacterium | reverse complement strand
CCATGATACCCAGATGCAGTATCTCTACAACGACGGCGATGTCTGGCACTTCATGGACCCGGAGAGCTACGAGCAACTGACCGCCGAGGCGCCGGCCGTCGGCGACGCCGCTAAGTGGATCAAGGAAGAGGATATTTGCCAGGTGACCCTCTACAACGGCGCCCCCCTGTCCGTGGACCCGCCGAACTTCGTCATTCTGCGCATCGTCGAGACGGACCCCGGCCTGAAGGGCGATACCTCGGGCGGTGGCGGCAAGCCGGCGACGCTGGAGACGGGGGCCGTGGTGCGCGTGCCCCTCTTTGTCCAGACCGACGAACTCATCAAGGTGGATACCCGCTCCGGGGAGTATGTCTCCCGCGCCAAGGAGGAGTGAGCGGGGCCCCGCATCCGCGAGTCGCTGGCGTGGCGCCTGACGCCATGCAGCCGCCGGATTGGCGTCCCCAGGCGGATCGGGCGGCCTTGCAAGCCCGCGCGGGTCTCTATGCCGGTCTGCGCCGCTTCTTCGCCGATGCGAGGGTGATGGAGGTCGAGACGCCCCTCGCCTCGCGCGCTGGCCTTTCCGACCCGGCCCTGGAGAGTTGGCGCACCACCTGGTCGGCCCCGGCCGGCGTCGAGCCGCTGTGGCTGCAGACCTCGCCCGAGTTTCCCATGAAGCGCCTGCTGGCGGCGGGTAGCGGTCCCATCTACCAGATCTGCAAGGTCTTTCGTGACGGGGAGCGCGGCCGTCGCCATCATCCCGAATTCAGCCTGCTGGAGTGGTATCGCCCCGGCTGGGGGCTGGAGCAACTCATGGCCGAGGTGGCCGACCTGGTGCGCCTGGCCCTGGGCCAGCCCGAGCGGCCGGTGGAAATTCTCGCCTACCGCGATCTTTTCCTTTCCCATCTCGGTCTGGATCCCTTCCAGGACCCGACGGCGAAATTCCGGGCCCGCGCCCAGGCGATCGCCGGCGCGGAGGACCTGGATCTCGACCGCGACGGCTGGCTGGATCTGCTCCTGACCCACTGCCTGGAGGCGGACCTCGGCCGGGGACGGCTCACCTTCATCCGCGACTATCCCCCTAGCCAGGCGGCCCTGGCCCGCATCAGGCCCGGCCCCGAGCCCGTGGCCGAACGCTTCGAACTCTACCTGGAGGGCATGGAACTGGCCAACGGCTTCCTGGAGTTGACCGATGCCGGGGAGCAGCGGCGCCGCTTCGAGCAAGATCAGGTCCAGCGTCGCGACCTGGGCCTGGCGGTCCCGCCCCTGGACGAGTGCTTCCTCGCCGCCCTGGCGGCGGGACTGCCCGAATCCTCCGGCGTGGCCCTGGGTCTGGATCGTCTGCTCATGGTCAAGATGGGCGCCAGCCACATCGACCAGGTGCTGGCCTTCCCCATCGAGCGGGCCTGAGGGGGACTGCCTGGCAAAAAGGGAAGATTGCTCTTCCCCTGCCCTTGGCAGCCCAGGCCTAGGCCGGCGCACTGGGGTTCCTATTCCCGATCACGCCCGGGATCAAACTGCTCATCACTGAAGAGGACCGAGGATGTCGAAACCTGACACGCTCCACCCGCCATTGGGTTTTTCCACCCGCGCCATTCATCATGCCTACGACCCCTACGCGGGTCATGGGGCCCTGAATCCACCCCTCTACCTCAGTTCCACCTATTGCTTCCCCACCGTGGCGGAGGGCACGGCCCGTTTCGCCGGCGAGCAGGCGGGATTCGTCTATTCCCGCGTCGGCAATCCCACGACCTGCCTGCTGGAGGAACGCATCGCCAATCTGGAGCAGGGCGAGGCGGCGCTGGTCACGGCCTCGGGCCAGGGGGCGATCACCTCCTTGCTCTGGACCCTGCTCGCCCCGGGCGATGAGCTGATCGCGGACCAGACCCTCTACGGCTGTACCTTCGCCTTCTTTCATCAGGGGCTGGAGAAATTTGGCGTCAAGGTCCGGCATCTGGACCTGACCGAGCCGGCGAATCTGGAGGCCGCTATCTCCGCCAAGACCCGCCTGGTCTTCTTCGAGTCACCCGCCAACCCCAACATGCGCCTGGTCGATATCGCCGCCATTGCCGCCATCGCCCGCCGCCACGGCGCCCTGACGGTGGTGGATAACACCTACTGTACCCCCTATCTGCAACGCCCCCTGGAGTGGGGAGCCGACTTTGTCGTCCACTCCGCCACCAAGTATCTTGGCGGCCATGGCGACCTGCTGGCTGGGGCCATCGTGGGGCCCAAGGCGGCCTTGGACGAGGTGCGTTATGTGGGCATCAAGGATATGACGGGCGCCGTCCTGTCCTCCCAGGATGCCTTTCTGGTGTTGCGCGGACTCAAGACCCTTGCCCTGCGCATGGACCGTCACTGCCTCAATGCCCAGCGGGTGGCGGCCTATCTCGCCGCCCATCCCCAGGTGGCCATCGTTCACTACCCGGGCCTGGCATCCTTCCCGCAGTACGCCCTGGCCCAGTGTCAGATGGCACAGCCCGGTGGCATGGTGGCTTTCGAGTTGCAGGGTGGCATCGCCGCGGGCCGGCGCTTCATGGATGCCCTGCGCCTCTTTACCCGCGCCGTCAGCCTCGGCGATGCCGAGAGCCTGGCCCAACACCCCGCCAGCATGACCCATGCGGTTTACAGCCTGGAGGAGCGGGCCGCCCATTTCATCAGCGAGGGCCTGGTGCGCCTCTCCGTGGGCCTGGAGGATAGCGAGGATTTGTTGGCCGATCTGGAACAGGCCCTGGCCCAGGTTTAGGGGCGGCGGGAGAAGGGGGTGCCCGGCGGCGGGGCCGCCGGGCGGAGCGATCAGGAGCGGTTGGTCTGTCCGGCGAGGGCCATGGCCCGGAAGGGATCATCCTCCGCGTCCACCCCCAGCCGCTGGTGAATGGCGGCAATGGCCTGACCTTCGGTGGCGAAGATGTTGTCCACGCCAATGAGGTCGAAGAGGCCGGTGCGGCGCATGACGTCGAGGATCTGCTTCTTGAGCCCGGAAAAGACGATCTGAGTGCCGCGATCCCGCAAGCGCGCCACCAGGTGATGAACCACCTCTTCCCCCGAGGCATCGAGTTGATTGATGCCATCTCCCACCACCAAGAGCCATTTGGCATCCGGTTTGGCGGCAACCGCCTCCAGGATGTTGTCCTCGAAATAGGACACATTGGCGAAATAGAGGGAGCCATCGAAGCGAATGGCATTGATGTGCGGACTGGTCGGCAGGTCGGGGTGGACCTTGAGGTCGCGCAGGGTGCCGTCCTTGCAGCGGCCCAGGATGGCGACGCGCGGCTTCATGGTGCGGAAGAGGTAGAGGAGGATGGCCAGGCCGGCGCCGACCAGAATGCCCTCGTCCAGATGGGGGGCGAAGGCCAGGGTGGCGATGAAGGTCACGATAGCGGCGATACCATCGTGACGACTGGCCTCCCAGGCATGTTTGACTGCCTCGATGTTCACCAGGCCGATGACCGCCATGATGATGATGGCCGCCAGCACCGCCTGGGGCAGGTGG
>JADZBU010000283.1 GCA_020851955.1 Chromatiaceae bacterium | reverse complement strand
GTCCATGAAAGGCTGATCGAACAGGGCCTCAACCTCCTCGAGGGACCAGTCGTGGCGCAACTCGGGAGAAAAAGCGGGACTGGGCATGGGGATTTTCCGGAGTCGAGGGAGCCTGGGTGCGGGCCGCAAGGTACCGAATCTTAACCCGATCCCATGAGCTGTCAACTTTGATGAGGTAACTGAGTTTACGAATCAGGATCCGTTGCTTTCCCTGCCGACAGGGCCAAGTCGAGAACCCCCACCCGCCACCTCGCCCGTCACCATGGCAGGCGCTCACCCTGGTAGGACACGAAAGCGCCGGTATCCGCGGGGTTAAGTTGGTTTAGCGTTTCTAGCATCTCCTGCACCGCCACCCTGGCTGGACGGCCGATTTGGTCACCTTTGAAGGGTTTGGATAGACCAGTGGTGACGGTGCCGGGGTGCAGGCTGACCAGCACTGCCTGCGGGTTGCCGCGCTTGACCTCGATGGCGGCGGTCTTCATTAGCATATTAAGTGCCGCTTTGGAGGCGCGGTAGCTGTACCAGCCGCCCAGGCGGTTGTCTTCGATGCTCCCCACCTTGGCCGAAATCACTGCCAGCACGCCCCGCTGGCGGTCCAGCAGGGCGCTGAAGTGGCGCAGCACCAGAGCGGGCCCGAAGGTATTGACGCGAAAAGTGGCTTCCAGTTGGGCGTAGCTGAGGTCACCCAGTTTTTTCTCTGGCATGAAATCCGCCGTGTGCAGCACACCGGCGGCGTTGATGATGAGGTGAAATTTGCCCGTGGCGTGCAACTGTTCAGCAGCCGCGCCGATGCTGGCCTCATCGTCAAAGTCCAGGCGCGGATGGGACTGGCGGTGCAGTCCCACCACTTGCGCGCAGCGTGGGTTGGCTTGCAGAGATTGCACAAAAGCCTGGCCGATACCACCCGAGGCGCCAAGAATCAAGGCGCGAAAACCGTCCGGGAAGCTGTTCATGGTGTGGTTGCCAAGGGCTTAAAAGAGTGAGCGGTGGTGCTTGAGATCGTGCCGTAATCAGAAAGTAAAAGGCGGATGGATGGCCATGGCATCCTTGGCGCCTAATCCAGCGAACCGCGGGCACTCCCGCCACACCCTGCCTGGCGCGCGTCACTCGTCAGGGCGATAGCGTCCCGACGGATACCTGCCGCGCCGGTGCCGGGTTTGCCGGCGCTCCCGGTAGCGACCCCAGTGACCGCTGGCTATCGAAGGCGTCAGCCAGGAGCCAGGTGAGCTCATGCATACCGCCAAGAACTGGTCGCCGCGGCTCCAAACCGGGCTGAAAACCCAGAGCCCGGAATCGCTCCACCAGCTCCGGCCGGGAGGTGATGACATGCACCGGGACATCCCAGGGGGCATCGGGACCGGTAACGCTGCTCGCGGGCTGATGATCACCGACCAGGATCATGAGGTAATCGCGGGGGCTCGGCTGTTCCAGATAGCCGGCGAGCCAGGCATAGGTGTAGTCGATCGTCCGTAGATATTCCGGTAGCAGATTCATCCAGTCGCCGACCTGGTAGGCGAGCCCGCGCTCAACATCCTCGTCGTCGAAGGGCCGCGCGGAGAGGACGCGGGACCAGTCCGGCTGATAGGGTGGCACCTGCCGAAAGGGGAAGTGGCTGGTGATGGTCGGGAAAAACAGCAGTCGCGGCGGGGTGTCGGGCTGAATCGGTTGCAACTCGTCGAAGCGGGCCATCGAGTATTGGTCTGGAATGAACCAGGGCCCGAACTCCGGACCCCGATACCCCAGGGCCGGACCGTCCAGGAACTCGTCGAAGCCGTAGAAGGCCCGCTCGGGCCAGTCCCAACTGAGGGCGGGATAGAAACCATAGGTCTGGTAGCCGTGGCGCTCGAACAGGCTGAGCAGGGTCGGCCGGTCGCTGGCGAGTAGCAGGTCGTGTCGCAGGGGGTCGCTCAGGTCGATGCCAGAGAGCAGGCTGAGGTGCGCCAGGTCCGACGCACCGCCAAAGGTGGGGGACCGGAAGAAGGCCGAGACCACCTGCCGCCCGGTCGTGGCGATGGTCCGCGCGAGGGCGTCGCGCGTGGCGGCGAGGCGCCGGCGGGACTCGGGATGGTCGAAGGCGATAGCGCCGTAGGACTCGAGGACCAGCAGCTTGACATCCAGGCCCTTCAGCAGCGCCAGATCCGAATCAAAGGGGGGCGACGGCGGCAGCGCGCTGGCGAGACGATCGGGGAGCAGGGCGGTGAACAGCAGTTCCGCCTGGCGTGCGTAGGTCGGCGTCACCGGCTTGGACACCCGCTCCCAGGTCCCCGGCACGCCGGCCGCGTAGGCCGTGACCAGGGCCACCGCGCCGGCGGTGGCGGCCAGGGCCGGAATGGACCGCAGCGCCGCGGGCGCGGCCCGGCGAGCCAGGATCCCGACCAGAGCGCGCAACAGCCTATAGAGACCCCACAGGACCAGCACGACACCGCTGGCGACGAGGAACTGCTGCCACCAGGCCAACGGCTGGCCGATCACCGCCAGGAAGCGCGGCACCTGCGGTACATCCCAGTAGAGGTTGATCTCCCTCCCGAAGAGGATGGGCGCGGTGACCGCGAGGTAACGCCCGATCACCAGGAAGGTGCAGACGATAGCCAGGCTGGTAACGAGCCCCTTGGGGACCGCCCCGAACGCCCGGATCGCCACCAGCAGCACCAGCCACAAGGCCAGGAACTCCGGTGCCAGGCGCAACCCGGGCCAGACAGCCGGCGTCCCCGACCAGTTCTCGAACCCGAGCGCCGCGTTCAGCAGGAGCAGTGCGGCGATGGGCGCCAGCCATTTCCCAAAGGGCATGCGGAGCATCCCGGGGTCAGCCCTGCTCACCCATGCCAGCCGGCTTGACCCGGCCCCAGCCGATATAGCCCGTACCAAACAGCACCGATTCCAGCGCGAACCCCTCCAGGTAGGGCTCCAGCAGGCTCCAGGGCCGGCCAAGCCCTTCAAAGGTGGTCATATAGGGCCTGGCCTGCGCCAGCACCACCAGGTTTAACGGCGCCAGCCACCAGGGCGCGAGCTTCATGCCGGCGACGGCAACCCGCGCGCCTGGGCGCGTGGCCGCGAAGATGCGCGCCAGGGCAGTGGGCGAGCGCAGCACGTCATGAGTGAAGTTGAAAAGAACCGCGTCGATGGGTCCGGGAATCTCCGCGGTCTCCATGGCCGACTCGCGCAGATCAACGTTACGCCAACCCTCGCGCGCGCAGCGCTCCCGGGCGAGGGCCAGCATGTCGGGGCTGAGTTCCACGCCGACGATCCGGCCGGTCGCACCCACGCCCTCTTGCAGCAGGGGAAAGCTGAGACCCGTGCCACAGGCCACATCGAGCACGGTCTCGCCCGATCGGAGGGCGAGTCTGGCCAGGGTGCGCCGCCGCAGCCCCAGGGTGCGCTGCGCCGAGGCGTCGTAGCCGGAGGCGTGAGCCCGGTAACGCGCGATGGCGAGTTTGGGATCAGGCACGGACATCGATCACGATCGGCGACTCGGCCTCGCCGAGTGGGTCGATCCGCCCGATGACGGCGGCCGCCGCATAACCGAGGGACCGGAGCTCGGCCACGCAGGCCGCCGCCCGGTGGGCGGGCACACCCGCCAGCAGTCCACCCGCCGTCTGGGGGTCGAACAGGAGGGGAAAGCGCGGATGCCGCGCCATCTTCTCCAGATCGCGGACCGCGCGGCGCAGACGCAGGTTCTGCGGCTGCAAGGAGGACAGGATGCCCGCGGCAACCGTCTCGACCGCCCCCTCCAGGAGCGGCACGGCCTCGATCCGCAGGGTCGCATCGACGCCCGATGCCCGGGTCATCTCCAGCAGGTGCCCCAGCAGTCCGAAACCGGTGAGGTCCGTGCAGGCGGTGGCCTGATGCCGGCGCAGACACTGGGCCGCGGCCTGGTTCGAGTGGACCATGGAGGCGATCGCGGCATCAATCCAACGCCCCTTGGCGCACCCCCGCATGTCGGCGGCGAACAGGGTGCCGGTGCCGACCGGCTTGGTCAGGATCAGCGCATCGCCCGGGCGCAGCCCCCCCTTGGTCATGACGCCCGCCAGCTTCTCGTCCACCAGGCCGTTGATGGCGAAACCCAGTGCCAGTTCCCGCCCCTCCCCGGTATGGCCCCCCACCAGGGCGCAGCCGGCGGCGTTGAGCACCGACACGGCACCCGACATCATCTGGAACAGGGTGTCCTCGACTTGCTTTTCCAGCCCCGGCGGCACGGTCGCGATAGCCGTCGCCGTCTGCGCTTCCGCCCCCATGGCAAACACATCGCCCAGCGCATGGTTGGCGGCTATCCGGCCGAAAACCCAGGGATCGTCGATGAAGGCACGGAAGAAATCGACCGTCTGGACGCTCGCCATGCCCGCCGGCACGCGCACCACGGCGGCATCGTCCGG
>JADZBU010000282.1 GCA_020851955.1 Chromatiaceae bacterium | reverse complement strand
TTGCTCCATGGTGCGGTTGCAGCGCTGGATCACCCGGTTTTGGGCCAGGGCGATCCCCACCGTGGCGGCGTCGTAGATGGCCTTTTGTTCGGCGTAGGCGGCGCGCAGCAAGGCGGTCTGCTCCTGGAGGGCGGCTTCGGCCCGCACCCGCTCGGTGAAGTCGGCCACCAGGGCCAGGTAGCCGGTGGGTTCCCCGGCGGCATCGCGCACCAGGGCCACCGCGACCTGGGCATAAGTCAGGCCGCCATCCTGGCGCTGGTAGCGCTTCTCGATGATGCCGGAGGCCACTTCCCCCCGCCGCAGCCGCTCGAACAGGGCCTGGTTGAGCGCCCAGTCCTCGGTTGGCGTGAAGTCGCGCAGGTGCCGGCCGAGCAGGGCCGCGCGGGGCTGGCCGACGATCTGGCAATAGCGGTCGTTGACGCGGGTCAGGCGGCCCGCCAGGTCCGCCTCGGCATAGCCGGTCAGGCCCTGCTCGACGAGGGCGCCCAGCCGCCGCTCGCCGGCCAGGCGGGCGGCGGTCTGGCGCCAGAGCAGATAGCCGGCCCCATACAGCAGGAGCAACACCAGTCCCGCGACGATGCCCGTCACCCAGGCGGTGGTCCGGATACCCGCGTAGGCATCGTCCTGGTCCATCTTGGCGATCATCAGCCAGGGGGTGCCCGCGATGGCGGTGGCGTAGGCCAGGATGGGGTGGCCCCGGAGACTCCGGGCGTCCTCCAGGATGCCGCCTTGACCCTGGGCCGCCCAGGCCGCCGGCAACTGGGCCGCGGTCAGGGGCTGGGTCAGGGCCAGCACGGCGTCGGGATGGTCGCGCACCGGTGTCAGGAAGCGGACCTGGTCGTTCTCGCGGCGGACCAGATAGGTCTCCGCGGTGCGGCTCGGCACCGGCCAGGAGGCCACCAGGGGGAAGAGGGCCTGCTCCGCCCGCCAGGTCAGATAGACCAGGCCCAGGGGCGCGGCTCCCCGGGCACTGATGGGCGCGACTTCACCCAGCTCCACCTCCCCGGCGGCGGTGCGGTGCAGATCCACGAAGGCGATGCGTGGCTGGCGCGCCACCTCCTGGAGGGGGGCCGCCGGGTCCTGGTGGTCGATGTCGCCGATGATCGCGAGGGGCTGGCCCGCGGTGTCGAGCACGGCCATGCCGCTCACGCCGAGGGTCCGGCTGACCTCCTCCATGCGCGCCCGCATCCGGGACAGGAGGGTCGCGTCCCGCCGTCCCCCCTCCAGGTACTGGCTCAACAGCATGGGAATCTGGGCATTGCCGGAAAAGTAGGACTCGGCATCGATCCGGTTGCGGGCGAGCCAGTGCTCGACCTGTTGGCGTTTCTGTTCGGCGATCAGGGTCAGGTTCTGATGGACATCCTGTCGAATCTGGATACGAAAACCGAGGAAGGTGGCCGCGCTCAGGGTGGCGATCAGCACCGTGGCCAGCAGCAGGAAGAGGACGAAGCGGACGCCGGGAACCGGGGCATCGGCAGTGGGTGGGGTCCGGACGGAGGCCTCGGCTACTGCTTTCATGCGGTGGAAACCTTGCCGTTGAAGGGGGGAGGCGATTCAGGCGCCCCGGGATGATGACATCCTGAATCCTATATTAGACGATGTTTTCATGCCACGGCCGGCGGTCGTGTCTTGCTGCTAAACTGCCGCCATCCGTTGCCATCCACGGCCCGATCGTCAAGGCCGCCGGGATCAGGCCGGGGTCGGCCCCTGGCGACCCGGGTCAACTGGGGCACTCTGGCGTCTCCTGGCGCTGGTCGTGGGTGCCGATCTTCCGTCTGACATCATCCGACCCTGAAGTTGGGAGCCGCCACCTTGCCATCCATCACTCGCCGCCTGGGCGGCTACCTGCTGCTGGTCTCGCTCCTGACCCTGGGGGTCGTGGGGCTCTCCCTCTGGCTGAGCCTGGGGACCGCCAGCGCTCACAACGAGCAGTTGGCCCAGGAGATGGGCCGCGTCTTCTTCAAGCAACTGCTCATCACCCGCCGCTGGAACGCCCAGCAGGGGGGTGTCTATGTGCCCCTCAGTGATGAAGTCCAGCCCAATCCCTATCTGGAGGACCCCCAGCGGGATATCGTGACGACCAGCGGGGCGCATCTGACCAAGGTCAATCCGGCCTTCATGACCCGCCTCCTGTCCGACATGACCGAACAGAGCGACGGGGTCCGCTTCCACATGTCCAGTCTCAAACCCATCAATCCGGTCAACAGCCCCGATGACTGGGAACGCCAGGCGCTCGCGAGCTTCGAGGCCGGGGCCGCCGAGTACGCCGAGCTGGTCTCGGAGGCCGATGGCCCCGTCTTTCGCTTCATGGGCCGGCTCAAGGTCGATCAGACTTGTATGAAATGCCATGAAAAGCAGGGCTAGAAGGAGGGTGACGTGCGCGGGGGCATTCGGGTGTCGCTCCCCTGGGCGCCCTTCCAGACCACCCTGGATGCCACCCGGCGCCAGTTGCTCATCCTGCATGGGGCCAGCCTGGTGGGGCTCCTCATCCTCTTGTGGGGCGGTGGCTGGGTGGTCCTGCGCGCCTCGCGGGAGGTCGATTCCCTCAACCGCCACATGAAGTCACTCAACCTCCGCCTGGAGTCCTCGGCCCTCACCGACTCGCTGACGGGGGTGGCCAACCGCCTGCATTTCGACCGCATCCTGGATGCGGCCATCGGTCAGGCGGGGCGCTATGGCACCGCCCTGTCGCTCCTCATGCTCGACCTGGATCATTTCAAGCGCGTCAACGATACCCAGGGTCATGCCGTCGGCGATCAGGTGCTCAAGGAGTTCGCCCGGGTGGCGCAATCCCTGTTGCGGTCCTCCGACCTGCTGGCGCGGTGGGGCGGCGAGGAGTTCGTGGTGGCCACGCCCAGTACCGGCCTGGATCCCGCCCTGCGCCTGGCCGAACGGTTGAGGGCCGCCGTCCAGGCTCACGCCTTTCCGGTGATCGGCAGCCTGACCGTCAGCATCGGGGTCGCCGAATACCTGCCCGGCGACACCGACGCGGCCCTGCTGGAGCGCGCCGACCAGGCCCTCTATCGGGCCAAGGCGCTGGGCCGCAATCGGGTCGAGGGATTGGGCTAAAGGATGGGGCCCGGGCCCTGGTCCCGCTGGCGGGAGGTCGTGGATTCAGGGGTAATCCCAGTGCATTGGGCAGCCAGGAGACTTGATCGCCCCGGCCGGCGGTTGGATCTTGCTGCTACACTGGCGCCATGGACACCCCGATTCCCTGGCACCGACTCTTTGGTATCGCCTTAACCGATCTATTTACCGATCGGCCCTGGCGCGTGGAACTGGAAAAGGAACTCGCGCTCAAGAGCCAGCGCCTGGATATCCTCATCATCGAACGGCGTCCTGGCGCGGCGCGCACCATTGACCCCCGCAGCCTCGCCGATCTGCCCGACGGGCTGGACACCCTGGCCGCGCACAATGTCCTGACCTACAAATCCCAGCACCAGGCCCTCGACGCCTGGGCCCTGGACGAATTGTTGGGCCATTACGTCACCTACCGCAAGCTGCTGTCCATCCAGGCCAATCAGCGGTATGCCGCCGGCCCGGACCCGGAGGGCGAGCAGTCCGAACCGCCCCTGGCAAGCGACCGCCTGGTGCCCGTGACGGACTTTCGCCTCTATGCCGTCGCCACCCGCCTGCCCGAGAAGCTATTGGGCCAACTCGCCCCGGGTGTCCTCCAGCCCACCCCCTGTCCGGGTGTCCAGGATCTGCGCTGGGGAGGCATGGTCATCCGCCTGATCGTGTTGAACGCCATCGCGTCCCATGCGCGCAATGCCCCCTGGGAACTCTTCAGCGCCCAGCTCGATCGTATTCGCCACGGCCTGCGTCACTATCACCCCCGTGATCAGGGCGCCACGGATCTGCTGGCCCAACTCTATTTCAACTACCGAGTGGAGATGCCCGAAATGGCCTACACGATGGAAGATTTCAAGCACGACGCCCGGCGCGTCTGGATTGAGCACATTCAGGAATTCGATCCCGAGGAACGTGACGCCCTCTTGGCGCGCATGGCGGTGGAGGATCTATTGAGAGTGATCAAGCCCGAGGACCGCCTGCGGGGGCTTGACCCCGACTTCATCAAAAGCTGGCTTAGGCGTAATGAGCATTGAGGCGCTGTCGCCGGGAGTTGGCATGTCTGGCGTCGCCATAGCGTTTGGTAGCGTCGAGAACTCACCCTATCAACTACCGAATGGAGATGCCCCAAATGGCCTACACGATGGAAGATTTCAAGCACGACGCCCGGCGCGTGTGGATTGAGCACCTCGATGAATTCGATCCTGAGGAACGCGACGCAATCTTGGCGCGCATGACGGTGGAGGAGCGTCTGCGGGGTCTAACCCTGGAGGAGTGTTTGCGGGGGCTAAAGCCCGAGGAGCGCGAGGCGCTGTTGGGGCGCGTGGCGGGGGAGGACCGCCTGCAAGGACTCGATCCCGACTGGGTCAAAGGCTGGCTCAAACGTAACGGGCATTGAGCGGCTGTTGCTAGGCGTGGCTTTCCCGGCGTTGCTGTTAATCACAATGTCGCCGTGAATTTCAGGATGGCGATCGGGACTCTCACCTCCGTGATCAGGGCGCCACGGATCTGCTGGCCCAACTCTATTTCAACTACCGAGTGGAAATATTAGAGATCCGTTCCCACCCGGCAACCCTTTGGAACACTGCCATGCAAGCCATAGAATTGCACGCACGCATTGACGAAAAACATCGAATTCAATTGAAGGTGCCCGAGGATTGGCCTGTTCAGGAAGTCAAGGTTATCGTCCTGATGGAATCACCCGTAACGGCAAGGGCAAATAAGCGCGTCTTTGGACAGTTCCGGGGCAAGGTTCATATGGCGGATGACTTCGATGCCGAGTTGCCGGATGCCTTCTGGTTGGGCGAAGCACCATGAACCTGCTGCTGGACACGCATATTTTTCTCTGGCACAAGGATGCGCCAGAGCAGTTGTCCGCCTCGGCCCGGTCAAATGATCCGGCCTTCTCGAGCTACCCCGTGCAAGTCGTGGGCTAATCCTGCTCGCGCTCAACTAGCCTTTTGCTCCGCGGATTATCGAAGTAGCGGATCGCCGGCCGGTGCGCCTCCAACCGGTGCCAAGCCCGCCAGGGCCTGGTCGAAACGTAGCTCCCTGATGGCGATCCCGATGGCTTGGGTGGTCTCGGCGCCCAGCCGGGCCCGCAGGGCGGGCTCCAGGTCCTTGAAGAGGCGGCGGGCGCTGGCCTGGTTGTGACGCAGGGCCTCGCGCAGGGCGGCGACTTGGTCCGGGTCCAGGGCCGTGGCCTCGGAACCGGTGGAAGTGGCGTTGGGACCGGTGGACGAGGCGTCGTGACCGGTTGACAGCTTGGCGGGATCGGTGGAGGTGGCGTCGTCACCGGCAAGTTTGGCGGGATCGGTGGTGCCGCCAGTCCTGGCAAGACGGGCGGTGCCGCCCTCCTCGGGCTCCGCCAGCCAGGGGGCGCTGGCGACGAGGAGGGAGCCGAGCCGATGGTCGAGGTCCGCCAGCCGCGCCTCCAGGTCCCCCGTCGCCGGCCCGGCCTCGATGAGGGTCTCCACCGCCCCCGCCGCCGCCATCAGCCCCAGGGCGCCGAGGTTGCCGGCATTGCCGCGCAGGGTGTGCAGTTGCCGCAGGGCGGTCTCGCGCTCGCCTTGGGCCAGGGCGTCGCGAATCGCCTTGACCGCGTCGGCGGCTTCGCGGGTGAAGCGCCGCAGCAGGCGCAGGAAGAAGGCGTTGTCGTCGCCCAGGGTCCGGGACACCCAGGCCCGGTCGATGCCGGGGATGTCCGGGAAGGCCTCGCCGGCGGGGCTGGCGGCCCGGGCGGGGGCGGGGGGCTCTGGACTAACGGCCGCGAGGCCCTTGCCGTGCTTCAGGTCGGGGTGTGCGGCTCCGTCCAGGATCTCCGGGCTAAGGCCAGCGAGGCCCTGGTCCAGATCAGAGT
Source organism: Chromatiaceae bacterium (assembly GCA_020851955.1). Classification (GTDB taxonomy): domain Bacteria; phylum Pseudomonadota; class Gammaproteobacteria; order Chromatiales; family Chromatiaceae; genus M0108. The sequence goes on along the minus strand of JADZBU010000282.1, from coordinate 7,050 downwards.
GCGGGCCTCCGCCCTGGGTCTCCGGGCTAGTGGCCGCGAGGCCCTGGCTCTGGCCCTGCTGGCCCAGGTCAGGGTGTGCACCTCCCCCCTGGGCCTCCGGGGTGATGGCCGATCCGTCCCCCGCGGGCCTGGTCCAGCGCAGCAGCAGGGCCACCATGCGTTCCAGGTCCAGGGGCTTGGCCAGGGTATCGTTGACGCCCGCGGCCCTGGCGGCCTCCCGCTCCTCCTTCAGAACCCCGGCGGTAAAGGCAATGATGGGCAGTTCCCTCAGGCCCAGCTCGCCCCGGATCCGGCGGGTGGCGGTCAGGCCATCCAGGACGGGCATCCGCACGTCCATCAGCACCGCGTCGTAGGCCCGGGGTCTGGCCTTCAGGAATTGCAGGGCCTGCTGGCCCTCGGCGGCCAGGGTCGCGGCCGCGCCCTCCAGTACCAGGGCCCGCTCCATCAGATCCCGATTCATGGCGCTGTCGTCCACCACCAGGATATGGAGGCCCTTCAGGCGCGGTCCGTCGGGGCGGGCCGGCGTCGGGGCCGCGGGCATGGCCGCCGAGCCCCCGGCGACGCGCCGCAGGGGCACCTCGAACCAGAAGGTGCTGCCCTGGCCCGGCTGACTGTCGGCGCCCAGTTGGCCGCCCATCAACTCCACCAGTTGCTTGCAGATGGACAGGCCCAGGCCAGTGCCGCCGAAGCGGCGGGCGATGCCGTCATGGGCCTGGGTGAAGGGCGTGAAGAGGGCCGCCAGGGCCGCCGGGGCTATGCCCATGCCGGTATCCGTGACCTCGAAGCGCAGCCTGGCGATCTCTTCGCCGACCTCGGGCGTCAGGACCCGCAGGGTCACGGTGCCCCGCTCGGTAAACTTGATGGCGTTACTGGTCAGATTGATCAGCACCTGCTCCAGGCGCAGGGCGTCGCCGAGGAGGGGCCCCAGGGGCGTGGCGGGCGTTTCGAGGCGCAGCGCCAGGCCCTTGGCATGGGCGCTCTGCCCCATGAGACTGGCGAGCTTGGCCATGAGGGTCTCCAGATCGAAGGGCCGGGACTCCAGCCGCAGTTGCCCGGCCTCGATCTTGGAGAAGTCCAGCACGTCGTTGAGGATGACCAGCAGAGACTGGCCGGCGGTCTGGATACGCTCGACCAGGTCGTGTTGGCTCGGGGTGAGGGGCTCGCGGTCCAGCACCTGAGCGAGGCCCAGCACCCCGTTCAGCGGGGTGCGGATCTCATGGCTCATGTGGGCCAGAAACTCGCTCTTGGCGGCGTTGGCGGCATTGGCCTCGGCGGTACGGACTTCTACCCGGTGCTCCAGGTTGGCATTGAGGGCGCGGATCTCGTCCTCGGCCCGGATTTTTGCGTTGATGGTGGCCAGCTCGGCATCCGCGATTTCACTCTTTAGCAAGAGGTTGCGATAGCGCCGGGCGCCCAGGCCCAGGAGGATCAGGGCGAAGCCCGCCACCAGCAGCAGGGGTCCCCATTGCCGCCACCGCAGCTGCGCGATGGCGGCGGGGGAGACGCGGGTGACCAACTTCCAGTGCTCGATGGCATGCACCCCCGCCTGCCCCGGGGCGGCCAGATCGAGGGTGGTCCAACTCCAGAGGCCGCTGCTGGTCCGAACGTGGCCCCGGGGCTCGGCGGCGATGCGGGCCCATGCCTCGGGTTCTTGCCGGGCCAGGCGGGTGTCGCGCCCGAACATGAAGCCCCAGGCATCCGCCGGGTCCGGCGCCAGGAGGGGGTGGCCCTGGTCATTCAGGAGCAGGACTTCCTCGCCCTGGCCTCGCGGGGTCAAATGGGCGAGGCGGTCCAGGATCTGCTGGGCCCGCAGGTTGATGACGATCAGGCCCTGGTCCTGGTCCGCCACCAGGGGCAAGCGGATCGCCATCCGCAGCATGGGCTTGTGGGGGACCTCGACGACTTCCCGTTCGACATTCAGGTCCAGGGCCGACACAAAGATATTGTCCGGCGCCAGGCGAATCGCCTCCCGATAGTACTGACGTTGCGCCTTGTCCTGCAGGTCCCGGCGGGGTACCACCACCGGATCGTCCCCGTGCCGGTCCACCCGGGCCAGCTCCATGCCCGCGGCGCTCAGCCATCGGGCCTGGTCGTAGGGCGGATTGAGATACATGAGGGTCCGCAGGCGATCTTCCATCACCCGCCGCGCCTCCTCGGGGGCCGCCTGGAAGGCGAGGTTGACGACCGGATCGCGCACCAGACCCCGCAGGTGGTTCAGGGGCCGGTTCAGGGTCTCGCCAAACAACTCGGCGCCCATCCGCAGTTGCTCGGACTGGCGGCTCGTCAACTGGTCCAGGGCGGAGGTGGCCAGGGTGATGCCGACGACCAGGGTGACCAGCAGCACCAGGGCCGCCAGGGGCAGATAGAGGGCGGCAAAGCGTTTCACGCCCCCGCGGCTCCCTGTTTGGCCCGATACATGGCCTCGTCGGCATAGCGGGCCAGATCGAGGGAACTTTGGCCATGGTCGGGGAAGAGGGCGATACCGATACTCCCCGAGATCTCCAGGGTCTGGCCCGCGATCTCGAAGGGCTGCCGCAGGGCCTGGTGGATGCCTTCGGCCACCTTGTTCGCCCCCGCCGCGTCGGCGACCTCCGGCAGCAGGACCACGAATTCGTCCCCACCGATGCGCCCCACGGTATCGGAGGCGCGCACCCGGCTGCTCAGGCGTTGGGCGGCGGCCTGGAGCACCTGATCCCCGACGGCATGGCCCCAGTTGTCGTTGATCGGCTTGAATTTATCGAGGTCGATGAACATGAGGGCGAGTCGGCCGCCGTTGCGTTTGGCCAACTCCAGGGCCTTTTCGAGGTGCGCGAAAAAGAGGGCGCGGTTGGGCAGACTGGTCAGGGGGTCGTGGTGCGCCATGAAGGCCAGCCGTTCGTGGGCCTGCTTGCGCTCGGTGATGTTGAGGTTGACGGCGACGTAATGGTGGATGGTCCCCCCCCGGTCCTTGACCGGGGCGATATGGGCCTCCTCCCAATAGACCTCGCCGGATTTGCGGCGATTCATCAATTCCCCCGTCCAGGGCGCGCCGCGCAGGAGTCGGTCCCACATTTTCCGGTAGATGGCTACCTCGGTCAGGCCGGATTTGAGGAGACGGGGGTTTTGCCCGATGGCCTCGGCGGCCGAGTAACCGGTTTCCTCGCTGAAGCGGGGATTGACATACTGGATATTGGCCTGCTCGTCGGTGATGAGGACGGAGGTCGGGCTCTGTTCCAGGGCCTGGGAGAGCACCTCCAACTGGTCGTTGGCCCGCGCGATCTCCGCCAGGCTCGACTCCAGGGCCCGGGTCCGGCGTTCCAGTTCCAGGTGCAGGCGGACCCGGGCGCGCACCACCGCCCGGTTGACCGGTTTATGGATAAAGTCCACGCCGCCCGTGGTAAAGGCCCGGGTCTCGCTTTCGGCGTCGGTCTTGGCGGTGACGAAGATCACCGGGATGTCCCGGGTGGCGGCATCGGCCTTGAGGGCCGCGCAGACCATGTAGCCGTCCATTTCCGGCATCATGACGTCCAGCAGGATGAGGTCGGGTTTCTGGCCCAGGGCCAGCAACTCCAGGGCCTGGCGACCGGAGGTGGCGAAGCTGAGTTCGTGTTCGTCCTCCAGGATATCGAGGAGGATCTCGATATTGGTGGGGGTGTCGTCGATGATGAGGATGCGCGCGGGGCTGGGGTTCATGTCAGGCTCCAGCCCTGCCGGGCGGCCAATTGGCAGAGTTGCGCCAGGGCGGTGCGATAGTCGAGCCGGTTGAGGGGGGCGCTGATCGCGGCATAGGCGGCTTGCAGGGCGGTACCGGCGAGTTGGGACTCGATCTCGGCGTTGAGCCGCCGCGCCTTGCTCTGGCCCAGGTTCAGCATCCGGGCCAATTCCCGGAGTCGCGGCAAGAGGCTGGCGGCCTGGATGCCCTCCAGGGGGATGGGTTGCGGGGCGGGGGTGCCGGCGCCGGGCGCGGGCGGGGCGGGCGCCAGGCCGGGGGCGGTGGGCGACCCTGGGGTCCGGCTGGCGGCGCGTTCCAGGCGGACGGTGAACCAAAAGGTGCTCCCCTCCCCGGCCTGACTCTCCACCCCGATCTCGCCACCCATCAGCTCTACCAGTCGCTTGCTGATGCTGAGTCCCAGGCCCTTGCCGCCGTATTCCCGGGTCGTGGACATGTCGGCCTGATGAAAGGGGGAGAAGAGGCGGTGGCACTGCTCGGGCGTCATACCGATGCCGGTATCGCGCACCGAGAACCGCAACCGCGCGGTCCGTTCCGTCCCGGGGGGGGCGGGCTCGGCGTCGGGGGCCAGGCACTCGGCCTCGATACGGATCGCGCCCCGCTCGGTGAACTTGAGGGCGTTGCCCACCAGGTTGTTGATGACCTGCTGGAGGTGCAGGGGATCGCCCACCAGCAGGGGTGGCACGTTCGGCGCGATGGCGAGGCTCAGGGCCAGGTGCCGCTCCTCCGCCCGGGGACCGAAGAGGTTGAGGGTGCTGGCCAGAATTTCCTCGATGCTCAGGGTGACCGCCTCGATCTTGAGGCGGTCGGTCTCGATCCGGGAGTAATCCAGGATGTCGTTCAAAAGGCCTAGCAGGGCCGTGGCCGAGTCACGGATCTTGGCCAGATAGTCGCCCTGCCGGGCGGTGAGGTCATCCTCGAGCAGGCGTTGGGAGAGGCCGATCACCGCGTTCATGGGGGTGCGGATCTCATGGCTCATGTTGGCCAGGAAATTACTCTTAGCCACGTTGGCCGCTTCCGCCGCCTGCTTGGCGATCAGGAGTTCCCGGGAAAGCTCGCGCTGTTCCCGCTCGGCCTCGACCCGATCGGTGATGTCCAGGCATTGATCGATATAGCCGACAAAGCGCCCCTGGCTGTCGGCGCGGGGGGTGGCGGTATCCCGGAACCAGCGGTATTCGCCATCGTGGCGGCGCAGGCGGAAGTCCATGCTGTAGGGCTGGCGACGATCGAAGTGGCTCTCATGGAGGGCGACGCAGCGTTCGAGGTCATCGGGATGGATGTCCTCGCCCCATCCCGGGCCGGTCTTGGCCTGGGGCGAACGCCCGACATATTCCACCCAGGCCTGATTGGCATACTCCAGGGTCTGGTCGATCCCCGTCGTCCAGATGAGGGTCGAGCCGCTGTCCGCCAGGGTGCGCCACTTGTGCTCGCTCTCGCGCAGGGCCAGATCGGCGCTGCGGTCCACCAGCACCAGCAGGGACTGCTCCTCCCGGTGGTAGTTGGAGCCGAAATGCATGAGGTGGAGGTCGCAGGGGATGATCTGATCGGCGCCGAGCCGCACGGCCACCTGCTCCAGCGCCTGGGGCTCCGGCCCCGGGCTGTCCCGCAGGACCCGATGCAGGCGGGCGCGGCTGTCGAAATCGAGGAAGCGGGCCACCGATCCCCGTTGCAGGGCGATATGCTGGCTGATGCCGAACAGCTCGCAGGCCTGGCGGTTGGCCTCGACGATAAAACCCTTGGCGTCCACCACGAAGGCCGGCAGGGGCAAATGATCGAACAGGAGGCGATATTGTTCGAGGGCCGAGGCGATCTGGCTTTGGGCCAGGCCCAACTCCTCGTTCTGGATCTCGAGTTCGGTCTGATAAACGCCCAACTCCTCGAGCAGATGAGTCAATTCCAGGTTGCTCGCGCCGCCCTGGCTTAGGCGCGCCCGGGCCTGGCCCTGGGCGATGGCCTCCTGGGCCCGTTCGCGCAGGGCCGTCAGATTGACCTTGCGCTCACTCATGCCCGGGCACCCCGATGCCAGGCGCTGATGTTGATGTGGCTGACCACGGCGCCGAAATCCGCGGTCATGACCGGGGCCACGCTCATGACAAACCAGCGTTCCTCGGTGGCGGAGTGGCAGGGATATTCCATGGAGAAGAGGGGCAGGGAGCCCTCCAGGACCCCGCGCAGACCCCGATAGACCGCGCCGATGTCGGTCTCGTCGCAGGGCGAGCCCGCCTGACAGATATCCAGATAATTCACCCCCACCCCCGAATGTTGCAGCGTCTTGTCGCCATTGGCCCGGGCGAAGCGCTGCCAGGCGGCGTTGACCATGACGATGACCCCGGTGTGGTCCAGGACCGCGATATGCTCCGGCAGGGCATCCAGGATGGATTGCAGCCGCCGGGCATCGTGAAAGGCCGTGACATCCACGAAGGTCGCCACCACGCCATGGATGGTGGTGGAGGGCACCCGATAGGGCAGGATACGGGTCAGATAAGTCTTCTTGTCGTCCAGGGTCGTCATCTCGGTCTCGACCATGCGCTGGGTGACGAGGGTCTGGCGCAGGTCTTCCATCAAGCTGGGATAGCGCAGGATGTGGGAGATGTCCCCCAGGGGCCGGCCGACATCCAGATCCCGCAGCTTGAAGATCTGGGTGGCGTCGGGGCTGAAGCGGGTAATGTGCAGCTCGGCGTCCAGGAAGATGGTGGCCACGCCTGCGGCCTTGGCCATGCTGTCGAGATCGGCGTTGACGCGGTTGAGGACCAGCATCTTCTCCTGAAACTCGGCATTGACCGTGCTCATCTCCTCGTTGACCGACTGCAGCTCCTCGTTGGAGCTCTGCAACTCCTCGTTGGAGGCCATCAGCTCCTCGTTCGTCGCCTGCAGCTCCTCGTTGGAGGTCTCCAGCTCCTCGATGGTCGCCTGCAGGCTCTCGCGCGTGGCCCCCAGTTCGCGCTCCAGGACGGCGACGCGGGCCATGGTCTCGGCGTCCACATCCACGGGCTCCGACTCCGCGATGGCGCTGTGGTTGGTGGCGGTCTCGAAGCACAGCAGGGTCAGGCGCTCGTCGCTCTCGGTGCGCAGCGGGTGGGCGGAGAGGCGGATGGTGCGCCGCTCGGCGTTGGGCAGGGTCACCTCGATGAGATCGGAGATGATGGAACAGCGGTCCCGGGCCGCCTTGTAGAGCAGGGCCGCCGCCACCGGCGTCAGGTTCTCCGGCAGGAGCCGGTTGATGTCCAGACTGGCCACGCCCTCGCGGGCATGAAAATAGGCATTGACGTCGCCAAAGAGGTGAATCGCCTCGTGGTCGTGATTGACGATGATGGCCGGCGGAGCATACATGGCCAGCAGGG
>JADZBU010000281.1 GCA_020851955.1 Chromatiaceae bacterium | reverse complement strand
GGTCGCGGTCTTGAGCCCGATGCCCGGCGCCAGGGCGGCGCTGGCCTCCGCCACCAGGGGCGCCCCCAGGTAGCCCAGGAGGCCGATGATCGCCAGGGCAACTAGGGTCAGGAGGCCGAACAGCTTGAGGTCGCCAGAGGGGGCGCCCATGGCTCAGTTCCGTTCCGAAGCGCTGGTGTATTGACGCAGCTTCTCCGGCTCGGGCAAGCCCCGGATCAGCACCTCGGGCATGTCGCCCGCCGTGTAAATGAGGACGTCGCCAGCGCCCATGAGGCGTTGCAGGATGGATTGCTGGACGCGCACGGTCCGGATCGAGGTCTGGGCGATCTCGGTGTACTGTTTGCTCAGGAGACCATGGGTCCAGACGATCTCGTCCGCCTTGATGACCAGGTGATCCATCTTGGTCTTGACGAACCAGACCAGCAACCAGAGGAAGGCCAGGGCTGCGACAGCCAGTCCCGCCAGGCTGACCAGGCGGGAATCCAGGGCCAGATTGGCACTCAGGCCACCGGCCACCGGCGGGGTGGCGAGAATCACCCCCCCGACCAGGGCCAGGATGAGGAGGACGGAACCGAAGGGGTTCATGCGGACCAGGGAGGGGCTGGCTTCATACAAGACCTGGGACATGCGGGGCTCCTGTGGGAATGGATTTAGCGGGTGGGCGGCTAAAGGGATGGTACCAGCCGCGAGGTGGCCATCATAGCCCAACCCGGCCCAGGCGTCCGCCGGCGCGGCGGGATCGGAGATGCCCCTGTTATACTGATTGCCATGTCCACCGCACCCCTCTTGATGCCCGCCTCCCGACCCATCCGTTCCCGCCTTTTCCGGGACCTGGTGCTGCTCATCCTCTTCACCGCCGGCCTGCTGGCCCTGGTGGCCTGGGGGCTGATCAGTGAGCTGAAGCGGGATCTGGCGGCGGCGCGGGTCGGCGATGCCACCCAGATGGCCCACGAGGAAATCGGCAATTTTCTCCAGCCCCTGTCCCGCCAATTGGTCATTGCCCGCGACAGCCTGGTCATGGACGGGGCGGCGGGCCTGGCACCCGAGCAACTCAATGCCCGCTTCATCCCCATCCTGCGCCACCTGGAGCAAATCTCCGGGGCTATCCTGGCGGACCAGTTTGGCGGTGAGTATTTCCTGCGCCGCGAGGCCGATCAATGGCTGGTCAGCCTGCGTGACCCGGAGCGCCCGGGGTTGTTGAGCTGGACCCGACTCGACGCCCAGGGCACTCCACTGACAACCTGGGAAGCCCCCTGGGATCTCGATCCGCGGGACCGACCCTGGTACCTGGCGGCGCTGGCGGGGGCTGGCCAGGTCGGCTGGAGCGATCCCTATCGCTTTCAGTCCGTGAAACTGCCGGGGGTTACCGCCGCCATCACCTGGGAGACCCAGGATGAGACCCGGGTCCTGGCCTTCGACCTCTTGCTGGGTCAAATTCTGGACTTCCTGGGAGGCCTGCCCCTGGGATCCGAAGGCCGGGCCTTCCTGCTGGATGCCGGGGGTGGCCTCTATCTCCCCGACACCGCTGGCCAGCAGGGCCCGGATCAGGGCGATTTCTTCTCCGCCCATGACCAGCATGGCGGCCCACTCCTCTTCGATGCCACCGCCGCCTGGCGCGCCGCGGGTCGGCCCAGCGCGGAGTTGGTGCCCTTTGTCAGTGGTGGCCAAGCCTGGCTGGGCGGGTTTCGGCCTCTCTCGGACAACCCCGCGGGGGCCTGGTTTGGTATCGCCATGCCCGAATCCACGCCCGGCGCCGCCCTGACCAGCCGTTGGCCCGCCCTGGTCCTGATCACCCTGGTCATCGCCGGACTCGGCATTGCCCTGGCCGCCGTGGTGATCCGCAAATACAGCCGCCAGTTGCGCGACCTGCCCCGCCTGACCATCGACCGCGCCAATCCCGAACGTGACCTCTACGACCTCATTGGCCGGGGCGAGGATGCCCATCTCGAATTCAAATCCACCATGCGCCAGAACCTCCATTCCGGCCGACCCGGGAAGGAGATCGAGCTGGCCTGGCTCAAGGGCGTCACGGCCTTCCTCAACACCGAGGGGGGCATCGTGCTGCTGGGGGTGGCCGATGATGGCACCCTGCTCGGCCTGGCTGCGGACGGCTTCGAGAACGAGGACAAGTGCCTGCTGCACTTCAAGAATCTGCTCAACCAGCACCTGGGCGCCGAATATGCCCAACAGGTGCGGTTCGAGCTCTACGAGCTGGAGGGCAAGCGGATCGGCGCCGTGGAGTGCGAGCGCTCCCGCACCCCGGTCTTTCTGAGGGCCAAGAATAACGAGGAGGCCTTTCTGATCAGGACCGGCCCCTCCAACATCGAACTCAGCCTGAGCCGGGCCTTGAAATACATCCAGGAGCGCACCTGAGGGAGGCGCTGGGTACCCGCCGGTCAGGCCGTCTCCGTCTGCTCCTGGATGGCCCGCACCGCCTGGGCCCTGGCTTCGCGCACCCGCTCCGGGATGCGCCCCCGCTCCCCCGTCGCGCGGGCGATGGCCCCGATATCGATGCCCTGAACCGCCGCCAGATAGGCGCGCCACCGATCGGCCTGGTGATAATGGCGTTCCTGGTAGGTCTCGCGGCCGCGGTAATCCGCCTCGCAGACCCGCAATAACCGTTCGAAGCGCTCGGGTCGCCGGAAGGCGTCGGCGCCCTCCAGGACCTCGACGATGGTGGCGGGCCGCAGGTCGACGACCTTGTGGACCAGGCCGTGGTAGCGGGCGGCGATCACCGCCAATTCCCGATAGCGGATCGGTATCCGGAAACGTTCGCAAAGGTCATGAATCAGGGTTACGCCGCGTTCCTCGTGGCCTTTGTGGCTAGGCTGAATGTCCGCCGGGGTGGTGCCCTTGCCGAGATCATGGGTCAGGGCGGCGAACCGCACCTCCGTCTCCGCCGAGACGCGAGCGGACATATCCAGCACCATCATGGCATGGACGCCGGTATCGATCTCGGGATGCCACTGAATTGGCTGGGGCACGCCCCAGAGCCGGTCCAGCTCCGGGAAGAGGCGCGCCAGGGCCCCGCACTGCCGCAGCACCTGAAAGAAGCGCGAGGGCCGGGTCTCGGTCAGGGCCTTGTGCAGTTCCTGCCAGACCCGTTCCGGCACCAGGGCGTCCACCTCCCCGGCGGCGACCATGGCGCGCATCAGGTCCAGGGTCTCGTCAGCGATCTCGAAGCCCAGATCGGCGTAGCGGGCGGCGAACCGCGCCACGCGCAGGATGCGGACCGGGTCCTCGGCGAAGGCCTCGGACACATGCCGCAGCCGGCGGGCCGCGAGATCCCGCAAGCCACCGTAGTAGTCGATGATGCCGCCCGCCTCGTCCTCCGCCAGGGCATTGATGGTCAGGTCACGGCGACGCAGGTCCTCCTCCAGGGTGACGTCCGGTTCGGCATGGACCACGAAGCCCCGATAACCTGGCAGGGTCTTGCGCTCGGTGCGCGCCAGGGCGTATTCGTCCTTGGTCTTGGGATGCAGGAAGACGGGGAAATCCACCCCGACCTGACGGAATCCCAGGTCCAGCAGCTGTTGGGGAGTGGCCCCGACCACCACGAAATCACGCTCCGTCGTCGGCCGCCCCAGAAGCCGATCGCGGACCGCGCCGCCGACGAGATAGGTCTTGACGCCAGGAAGCATGTCTCAGTCCTCGCCTTTGGGCCGTTCCAGCCGGGGTGGCCCGCCGGGTGGCTGGGGTGGCGGCGGCGGAGGCGCCGCGGGCCTAGCCCCGAATAAACGCCCGAGGGCGCTGAAAACGCGCTTGATGCCGCGCCAGAGTTTGGGTAGCAGCCAGATCAACAGCAGGATAAAGAGGACCAGCAGCACCAGGAAGACCAGGGGGTGGTTGACGGCCACCAGCAGACCGCCCACCACGGCGAAATCCTCCGTGAAGGAGGCCGCCCAATTGCTAAAGGGCTCGGGCGAGGTGTTGATCATGACACGGGCACCGGCCTTGGCGGCATGGGTAGCCGCCGCCAGGCCGCCTCCGGCCAGGGCCGCCGCCAGTTCGGCGCCGGGGCCGATGTCGCCGACCGCCCCCGCGGCCAGGAGGGCGCCGGCGGGGATGCGGATAAAGGTGTGGATGCTGTCCCAGACGGTATCCACGCCGGGGGTCTTGTCGGCGAAGAACTCCATCAGGTACATGAAACCCGCCGTGAACATCACCAGGGGATCGCTCAGGACCTCCAGGCCTGCGGGCAGGTCCATGCGCCCGGTCAGGCCCAGGTAGCCCAATACCAGAATGGCGGCATAGAGATTGATGCCGCTGGCCCAACCCACGCCCAGGGTCAGCGCCAGGCTTTGGGTGATATCTTCCATCGTCGAATCGCCCCCCCGCTATCTTATGGATACCTCGAGCATTATAGCCTGTCCCGACGCTGGCCCCTGGCTGGCGGGGGGACGGGGGACTAGAATGGCATCCCTTTTCCCCCACACGACCGATCCGGTCGGCAGGTCGTCATGCGCTTTCTGGTTGCCCTCCTCTTGGTTTTCATCCTGGTCTTCATCTTTTGGCCCTACTATCACCTCTACCGCATCGATGATGCCCTCGGTCGGGCCGAACCCGCCGCCCTGGCCCCCCTCACCGATCTCGAGGCCATTCGGGACCATACCAAGGAGCGCCT